>NZ_JAMXWT010000026.1:0-43737 GCF_050958665.1 Microbacterium sp. gxy059 | reverse complement strand
TTCGTATGCTCGGGGCACAGACATCGCCATGGTCGGTCTCAGGATCGGCCGGGCACAATAGGGGAGTGGATATGCCCGCCGACGATCGCAGCGACCGCAACGAGAACCGACCGAGCCGAGACGGTGACGGCGGCTCTCGCTCCTCTTCCTCCTCCCGCGACGAGCGTCGTGATGGTTCGCGCGGAGGCTTCCGCGGCGACGATCGACGGGACGGCCCTCGTCGCCCCGACGCCGGTCGCCCCTCACGAGAGGGCGGGCGTCGGTACGATGATCGCCCCCGTCGCGACGACCGGGGCGGGCATCGGCGCTTCGGCGATCGTCCGCAGCGCGATGGCGGACGTCGGTACGACGATCGCCCCCGTCGCGACGATCGAGGCGGAGAAGGCCGGTACGGCGACCGTCCGCGCCGTGATGACCGCGGGGGAGAACGGCGGTATGGCGATCGTCCGCAGCGCGACGGCGGGCGCCGGTACGATGACCGCCCCCGCCGTGATGACCGAGACGGGGATCGTCGATACTCTTCCTCGGCTCCGCGCGGGGGCAGCCGGCGCGACGATCGGGGCGGGGATCGGCGCTTCGGCGATCGTCCGCAGCGCGACGGCGGGCGTCGGTATGAGGACCGTCCGCGTCGGGATGACCGCGGGGGAGACCGCCGCTACGACGACCGTTGGCAGAATGACCGCCCGGGTGACCGCCCGCAGCGCGACGGTGGACGGCGATACGACGACCGCCCGCGCCGCGACGACCGAGGCGGGGACCGCCGGTTCGGAGATCGCTCCCGCGGGGAGAACCGCGGAGGAGAGCGGCGCTACGACGATCGTCGGCAGAGCGACCGCCCGCAGCGCGACGGCGAGCGTCGGTATGACGACCGTCCGCGCCGTGATGACCGCGGCGGAGACCGCCGCTCCGACGACCGTCGGTATAACGACCGTTCGGGCGACCGCTCGCAGCGCGACGGCGGACGGCGATACGACGACCGCCCGCGCCGCGACGACCGCGGGGGAGAGCGTCGCTCCGACGACCGTCGGCAGCGCGAGCGCCCGGGCGACCGCCCGCAGCGCGACGGCGAGCGTCGGTATGACGACCGTCCGCGTCGTGACGACCGCGGTGGGGACCGCCGGTTCGACCGGGACCGCCCTCGACAGGGAGGCCGGTACGACGACCGCCGCTTTGACGACGGACCCCGTCGGGACGACCGCGGCTCGCGTCCGCCGCAGGAGCAGCGCACGCCGGATCCGCTGCTGCCCGACGAGATCACGCCGAAGGACCTCGCGCCCTCCGCGCGCAACGAGCTGAAGACGCTCAGCGCCGAGAACGCCGAGCGCGTCGCGCGGCATCTCGCGATGGCCGGTCAGGTCATCGACGACGACCCGCAGCTCGCACACGAGCACGCCCTCGCCGCGATGCGGCACGCTGGGCGCGTCGCGGTGGCGCGGGAGACGCTCGCCGTCACGGCGTACGCGATCGGCGACTTCGCGCTCGCGCTGCGCGAGCTGCGCACCTACCGCAGGATCACGGGACGCAACGACCACGTGGCGATGATCGTCGACAGCGAGCGCGGCATCGGGCGTCCCGAGAAGGCGCTCGAGGAGGGCCGCGGCGCGGATCGCGACGCGCTCCCCGTCGCCCAGCGCGTCGAGCTCGCCATCGCGATGTCGGGCGCGCGCCTCGACCTCGGGCAGACGGAGCTCGCCCTGCACGAGCTCGACATCCCCGAGCTCGACCCCGACCGCGCCTACGAGTGGAGCGCGGGGCTGTTCGCCGCCCGCGCGCTGGTGCTCGAGGACCTCGGACGCGGCGACGAGGCGGCCGAGTGGGCGCGTCGCGCGGAGATCGCCGACGCCGTCATCGCCGAGAAGCTGGCGGAGGACGACACGATCCTCGTCGAGGAGATCGCGTTCGCGAGCGACGAGCCGGAGGACGCCTCCGTCTCGCGCGACGCGCACGAGACGGAGGGCGACGTCGTCGACGGGCGGGGGGACCCGTCCGAGGAGGACGCGTCCGCGCAGAGCGCCGCAGACCCGGACGCGAGCGTCGACGTGTCCGCGGCCACGTCGGTGCCGGCCGCCGCGCGGCGGGACGAGCCCGCGGGCGCGGCTCCTGTCGAGGCGCCCTCGGAGGAGACGCCGGAGGACGCTGGCGCGGAGACGCCGGCCGCCGCGCGAGCGGACGACGAGCACGCCCCGATCCGCCCCGTCGCATACGCGGAGGCCGCTCGGGATGAGTCGAGCACGTCGGCGCGCGAGGACGCCCCGTCCGACGACGAGCTCGAGCCGGTCGACGACCAGACGATCGAGGACGAGGTCACGGCGATCCTCGCCGAGGCGGGCATCGCGGACGACGACGCGGCGGGCTCCGCCGCCGACCAGGAGGGATGAGCCGCGACATGCCGCTGTTCGCGAAGAAGACCGGACCCGCGCCGCTCGACGGCGTCGACGTGCTGCTGGCCGACCTCGACGGCATCGTGTACGCCGGGCCGGGCCCGATCCCTCACGCCATCGAGAGCCTCAACCGCGCGCAGGCGGAGGGCCGCCGACTCGGGTACATCACGAACAACGCGTCGCGGACCGACCGGACGGTGGCCGGCCACCTCTCGGATCTCGGCCTCGACGTGGCGCCCGACGACGTGGTGACCAGCCCGCAGGCCGCCGTGCGCCTGCTGGCGGAGAAGGTCGCTCCCGGATCGACGATCCTCGTCGTCGGCGGCGAGGGCCTCGTGGTCGAGCTCGAGAAGGCCGGGTACGTCGTCACCCGCAGCTCGCAGGACTCTCCCGCCGCCGTCGTGCAGGGCTTCAACCCGGACGTCGCGTGGACCGACCTCGCCGAGGCGGCCTTCGCGCTGCAGACCCCGGAGGACGAGGGCGGGATCCCCTGGATCGCGACGAACACCGACTGGACGATCCCCCGCGAGCACGGGGTCGCGCCCGGCAACGGCACGCTCGTGTCCGCCGTGCACACGGCCGTCGGACGCCTCGCGACCGTCGCCGGCAAGCCCCAGGCCCCGATCTTCCACTCGGCCGTGCAGCGCTTCGGGGCGACGAAGCCGCTGTTCCTCGGCGACCGCCTCGACACCGACATCCAGGGAGCACAGGCGGCCGACATCGACTCGGCTCTCGTGCTCACCGGCATCGACCGGCCCAAGCACGTGCTCGCCGCGCCGGAGCACGCGCGCCCCACCTACATCCTCGGCGACCTGCGCGATCTGTTCGAGCCGTACCCCGCCGTGCGCCGCCGGGGCGACGCGACGGTCGTGCGCGACGCCTCCGTGCGCATCGCCGAGAACGGCATCGACGTCGAGATCCTCTCGGAGGGCGACGACGACCTCGACCTGCTCCGTGCCGGAGCGCACGCGATCTGGGCGACCGGGCGGCAGATCTTCGGGTTCCGCGTTCCTGAGCGCCTCTACCACGACCCGTTCCACCGCCCCTGACGCCTATCCTGAGCCCATGAGCGACGACGAGGCGACCACGACGGGCGTCGGATCCCGTCTGCGCGCGATCGAGGAGCGACCGCTCGCCGAGCGCGCCGACGCCTACCAGGAGCTGCTCGAGGACCTGACGACGCGCCTCGACGAGGTCCCCGGGGACGACGCGTCGTGAGCGAGCGTCTCGACGCCGCTCTCGCGGCGCGCGGCCTCGCGCGCTCGCGGACCCATGCGGCGCGGCTCATCGCGGCCGGGAAGGTCGTCGTCGACGGCGTCCCGGCGCGTCGCGCGTCCCTGCGGGTGGGGGAGACGAGCGACCTCGTCGTGCACGACGACGACCCCTACGTCAGCCGCGCCGCTCGCAAGCTGATCGCCGCGCTCGACGCCTTCCCCGTGTCCGTCTCCGGACGCGTGGCGCTCGACATGGGCGCGTCGACCGGCGGGTTCACCCAGGTGCTGCGCGAGCGCGGGGCGGATCCCGTGCTCGCGGTGGACGTCGGACACGGCCAGATCGCGCCGTCCGTCGCCGCCGACCCCGGTGTGCGCGTCGTGGAGGGATACAACGTGCGCTCCATGACGACCGAGTCCCTCGCCGAGGCGACGGGCGTCTCCGAGCGCCCCTCGCTCATCACCGGCGACCTGTCGTTCATCTCGCTGCGGCACGTGCTCCCCGCGGTCGCCGAGATCGCGCCCCCGGACGCCGATGCGATCCTGCTCGTGAAGCCCCAGTTCGAGGTCGGGCGCACGCTCGTCCGCGGGGGCATCGTGACCGATCCGACCGCCCGCGCGGAGGCCGTGCGCGGCGTCTTGCGCGCCGCCCGCGAGGTCGGGTTCGGGACGCTGGGCGTCGCGGGGAGCCCCATCGCGGGCGCGCACGGCAACATCGAGCTCGTCGTGCACCTCGCCCCCGGACGGGGCGCGGACCCGGCCGACTGGGAGCGCGAGATCGTCGCGCACGCCGGCTGACGGACGTCAGCCGCCCCGCGTCTCGAGGCGCGCCACCTGCGCACGCAGCTCCCGCAGCTCGTCCAGGATCCTCTGCGCGTCGCTCTGCTCCTCCTGCTGCAGCTCCGCGGTCTGGATGCGGTTCATCGCCTCGACGACCACCGCGACGAAGAGGTTGAGGAGCACCACCGCGCCGATGAGCGAGAACACGATGAAGTACGCCCACACCCACGGATGCCCGGTCGCGAGGGGCACGACGACATCGCCCCAGCCGTCGCCCATGACGATCCGGTACAGCGACGCGAAGGTGCGCCCGAGATCGCCGTAGTTCTCGGGGTCGAGGGAGGCGAACAGGGTCGTGGAGGCGATCGCGAACACGTAGAGGATCATGAGCAGCAGGCCGCCCATCGACAGGACACCCGGCATCGCGGCCCCGAGCGCGCGGACGACGACGCGCATCGAGCGGACGACCGACAGCAGCCGGAACACGCGCAGCAGCCGCAGCAGGCGGAGCGCGGCGCTCGCCGATCCCGAGGGGATGAGCGCCGCGACCACGACGACGAAGTCGAACACGTTCCAGCCGTCGGCGAAGAACCGCCACCCGAAGGCGTACAGGCGCAGCGCGAGCTCGACCGCGAACACCGCGACCACGACTCCGTTGACGACCGCGAGGAGATCGCCGTGCTCGCGCGTGATCGCCGGGTAGGTCTCGAGACCCAGGATGACGGCGTTGAACACGATCAGGCCGATGATCGAGTGCCGGAACCACGCCCGCTCCACGAGGACGCGCACGGCGGCGCGCGGGCGGGAGACCGGGGCCGTCGCGGAGGCGCTGTTCGTCACGGGAACCCACAGTAGCGACCGCGAAACGCCCTGGCGCACGCCGAGCGTCGGAAGGATCCGACAGAATGGGAGACGCGGCGCCGTGTCAGCGGCGACGCCCGACGTCAGAGGGGGCCGATGAACGCGCGCAGCATCCTGATCGTCGCTCATGCGTATCGCGACGACACGGTCGAGGCGGCCGCCCGCATCGTCGCGATCGTGCGCGAGCAGGGCGCGACGCCCGTCTTCTCGGCCGACGACCGCGAGGAGCTCCAGGCGATCGTCCCCGCCCTGCAGGACGTGCCGCTGCTGCACGACGACGTCCCCCTCGCGGAGATCGACGCCGCGATCGTCCTGGGCGGCGACGGCACCATCCTCCGCGCCGCGGAGCTGGTGCGCGGCGGCACGGCCCCGGTCCTCGGCATCAACATGGGCCACGTCGGCTTCCTCGCGGAGATCGAGCGCGACGACATGGACGACGCTGTGCACCGCGTGCTCGCCGGCGATTACGAGGTCGAGGAGCGCCTCGCCCTCGCCGTGCGCGTGCGCGACCGCACGGGCGAGGTCGTGTACGAGACGTGGGCGCTCAACGAGGCCTCCATCGAGAAGGCGGCTCGCGATCGCATGATCGAGCTCGTGATCGAGGTCGATCGCCGCCCGCTGTCGACCTTCGGAGCCGACGGATGCGTGATCGCGACGCCCACGGGATCCACCGCCTACAGCTTCTCGGCCGGCGGGCCGGTCATCTGGCCGACCGTGGAGGCGATCGCGGTGGTGCCGATCTCGGCGCACGCGCTGTTCGCGCGCCCGCTCGTCGTCGGCCCCGAGCACGCCGTCGCGGTCGAGCTGCAGCACGGCATCGGCGCCGAGGGCGTGCTGTGGTGCGACGGGCGACGCTCGCACCCGCTGCCCGCCGGCGCGCGCGTGTCCGTCAGGCGCTCGGACGACCCGGTGCGGCTCGCGCGGCTGCACCCTGCCGCCTTCACCGACCGCCTCGTGCGCAAGTTCCAGCTTCCCGTGCACGGCTGGCGCGGACCGACGGGCACCGTCATGACCGACGCCGTGAGCATCATCCCGCCCGCGTCGCGGGCGGCCGACGCCGACACCGACGGAGAGGAGCGTTCCTCGTGATCGAGGAGATGCGACTGCACGACCTGGGCGTCATCGCCGAGGCGACCCTGCCGATGGGGCCCGGCTTCACGGCCATCACCGGAGAGACCGGCGCCGGCAAGACCATGGTCGTCACCGGGCTGGGCCTGCTCACCGGGCAGCGGGCCGACAGCGGCGCCGTGCGCTCGGGCGCCAGGCAGGCCGTGGCTGAGGGGATCTGGGTCGTGCCGAGCGAGGGGCGCGTCGCCGATCGCGTGCGCGAGGCCGGGGGAGACCTCGAGCCGATCGACGAGACGACGAGCGAGCTGTACCTCTCGCGCACGATCGCGTCCGGAGGCCGCAGCCGCGCGAGCGCGGGCGGACGCGCGGCGCCCGCCGCCGTGCTCTCGGATCTCGCGGAGCACCTCGTCGCCGTGCACGGCCAGACCGACCAGCTGCGCCTGCGCTCGCAGGCCGCGCAGCGCGACGCCCTCGACCGCTTCGGCGGCGACGAGACGTCCGGCGCGCTCGCCGCCTATCGTGACGCGTTCGACCGCTGGGGTGCGCTCGACCGCGAGCTCACCCGGCTCGTGAACGACCGCGACATCCGGCGGGCCGAGGCCGAGGTCCTCCGGGCGCAGATCGCCGAGATCGAGGCGGTCGCGCCCGAACCGGGCGAGGACGAGCAGCTGACGGCGCGCGCCGAGCGGCTCGCCAACGCCGAGGAGCTGCGGGCGAACGCCCTCCTGGCGCGCGAGGCGCTGTCGAGCGAGGAGGAGCAGCCCGACGTCTCGACGATCCTCGCCGACGCGAAGCGCGCCCTCGACCGGGTGACGGATCCATCGCTGGAGGCCATCGCGACGCAGCTCGCCGACCTCACCTACCGCGCCGGGGACCTCGCCGTCGAGCTGTCGGGGTTCCTCGCCGACCTCGACGAGCAGGGGCCGCAGGAGCTCGCCGTCGTCGAGGAGCGGCGCGCCGCGCTCGGACAGCTCGTGCGCCAGCACGGATCGCTCGACCGGGCGATCGAGCTGCTCGAGACGGGATCCGCCCGGCTCGCCGAGCTCGACGACGACGGGGAGCGCGCCGAGCGCCTCGCCGGCGAGCGCGACGCGGCGCGCGCCGACCTCGACCGGGAGGCCGCCCGCCTCACCGCGGCGCGCACGGCGGCCGCCGCGCGGCTGGGCGACGCCGCGACCGACGAGCTGCACGCCCTCGCCATGCCCGATGCGAGGCTCGTCGTCGAGGTCTCGCCCGGCGCCGAGACCGCGCACGGGCGCGACGAGGTGTCGTTCCTCCTCGCCCCGCACCCGGGCGCCGAGCCGCGGCCGGTCGCGAAGGGCGCGTCGGGGGGAGAGCTCAGCCGCGTCATGCTGGCGATCGAGGTCGTCGTCGCCGCGACCGACCCCGTGCCCACCTTCATCTTCGACGAGGTCGACGCGGGCATCGGCGGCGCCGCCGCGATCGAGGTGGGGCGCCGCCTCGCGACGCTCGCTGAGAGCGCGCAGGTGATCGCGGTGACGCACCTCGCGCAGGTCGCGGCGTTCGCGAACAACCACCTGAGCGTCGTGAAGTCGAGTGACGGATCCATCACCGCGTCGAGCGTCACGCGGCTCGAGGGAGCCGACCGCGAGGCCGAGATGGCGCGCCTGCTGTCGGGGCTCGCCGACAGCGACGCGGCGCTCACCCACGCGCGCGAGCTGCTCGCGCTCGGGGGAGCGGCCTGATCCCTCGGCGAGGCGGGACGCGTGCCCTATGCTCGTCGTCACAGTCCATTCCCAGTGCGCCGATGCGGCGCGCCCAGGCGGAACCGCACGATGAGCGTTAGGATTAAAGCCCGTGATGCAGACTTCTGACGCGGACGGCCTCGAGACCACCAAGCACATCTTCGTGACGGGCGGTGTCGTCTCCTCGCTCGGGAAGGGCCTGACGGCCGCCAGCCTCGGAAACCTCCTGACGGCCCGCGGTCTGCACGTGGTCATGCAGAAGCTCGACCCGTACCTCAACGTCGACCCGGGAACGATGAACCCGTTCCAGCACGGCGAGGTCTTCGTCACCGACGACGGCGCCGAGACCGACCTCGACATCGGCCACTACGAGCGCTTCCTCGACATCAGCCTGTCGGCCGCCGCGAACGTCACGACCGGTCAGGTCTACTCGCAGGTCATCGCCCGCGAGCGTCGCGGCGAGTACCTCGGCGACACGGTGCAGGTCATCCCGCACATCTCGGACGAGATCAAGCGCCGCATGCGCCTGCAGGCGGAGGACGACCCCAAGCCCGACGTGATCATCACCGAGGTGGGAGGCACGGTCGGCGACATCGAGTCGCAGCCGTTCCTCGAGTCCGCCAGGCAGATCCGCCACGAGCTGGGCCGCGACAACGTGTTCTTCGTGCACGTCTCGCTCGTGCCGTTCATGGGCGCCTCGGGCGAGCAGAAGACGAAGCCGACCCAGCACTCCGTCGCGGCGCTGCGCCAGGTCGGCATCCAGCCCGACGCGCTCGTGCTGCGCAGCGACCGCCCCGTGACCGAGGGCAACCTCAACAAGATCGCGCTCATGTGCGACGTCGACGCCGAGGGCGTCGTCAACACCGTCGACCTGCCGAGCATCTACGACATCCCGTCCACGCTCAACACGCAGGGCCTCGACAGCTACATCGTGCGCAAGCTCGGCCTCGACAAGGCCTCGGACGAGGTCGACTGGAGCCGCTGGCAGAAGGTGCTCGACGCCGTGCACCACCCCAAGCACGAGGTCACGATCGGCCTCGTCGGCAAGTACATCGACCTCCCCGACGCGTACCTGTCGGTCACCGAGGCCATCAAAGCGGGCGGCTTCGCGCACGACGCGAAGGTCACGATCCGCTGGATCGCCTCCGACCTGTGCGAGACGCCGGAGGGCGCGAAGGAGCAGCTCGCGGAACTCGACGGCATCTGCGTGCCGGGCGGGTTCGGCATCCGCGGCATCGAGGGCAAGCTCGGCGCGCTGCGCTTCGCGCGCGAGCAGGGCATCCCCACGCTCGGGCTGTGCCTCGGCCTGCAGTGCATGGTCATCGAATACGCGCGCAGCGTCGCCGGCATCGAGGGCGCCTCGTCGAGCGAGTTCGACCCCGACACCGAGGCCCCGGTCATCGCGACGATGGCCGAGCAGGTCGACATCCTCGACGGCGGCGACCTGGGCGGCACGATGCGCCTCGGCCTGTACCCGGCGGCGCTCGCCGAGGGGTCGCTCGCCGCAGAGGTCTACGGATCGACCGCCGTGCAGGAGCGCCACCGTCACCGATACGAGGTGAACAACCGCTACCGCGACCGCATCGCGGAGGCGGGCCTGACGTTCTCGGGGATCAACCCCGAGCTCGACCTCGTCGAGTTCGTCGAGCTGCCGCGCGAGCAGCACCCGTACTACATCGCCACGCAGGCGCACCCCGAGCTGCGTTCGCGCCCGACCGAGGCGCACCCCCTGTTCCGCGGGCTCGTCGGCGCCGCCCTCGAGCGCCGCCGGTCGAGCGAGCTGTTCGAGGTCGCCGAGTGACGAACGATCTGCGCGACGAGCCGTTCGACGTCGAGGTCTCGTCGTCGGAGCTCGTCTACCGGGGGTACGTGTGGGACGTGCGCGAGGACCGCTTCGCGTACGGCGACGAGGAGCTCGTGCGCCACTACGTCGACCACACGGGCGCCGTCGCGATCGTCGCGATGGACGACGACGGGCGGATCCTGCTGATCCAGCAGTACCGGCACCCGATCCGCTCTCGCGACTGGGAGATCCCGGCCGGCCTGCTCGACGTCGAGGGCGAGGATCCCCGCGACGCCGCGCGGCGCGAGCTCGCGGAGGAGGCCGATCTCGAGGCCGAGCACTGGGCCGACCTCGGCACGTTCGCGCTCACTCCCGGCGGGAGCACCGAGACGATCCGGATCTTCCTCGCGACAGGGCTCTCGGCGACCCCGGAGGCCTTCGCCCGCGAGGGCGAGGAGGCCGACATCCGCCTCGCCTGGGTTCCCCTCGACGAGGCGGTGCACGCGGTGACGGAGGGGCGCGTGCACAACGCGGCCATGGTGCTCGGCATCATGCTGGCGGCCGAACGGCGACGCGCCGGGGCGTGACGTGCGTCTCGAGCGCGCGGTCGACGCCTACCTGCGGCACATCGCGATCGAGCGCGGTCTGAGCGACCACACGGTCGCCGCCTATCGTCGCGACCTCGCCCGCTACGCGGCGTGGCTCGCGGAGCGGGACGTCGCCGAGGTCGCGGACGTGACGCCGCGGCTCGTCGAGGACTTCGCGGCCGAGCAGGCGCGTCAGGATCCGCCGCCCGCCGCGTCGTCGCTCGCCCGCCTGCAGTCGTCGGTGCGGGGGCTGCACCGGTTCCTCGCGCGCGAGGGCGTCGTCGCGGAGGATCCCACGGCGCGTCTCGCGCCGCCCCGTCAGGCGCAGCGGCTGCCGAAGGCCCTCACGATCGATCAGGTCGAGCGCCTGCTGCAGGCGCCGTCTCCCGACGAGCCGATCGGGATCCGCGATCGCGCGCTGCTCGAGCTGCTGTACGCGACGGGCGCCCGCGTGAGCGAGGTCGTCTCCCTCGACGTCGACGACATGGCCGCGGGCGACGTGCTGCGGCTGCGCGGCAAGGGATCCAAGGAGCGGATCGTGCCGGTCGGGTCGTATGCGCAGGGCGCGGTCGACGCCTACCTGACCCGCGTGCGGCCGGGTCTCGCCTCCCGAGGGACGTCGACGCCCCGCCTGTTCCTCGGGGCGCGCGGCGCGCCGCTGTCTCGCCAGAGCGCGTGGCTCGTGCTGCAGCGGGCGGCGGAGACGGCGGGGCTCACGGCGCACGTCTCTCCGCACACGCTGCGGCACTCGTTCGCGACGCACCTGCTGCAGGGCGGCGCCGACGTGCGCGTCGTGCAGGAGCTGCTCGGCCACGCCTCGGTCGCGACGACGCAGATCTACACCCACGTCACGGCCGACGTGCTGCGCGACATGTATCAGTCGGCGCACCCTCGGGCCGTCTGATGGGGCTCTCCCGATCGGGGGATGTGGATGGGGTCCGGAATCTGCCAGGATCGGGGTGGACAGGCGCGGTGCGCGACCCGCTATAGTCGGAAACGAAAATGTTTACCGAGTAAGGAAGAACATGCGTCTCCAGCGCCCGCTCATCGTCATCGCCGCCGCGGCGCTCGCCGCATCGACGCTCGCCTCCTGCAGCCAGGGCGGAGGAGATGAGCTGACCTACGAGGACTCCCCGCTCAGCGAGTACTTCGGCGCCGCCGACCTCGCGGAGCAGTCGGAGGAGGAGATGCAGGCGGAGGCCGAGGCGCAGGAGCGCGAGGTCGAGGACGCCGTCGCCGCCTGCATGCAGGACGAGGGCTTCGAGTACATCCCCAACCCCGCGCAGGTCTCGGTCGGCGGATCCGACGACGTCGTGTGGGAGCCCGACTCCCGCGACTGGGTCGAGCAGTACGGGTACGGCATCTTCAACGACCCGTGGATGGACCAGAACGGAGACGAGCCCGTCGACGAGGGCGAGTACGAGGAGTACGTCGACCCGAACCAGGACTACGTCGAAGCGCTGTCGGACTCCGAGCGCGAGGCGTACGAGCGCACGCTCTGGGGCGAGGAGGTCCCGGAAGAGGCCTACGACGATCCGGACTTCGACTACAACAGCGTCGACCGCGGCTGCTACGGCACGGCCTCCGACGAGGTCTACGGATCGAGCGCCGTCTACGACGAGTTCGAGCCCCTGATGGACAAGATGAACGAGCTGTACGAGCAGGTGCAGTCGAGCGACCAGATGGTCGAGCTCGACGCCGCGTGGGCCTCGTGCATGGCCGACGCCGGGTTCCCTGGCTACCGGACGCAGGTCGAGGCGAGCGACGCGTTCTACGAGAAGCAGAACGCGTTCTGGGAGGAGCAGGAGGAGATCGGCGCCGACCTCGACTGGGAGACGGCGACCGAGGAGGAGATCGCCGAGTACGAGCGGCTCCTGGAGGAGACCGACCCGAGCGGCACGCCCGAGTGGGAGGCCGCGGGCGAGGAGGAGATCAAGACGGCGCTCGCCGACCTCGACTGCCGCGAGGAGACCGACTACAACGACGAGAGCCTGAAGGCCCAGTTCGCTCTCGAGGAGCAGTTCATCGCCGACAACGAGGCCGAGCTCGAGGCGTTCCGCGCCGCGATGGAGCAGGCAGGCTGACGCGCGGTGCTCGGCAGGAGGAAGAGGCGCGAGGAGAGCGCCGACGTCGAGGACGTCATCGACCTGGTCCCCGCTGACGGGGTGTACGAGGAGGCCGAGACGGCCGAGCTCGCTGCGCGCGACGACGCCGCTCCGGCGGAGGGGGCTGCCGGGAAGGCGCCGAGCGGGTGGGGGCGCGTGCTGCGGGCGAACCGTCCGCTGTGGATCACCGCCATCGTCGCGGTCGTGGCCCTCGCGGGAGGCGTCGCCCTCGGGCACTTCGTCGTCTCGCCGCTCGACCGCGCCGCCGGCGAGGGGGCGCCGGAGCCCGGCCTCGTGACGGTGCCCGTCGAATACGGCGAGCTGAGCAACGACGTCACGCTGCGCGGAGACGTCGGCTACGACGACGCCGTGGAGGTGCAGCTCGACACGAGCTCCTTCGAGGGGGCGGCGATCGTGACGGGTCAGGTGCCCGAGGAGGGGGCGGAGCTCGATGCGCTCTCCGTCGCTCTCGAGGTGACGGGACGGCCCGTCATCGTGCTGCCCGGAGACCTGCCCGCCTACCGCAATCTGCGCGTGGGCGTCGCAGGCCCCGACGTCGTGCAGCTGAAGAAGGCGCTCGCCGCGGTCGGCATCGACGCCGGCGACCCGGAATCCGACGTGTTCGACGCGGCGACGGCGAACGGCGTCGGCGCCCTCTACACGGAGGTCGGCTACCCGGCCCCGGAGCCCGAGGAGGGCGCGGACGACGCCGTGCGCGCCGCGGAGGAGGAGGTGCGCACGGCTGAGCAGATGGTCGCCGACGCGCGCACCGCGCTCGATCAGGCGCAGCGAGGCCCCTCCGCCGTGGAGGTCCGCGAGGCGGACAACCAGATCGCGAGCATCTGGCGCCAGATCAAGGAGGCGGAGCGTGCGGGGGAGGGCTCCGCCGACCTGCGGGACCAGCTCGCGGTCGCGCAGCTGCAGCGGCAGGAGCTCGACGCGCCCCGCGACGCCGGCGCGGAGCAGTCCGCGCTCGACAGCGCCGTGCGCGGCGTCGAGACGGCGAACGAGGATCTCGCCGCCGCTCGGGAGGCGGCCCTGCCGTATCTCCCGGCGAGCGAGGTGCTGTTCCTGGAGGAGCTGCCCCGACGCGTCGACTCGATCGGCGTCAAGCGGGGCTCGAGCCTCGAAGCGGCGGCGATGACCGTCTCGGGTGCGACCGTGCAGCTGTCGGGCACCGCGTCCGAGAGCGACGTCGCGCTGCTCGAGGTCGGCGCCGAGGCGACGTTCGACCTGCCGGACGGCGGCACGCACACGGCGACGATCGCCGACATCTCGAAGAGCGACGACGAGGGCCGCACGACCGTGCACTTCGAGCCCGCCCCGCTCGAACCGGAGCAGATGCGCGAGCTGCAGGGCACCAACGTGCGCATCAGCATTCCCGTCGGCGCGACGGACGGCGAGGTGCTCTCCGTGCCCTACGCGGCGCTGACCGCCGGTCCCGGCGGGGAGTCCCGCGTTGAGGTCGTCGACGGCGATCCGCGCGACGGAGAGGACGCCGACACGCGTCTCGTCGTCGTCGAGACGGGGCTCGCCGCCGACGGATACGTCGAGGTGACGCCCGCGGACGGCGAGCTGTCGGAGGGCGACCTCGTGGTGGTGGGCTCGTGACGGCGCCCCTCGTCGAGCTGCGCGACGTCACGCGATCCTTCCCCGGATCGCCCGAGGTGCAGGCGCTCAAGGCGGTGTCGCTCGAGATCGCGGCCGGCGAGTACGTCTCGATCGTCGGGCCGAGCGGATCGGGGAAGTCCACGATGCTCAACATCCTCGGGCTCCTCGACACCCCCACGGTGGGCGAGTACCGGCTCGCCGGCGCGCGCACGGGCGACCTCACGGACGACGAGCGCGCCGCTGTGCGCGCGCAGTTCATCGGATTCGTCTTCCAGTCGTTCCACCTCATGCCGCGCCGGACCGTGCTCGACAACGTGCTCATGCCCATGACCTACAGCGGCGTCCCGCGCGATGAGCGCGAGGACCGCGCCGTGCGGGCGCTCGACGCCGTCGGCCTCGGGCACCGCGCCTCCTTCTTCCCCGGCACCCTCTCCGGCGGCGAGCGGCAGCGCGTGGCGGTCGCCCGCGCGGTCGTGAGCGGCCCGCGTCTGCTGCTGGCCGACGAGCCCACCGGCAGCCTCGACCAGCGCACGTCGGGCGAGATCATGGAGCTGTTCGAGAGCCTGCACGCGGGCGGCCTCACCCTCGTCGTCATCACGCACGACGTCGGCGTCGCCGACCGCGCCGCCCGCACGGTGCGGATCACCGACGGCCGCCTGAGCGAGGCGGCGTGAGCGGCGCTCAGGAGGTCGAGAAGCGGCCGGGACTCTGGCGCCGACTGCGACGGAGGCGGCGCGCCGCCCCGGACGAGGCGCCGTCGTCGGCCGCCGACATGCTGCGGCCCGTCGCGCGCGCGGACCGGTTCTCGGCGAGCGACCTCGTCGCGGAGGCGACGGCCGACATCGGCTCGCGTCCGGGGCGCCTCGTCATGACGATCCTCGGCACGGTGCTCGGCATCGGCTCGCTCGTCGCGACCATCGGCTTCGCGCAGACGGCTTCGGCGCAGATCACGAGCCAGTTCAACGCGGCCGCCTCCACGCAGGTGTCGGTCACCCCGAAGACGACCAAGACGGGGCAGGACGGCGGAACGGGGGCGCTCGGTCGGATCCCGTGGGACGCCCCGGAGCGCCTCGAGCGGCTCGCGGGCGTCGACGACGCTGCCCTCATCTCCGAGGTCGCCCTCGGCGAGAACGGGCAGGTCGCCTCGGTCCCGCTCAACGACCCCTCCGAGGCCGCCTCCGCGCCCCCGCCCATCACCGCGGCCTCCGCGGGCCTCGTCGACGTCGTGCGCGGCGAGCTCCTCACGGGGAGGATGTTCGACGAGGGGCACGACGAGCGCGGCGACCGCGTGGCGGTCCTGGGGGAGCGCGCCGCCTCGCGCCTCAACATCACCCGGGTGGACAGCCAGCCGTCGATCTTCATCGACGGCACCGCGTACGCGGTGATCGGGATCCTGGGAGACACGCAGACCCGCGGCGAGCTGCGCGACCACGTCATCATCCCCTCCGGGGCCGCGCGCGGCGACTTCGGCCTCGCGGTGCCCCAGGAGGCGATCGCGCACATCCGCGTGGGAGCCGGGCCGCAGATCGCCGATCAGGCGCCGCTCGCCCTCGCCACCGAGCACCCCGACACGCTCGAGGTGCGCGCGCCGTCCGCGGGGTCCGAGCTGGGGTCGGCCGTGCAGTCCGACGTGAACGTGCTGTTCCTCATCGTGGGCGCGGTGTCGCTGCTCGCCGGCGGGCTGGGGATCGCGAACGTGACCCTGCTGTCGGTGTCGGAGCGCACGGGGGAGATCGGGCTGCGCCGGGCCCTCGGCGCGACGCGCCGCCAGATCTCCGCCCAGTTCACGGTCGAGTCGATCATCATCGGGCTGCTCGGCGGACTCATCGGCGCGGCGCTGGGCACGCTCGCGGTGGTGGGGATCTCCGCCGTCCAGCAGTGGACGGCCGTCGTGGATCCCCTCGTCGCGGTCGCGGGGATCGTGGTCGGCGCCCTCATCGGCTGGGTGTCGGGCTGGTACCCGGCTCGGCGCGCCGCCCGCATCGAGCCCGTCAGCGCGCTGCGCGGAGAATGACGATCCGCGGCTTCCGGCGATCCTCCGCGCCTCGCGGATAACGAGACGGATACAATCGACCGAGCGTGTCAGGAGGATCATCGGTGGCGAAGCCCCAGAACAAGCCGACGAAGAGCGACGACGTCATCCTCGGCCCCACAGGTCGCCCCTACCGGGGGTTCCCGACCCCCGCGAAGCTCGACCGTCACGGGCCGGCGCGGATCATCGCGCTGTGCAACCAGAAGGGCGGCGTCGGGAAGACGACGACGAGCATCAACCTCGCCGCGTCGCTCGCGGAGTACGGCCGTCGCGTGCTCGCGGTCGACTTCGACCCGCAGGGCGCTCTGTCGGCCGGTCTCGGCATCCAGACGCACGACGTGCCGACGATCTACGACCTCATGCTCGAGCCGAAGCGCGATCCGCACGAGGTCATCGTCGAGAGCGACGTGCCGGGGCTCGACGTGATGCCCGCCAACATCGACCTGTCTGCCGCCGAGGTGCACCTCGTGAACGAGGTCGCGCGCGAGATGACACTCGCCCGCGTGCTGCGCGGCGTCAAGGACGAGTACGACGTCATCCTCATCGACTGCCAGCCGTCGCTCGGTCTGCTCACCGTCAACGCCCTCACGGCCGCGCACGGCGTGCTCATCCCGCTCGAGTGCGAGTTCTTCGCCCTGCGCGGCGTCGCCCTGCTGATCGAGACGATCGAGAAGGTGCAGGACCGACTGAACCCGTCGCTCGAGCTCGACGGCCTGCTCGCGACGATGTACGACCCGCGCACCCTGCACTCGCGCGAGGTGCTCGAGCGCATCGTCGAGACCTTCGGCGACAGGGTGTTCGAGACGGTCATCGGCCGCACCGTGAAGTTCCCCGACGCCTCCGTGTCCGGGGTGCCCATCATCGAGTACGCGCCGGATCACCCTGCCGCCCAGGCGTACCTGCGGTTCGCCCGCGAGCTCGTCGACCGCGGCGCGGTCGCCTGAGCGAGCCCGCCGTGGCCGCGCAGGAGGCGGTCGACCCGGCCGGCGCCGAGGGCCCTCGGGGCGACGAGAGCGGGTTCCGCGTCTCGCTCGAGGGCTTCGACGGCCCCTTCGACCTGCTGCTGAGCCTCATCACGAAGCGCGAGCTCGACGTCACCGAGGTCGCGTTGTCGGCCGTCACCGACGAGTTCCTCTCGTATCTGCGCGACCTGGACGGGCCGGAGGAGCTCGATCAGGCGAGTCAGTTCCTCGTCGTGGCCGCCACGCTGCTCGACATGAAGGTCGCCGGGCTCCTCCCGCAGGGAGAGCTCGTCGACGCGGAGGCCGTCGCGCTGCTCGAGGCGAGGGATCTGCTGTTCGCGCGCCTCCTGCAGTACCGCGCCTTCAAGGAGGTGTCGGGCTGGTTCGCCGAGCGCCTCACGCGCGAGGCGACCAGGCACACCCGCAGCGTCCCCCTCGACGAGAGGCATCGGGCGCGCACGCCCGAGCTGCGCTGGACGCTCACGCCGCAGGACTTCGCGGCGCTCGCCGAGCTGGCGTTCGCGCCGCGCGAGATCCCCACGGTCGGCCTCGAGCACCTGCACGCCCCTCTGGTGTCGATCCGCGAGCAGGCCGCGATCGTGGTCTCCTCGCTGCGCGGCTCGGGCACCGCGACGTTCCGCGAGCTCGTCGCGGGCGCCGACGGCCCGGGCGTCGTCGTGGCGCGCTTCCTGTCCATCCTCGAGCTGTACCGTCACGCCGCCGTGACGTTCGAGCAGCTCGAGCCGCTCGGCGAGCTGACGGTGCGCTGGGTCGCCGAGAGCTGGTCCGACGAGAGCCTCGCCGCGCTGGGAGACGAATATGACCGATGACCCGAGGCAGCTGGAGAAGCGGCTCGAGGCGGTGCTCATCGTCGCCGACGAGCCCATGGGCGTCGTGAGCCTCGCGACCGCGGTCGGCGCGCCCGTCGCCCGCGTGCGCGAGGCGCTCGCCGCGCTCGCCGCCGACTGGAACGGCGAGGGGGCCGGCCCCGAGCGCGGTTTCGAGCTGCGGGAGGTCGCGGGCGGGTGGCGCGTGTACGTGCGGGAGGAGCTGGATCCCCTCATCGCCGAGTACGTGGGCAGCCAGGCGCCGACGCGGCTGTCGCAGGCGGCGCTCGAGACGCTCGCGGTCATCGCCTACAAGCAGCCCGTGACGCGCTCGCAGGTGGCGCAGATCCGCGCGGTGAACGTCGACTCCGTCGTGCGCACGCTGCTGGGGCGCGGCCTCATCACGGAGACGCACGCCGACGCCGAGACGGGCGCCATGCACTACGGGACGACCCCGCTGCTGCTCGAGAAGCTCGGCATCAACCACATCGACGAGCTGCCGCCGATCTCGCCCCTGCTGGACGACGGCGCGGACGGCTTCGACGACCTCGAGGGGATCTGAGCGCGCTCCTCGCGACTCCGGCGTTCGTCACTCCTCGCCGAGGAGCTGCGCGATCCCGTCCCGGAAGCCCGTGACGGGGAAGTCCGGGAACCGCGCGGCGAAGGCCGAGGAGTCGAACACGTTGTCCTGCCGGTAGCGGGGCAGCAGCTCCTCCGCCTCCCGGATCCGGGGGCTCGCGAGCCCGGCGACGCGGAACGTCCACCGCGGCACGACCGTGTACGGGATCCGCCGCCCGGCGACCTCGGACGCCGTGGCGATCATCTCCGCGGAGGAGGGGCGGTGCGGGTCGATCGGGAGGTGCCAGGTGCGTCCGTACGCGTCCGGCGTGTTCCCGATGAGGGCCATGGCGCGGCTCGCGTCTGGCGTCCAGATGAGGCTGCGGCGGGTCGTCGCGCTCAGCGGCACCATGGGCCGCCGTCCTCGTCGGATCCGGTCGAAGACGGCGGACTGGGTGAGGCTCTGCGTGCGGCCGGGGCCGGAGAACTCGGGCGCGCGGCAGATGACCGCGTCGATCGAGCCGGCGGCCATCTCGTCGAGCAGCATCGTCGCCGTCGTCGCGCGCACCGCGGCCTTGCGGCCGGCTCGAACGGCGTGCGCTCGGTCTGCGGCGTCGCGGTGCGCGGGTACATGTAGGTGTCGTCGAAGAAGACGAGCCGGCTGCCGTGCGCGCGGCAGGCCGCGATCGTGTTCTCCATCATGGTGGGGAAGCGCCGTTCCCACAGGTCCGCGTCCATCGGGAGTCCCGCCGTCAGATACGCGACGTCGCTCCCGGCGACCGCGTCGGCGGTGGCGTCGGCGTCGAGGAGATCCGCGGCGATGAGCTGGTCGTCCTCGTGGAGCCGGCGGGGGCGCCTGCTCACGAGCCGGATGTCCGAGGTGAAGGTCCGGCGCAGCTCGCGGGTGAGCTCCTCGGCGATCTGGCCGCCGGCTCCGAGCACTGTCTGCGTGGGTGATTCCGTTCGTCGAGGGGGCGGGTCAGAGCAGATCGGCGACTCTCGCCGCCGTCTCCTTCGCGGATCCGGGGTTCTGGCCGGTGACGAGCCTGCCGTCCACGAGGGCGTAGGAGGCGAAGGGGAGGAGCGCCTTCGAGTAGAGCGCTCCCCGGTCCTTCATCCGCTGCTCGACGTCGTAGGGCACGAGGCGGTCGACGCGGGCGAGCACCTCCTCCCGCCAGGAGAACCCGGTGATCCTGCGCCCCGCGACGAGCGGCGTCCCGTCCGAGAGGGTGGTCTCGAGGAGGCCGCAGTAGCCGTGGCAGACCGCGCCGACGACGCCGCCGCTCTCGAAGATCTCGCGGGTGAGGCGCTGTAGGCCCGTGCTGCCCGGGAAGTCGAACATCACGGCGCGCCCGCCGGTGAAGTAGATCGCGTCGTAGTCGGTCGAGTCGATCTGGTCGGGCGCGGCGGTGCTCTCGAGCAGCGCCATCCGGGCCGGATCCTCGCGCCAGGCGCGGGCGGACCGGTCGTAGCTGGGGAACCTCAGCGATCGCGGCTCGAGCGGCGATCGGCCGCCGGCGGGGCTCACGAGGGTCTGCTCGAAGCCGCGCGACGCGAAGGCGTCCCAGGCGTGGGTCAGCTCGGAGAGCCAGAGCCCCGTGGGGTGGTCGGGGTCGGCGTCGTATCGGTCGACGTTGGTGACGACCGTCAGGATGCGGCGGGTCATGGGGCCCGCGTTTCGGGAAGGGGCGGGAGAACGGCGGCGACGGCCGCGCGCACGCGCTCGTCGACGGCGTCGCGGTCGGCGCTCGGGAGCTTGCCGTCGAGGTGGAGGAAGGCGAGGCCGTGGGCGAGCGACCATCCGGCGGTGGAGAGCGCGACCGGGTCGGAGGCGGGGAACACCGTGCCGACGACCGCGGCGAGGTGCTGGTGCAGGGCGGAGGCCGCGCGCACCCGCTCGTCGTCCTGGTCGTCGCAGGGCTGCCCGAACATGAGCCGGAACAGCGCGGGCCGGCTGAGCGCGAACCTCACGTACCTCACGGCCAGCTCGGCGATCACGGCGGGCGAGGCGGGCTCCTGCCGGAGACCCGCGAGGTCGTCCATGAGCTCGCGCAGGCCGTGGACGGCGAGGGCCGACTCCAGCTCCTCGCGGTCGGAGAAGTGCCGGTACGGCGCGCCCGCGGAGACGCCGGCCCTGCGGGCGAGAGCGCGCAGGGAGAACGGCTCTCCGGCCTCCAGCATCTCCAGGGCGGCGCGGAGCAGGGCGGCGCGGAGATCGCCGTGGTGGTATCCGGAGCGGGCGGGGGCCGGGTCCATCGCGTCCTCCTCGCGAAGTGAACGATGCTTACATTATCACCGTCGGGCGCGAGCGGGTCGTTCCGCACGGGGCCTGGCGATCGCCTCCGCCGATGGGTAGCGTGCCGAACGGGGAGGGGTGAAGGAGCCGCGCGACAGGGAGGTCGATCCGCATGTCACCGTTCCCCCGGGCCGAGAGCGCCCGATCCCGCTTCCCGCGAAGCGCACTCGCCGTCCCGGCGCTCGCCGCCGTGATCCTCCTCGCCGGCTGCCAGGGCGATCCGGCGCCGGATCCGGATCCGACGGCGTCGCCGTCGGAGGAGCAGACGGCGCCCGAGGGCGAGGAGTGCTCGGGGCTCACCGGCGAGGAGGCCGCCGAGCGGTGGGCGGGCGACGTGCCGCCCCCTCAGGTCGATCCGGCGATGACGTGGGACGTCGGCGCCGCGGCGACGGACGGGTACGACGAATGCGCCGCCCTGTCGTGGATCGTGCTCCCCGTCGAGGGCGCGACGGCGTCGTCGCCCTTCCAGATCATGCTCTTCCACTCCGGCGAGTACCTCGGCACGACGACCGAGGACGCCTACGGGTTCGAGCCCGCCGTGGAGCGCGCCGACGACGCCGAGATCGCGGTCACCTACCCGTGGCTCCGCGAGGGCGACCCGAACGCCGAGCCGAGCGGATCGTCGACGGCGGTGTTCGCGTGGGACGAGGAGAGCGGATCCGTCGTCATGTCGGGGGAGGTGCCGCCCGAGCAGCCAGGCGCGTCGGAGCCCGCCGCGATCCCGAGCTCCTGCGACGCCGTGCTGACCGACGAGCTGCGGGCCGAGCTCGCCGAGTACCCGCTGACCGAGACCGTCGAGACCGAGCACCTGGAGTGCCACTGGGCTCCGGAGGGCGCGGACACGACCTCCCTCTCCACGGTGATCACGCGCGTGAACGACGACGAGGCGCAGGGCACCATCGACGAGCTGGGCGACCAGGAGGGCTTCGACTGCTCCGAGAGCGCGGCCGGCACCCGCTGCGAGAAGACGTGGGACAACGAGATGTATCCCGTCGTCGACGGTCGCACCGTGTTCCTCGGGCGCTCCGTGCTCATCGACACGAAGTACTCCAACCTCGCTCCGGAGGGATACACCGACAGCATCGTCGCGGCGATCTTCGGCGGCTGACCGCATCGAGCCCGGCGTCTCCTGCGTCCGACCAGGTGGATCCGTCATGATGGGGGGATGCCTGAGAACGAGACCGCGCCCGAGGGCGTGCGCCTGCAGAAGGTGCTCGCGAACGCCGGGGTCGCATCGCGCCGCGTGTCGGAGAACCTCATCGCCGACGGGCGCGTGCGGGTCAACGGCACGACGGTGACCGAGCTCGGCACGCGCATCGATCCCGAGACCGACCTCGTCGACGTCGACGGGCAGGCCGTGCAGCTCGACACGACGAAGCGCTACGTCATGCTCAACAAGCCCACGGGCGTCGTCAGCTCCATGCGCGACGACCAGGGACGCCGCGACCTGCGCGAGTTCGCGAGCGACTGGGACGAGCGCATCTACAACGTCGGGCGCCTCGACGCCGACACCTCGGGCCTCCTCGTGCTGACCAACGACGGCGAGCTCGCGAACGTGCTCGCCCACCCCCGCTACGGCGTCACGAAGGTGTACATCGCGAAGGTGAAGGGGTCGGTCAACCCCGCGACGATCGCCCGCCTCACGCGCGGCGTCGAGCTCGAGGACGGGCCGATCCGCGCCGACAAGGCGCGCCTGCTCGACGCGTCCCGCGGATCGAGCCTCGTCGAGCTCACCCTGCACTCGGGGCGCAACCGCATCGTGCGCCGCATGATGGCGGAGGTGGGGCACCCCGTCACGGAGCTCGTGCGCCGCCAGTTCGGGCCGCTGCACCTGGGAACGCTCCCGATCGGGCGCGCCCGCGAACTCGATAAGGTGGAGCGCGGCGCGCTCCTCACCCTCGCGCGCCAGGCCACCCAGGACCCGTCCGAGACCGGCGCCCCGCCCGCGGGGGAGAAGGAGGGCTCGTGACCGAGCGCACCCCTGCTCCCCGTCTCGTCCCCGGACGCCAGCCCCGCATGACGGGCACCGTGCGCATCGTCGGCGCCGGGCTGCTCGGATCCAGCATCGGCCTCGCGCTGTCGCAGAATGGCGTCGACGTGGCGCTCGCCGACACGTCTCCCGCGCAGCTGCGTCTCGCCATCGACTACGGCGCCGGCCGCGCCGCCGCGGACGACGACGCCCCTCAGGTGGTCGTCGTCTGCGTGCCGCCCGACGTCGTCGCCGACGTCGTCGCCGCCGAGCTGGCGCGCTTCCCCGACGCGGTCGTCACCGACGTCGCCTCGGTGAAGCTCGGGCCGCTCGACCAGCTGCGCGCCCGCGGCGCCGACCTCGCGCACTACATCGGATCCCACCCCATGGCCGGCCGCGAGCGCGGCGGCGCGATCTCCGCGCGCGCCGACCTGTTCGCGGGGCGCCCCTGGGTGGTGTGCCGCGACGGAGAGACCTCCGCCCGCGACCTCTCGCTCATCGAGGACATCGCGCTCGACCTCGGCGCCGTGCTCATCGAGATGACCCCCGAGGAGCACGATCGCTCCGTCGCGCTCGTCTCGCACGTGCCGCAGGTCGTCGCCTCGCTGCTCGCGGCGCGCTTCGCCGAGGCCCCCGAGATGTCGCTGACCCTCGCCGGGCAGGGCGTGCGCGACACGACCCGCATCGCGCACTCCGCGCCGGAGCTGTGGGTGCAGATCCTCGCCGCGAACGCGGGGCCGATCGTCGAGCAGCTCGACGCGCTCGCCGCGGACCTCACGCGCGTGGCCGACGCGCTGCGCGCCCCCGACGCCCCCGGGGCGCGGCGCACGACCGCCGACGCGATCCGATCGGGCAACGTGGGCGTCGAGCGCCTGCCGGGCAAGCACGGCCAGCGCCGCCGCTTCGAGACGTTCGTCGTCATGATCGACGACTCCGCCGGCCAGCTGGGCCGGCTGTTCGGCGATCTCGGGGAGATCGCCGTCAACGTGGAGGACTTCCGCCTGGAGCACTCTCCGGGCGCGCCGCTGGGACTCGCCGAGATCGCGGTGGATCCCTCGATTCTTCAGGCCGCCGTGGACGGGCTCACGTCGCGCGGGTGGCGGATTGCGAGCACGAGTGACTGAGACGTTCTTCGTCGGCATCGACGGCCCCGCGGGGGCAGGCAAGTCGAGCGTGTCGAAGGAGGCCGCCCGCCGGCTGGGCTTCGGCTACCTCGACACGGGATCGGTGTACCGCGCCCTCGCGTGGCACGTGCTCGACCGCGGGTTCTCGACCGACGATCCCGCTGCGGTCGAGGAGAGCTTCGAGACGTTCCGCCCGCAGGTCGGGCTGGGTCCCGACGAGCGCTCCGTGCGGGTCGGCGACGCCGACGTGACCGCCGCGATCCGCACGCCGGAGACCACCGCCGCGGTGGCGGGCGTGGCCCGCACGCTGCCCGTTCGCGAGAAGATCAACCGGCTGTTCCGCGAGATCGCGGCGCAGTCCGACCGCCCGGGCGTCGTGGTCGAGGGCCGCGATATCACGACCGTCGTGGCGCCCGACGCGCCCTGCCGGATCCTGCTCACCGCGCACCCCGACGTGCGCGCCGCCCGCCGCGCCGCCGAGATCCACGGATCCGACGTGCGCGAGGTCGCGGAGGCGATGCGCCGCCGCGACGCATCCGACAGTCAGGTCGTCGACTTCCTCACCGCCGCGGAGGGCGTGAGCGTCGTCGACACGACCGAACTCGACTTCGACCAGTCCGTCGACGCCGTCCTGAGCGTCATCGACGAGGCACGACAGGGAGGCCGCGATGGCCGCTGACAGCGAATACGACTACGACGAGAACGACAACCTCGCCGAGCGCATCGACGAGCTCGACCCCGAGCTCGTCGAGGCCCGCGCGCGCACGCTGCGCG
Source organism: Microbacterium sp. gxy059 (assembly GCF_050958665.1). Taxonomy (NCBI): domain Bacteria; kingdom Bacillati; phylum Actinomycetota; class Actinomycetes; order Micrococcales; family Microbacteriaceae; genus Microbacterium; species Microbacterium sp. gxy059. Next base: position 19,102 of record NZ_JAMXWT010000026.1, on the reverse strand, counting down.
AGAGCCTCGGAGACTACGAGCTCGACGACGAGGACGCGGCGCTGCTCGCCGGCCTGCAGGCGGGCGACGACGGCATCGAGTACCTGCCCGCGCTGCCCGTCGTGGCGATCGTCGGCCGCCCGAACGTCGGCAAGTCGGCGCTCGTGAACCGGATCCTCGGCCGCCGCGAGGCGGTCGTCGAGGACACCCCCGGCGTCACGCGCGACCGGGTCACGTACAAGGCCGAGTGGGGCGACCGCCGCTTCTCGCTCGTCGACACCGGCGGCTGGGAGCCCGACGCGAAGGGCATCGACCGCGCGGTCGCGGCGCAGAGCGAGGTGGCCATCGACCTGGCCGACGTGATCCTCTTCGTCGTCGACGCGAAGGTCGGCGCGACGGCCACCGACGAACACGTCGTGAAGCTGCTGCGCGGCACCGACAAGCCCGTGTTCCTCGTCGCGAACAAGATCGACGACGCGATCCACGAGCCCGAGGCGTGGGCGCTGTGGAACCTCGGCCTCGGCGAGCCCCACCCCGTGTCGGCGATCCACGGCCGCGGCGTCGCCGACCTGCTCGACGCCGTCATGGCGAAGACGCCGACCGTGTCGGCCGTGGCGAAGCACGAGATCGGCGGCCCCCGCCGCGTCGCGATCCTCGGCCGCCCGAACGTGGGCAAGTCGTCGCTGCTCAACCGCGCCGCGGGCGAGGAGCGCGTCGTCGTCAACGACCTCGCGGGCACGACGCGCGACCCGGTGGACGAGATCGTCGAGATGGGCGGCAAGCTGTGGACGCTCGTCGACACGGCGGGCATCCGCCGCCGCGTGCACATGCAGCAGGGCGCCGACTTCTACGCGAGCCTGCGCACGTCGGCCGCGCTCGAGAAGGCGGAGGTCGCGGTCGTCGTGCTCGACGTCTCCGAGCCGATCAGCGAGCAGGACGTGCGCATCATCGACCTCGTGCTCGAGTCGGGCCGCGCGCTCATCCTCGCGTTCAACAAGTGGGATCTCCTCGACACCCCGGAGCTCGAGGACAAGGAGCGCCGTCGCTTCCTCGAGCGCGAGATCGAGCAGGACCTCGCGCACGTCGCGTGGGCGCCCCGCGTGAACATCTCCGCGAAGACGGGGCGCCGCCTCGACAAGCTCGTCCCCGCCCTCGAGACGGCTCTCGAGAACTGGGACCGGCGGATCCCCACCGGCAAGTTCAACGCGTTCCTCACCGAGCTCGTGGCCGAGCACCCGCACCCGCTGCGGGGCGGCAAGCAGCCGCGCATTCTGTTCGGCACGCAGGCGTCGACGCGCCCGCCGACGTTCGTGCTGTTCACGACCGGGTTCCTCGACCCGGGCTACCGCCGGTTCATCCAGCGGCGCCTGCGCGAGCTCTACCCGTTCGAGGGCACGCCCATCGTCGTCAACATGCGCGTGCGCGAGAAGCGCAAGCGCTGACGGAGCGAGAAGAGGGGCGGGACGCGCGGGCGTCCCGCCCCTCGGCGTATGCGGGGCGTGGGGCGCTCGCGGATCCGGCGGGGATCGCGGATATGTCGGAGGGATCCCGTGAGCCGGGTCCGCTGTTCGCGGGGTGTCCGCTGTTCTGACCGGGGTGATCCGTCACGGGTCGCCAGGGTCTGCCGGGTGCGGGGCATGTGAGCCGCGTTTCCTGGCGAGGCCGCGGGAGCGGGTGCGGCGCGCCGGGCGCGCGTCGCCGCGTGACATCGGCGCTTCCCGCGTGGGAGGCGCTCTCGTAGGCTGGGAGGCGTGACCTCCGCCCGCCCCTCCGCCCCGCGCAACCCGGGCGACGCGTGGGTGGAGGCGCCGGACGGATCCCGCTTCTGGGGGCGTTTCGGCGCCGCGGGCCTGCTGGCCTACGATCCGGAGCGGGGCGTGCTGCTGCAGCACCGCGTGGGGTGGAGCCACTTCGGCGGCACGTGGGGTCTGCCGGGCGGCGCGCTGCACGAGGGGGAGAGCCCCTTCGCCGGCGCCCTGCGGGAGGCGCAGGAGGAGGCCGGCGTGCCGGACGGATCCGTCGTGCCGCGCGCCTCGCACGTGTTCGATGCTGAGGTGTGGCGGTACACGACGGTGATCGCCGACGTGATCCGGCCGTTCGCGCCGGTGATCAGCGATCCGGAGTCGCTCGAGCTGATGTGGGTTCCGGTCGACGAGGTCGCGGATCGGCCGCTGCACCCGGGGTTCGGGGCGGCGTGGTCGTCGCTGCGGGAACAGCTCGAGACGCGTCCCGTGGTGCTCGTGGACGCCGCGAACGTCGTCGGATCCGTGCCGGACGGGTGGTGGAAGGATCGCGCGGGCGCGGCGGCGCGCCTGCGCGACCGGCTCGCGGAGCGCGAGGCGGCGGGCGTGCAGGCGCCGGACCTCGATCTGCCGCTCGACCACTGGTTCCCGGCCTTCGCGATGGTCGTCGAGGGCGAGGCCAGGCGGATGGAGGACGGCGACGGATCGGTGCGGGTCGTGCGCGCGGCGGGGTCGGGAGACGACGAGATCGTGCGTCAGGCGCGGGCGTTCGCCGACGCGGGCCTCGCGGTGACGGTCGTGACGAGCGACCGCGAGCTGCGCGAGCGGGTCTCCGCCGCGGGCGCGGAGGTGCGCGGGGCGCAGTGGATCGGGAGGGGCGGCGCCGACGCGGGCGCGCTCGACGGGTTCTTCGAGGGCGCCGGCTTCGTGGGCACGGCGATCCAGGGCGTGCTGCGGGCGATCGCCGGCTAGTCGGCGTCGCGCCCGCGCAGCCGGTCGATCTCGCGCCGCTCGCGCTTGGTGGGCCGTCCGGATCCGCGGTCGCGGGTGACGATGGGCGCGACGAACTCGCGCGGCGGCGGGGGAGGGGTGCGGTCTTCGTACGCCTCGGCGGCGAGCGGAGCGCCGACCCGCTTGAGCAGCAGCTTCTTCACGCCGAGGACGCGGTCGAAGCCCTGGATGCGGGAGCGCACCTCGTCGCCGACCTTCACGCTGTACGAGGCCTTCACGGGATCCCCGTTGACGCGCACGTGTCCTCCCCGGATCGCGGCGGTCGCCGCGGACCGGGTCTTGTAGACGCGCACGGCCCAGAGCCACACGTCGACGCGCACGGAAGCGGGATCTGGCATTCCCCCATTCTCTCTCAGAGGGCGAGCTGAACGACCGTGCGGGAGGATCCGAGGGGCGCGACCTGCTCGAACCCGGCGGCGAGGAAGGTGGGGAGGGATCCGACGAACAGGGCGTTCGACGAGGTCTTCCGCGCCGACGGGTCGCGCGGGTACGCCTCGAGGACGCGCGCCCCGCGGCGGCGGGCGTGGTCGATCGCGGCATCGAGCAGGGCCGCCATGAGGCCCTCGCGACGGTGATCGCGGGTGATGGAGAAGCAGGTGATCGCCCAGATGGCGGGATCGTCGAACGGGTGCGCGGACGCCTCGGGGAGGCCGCGCGTGTGGGCGAGGCGCCGCTGCGGATCCCTCGGCCCGACGCGCACCCAGCCGGCGGGATCGTCGTCGACGTAGACGAGCAGCCCGGGCGGGACGGATCCCTCCACCTCGTCGCGGAAGAGGCGCTCCTTCTCCTCGCGCGAGGTGCGCGAGAAGTCGGCGTTGCGCAGCACGGGCCACACGCACTGGCAGCTGGTCCCGTCGCCTCCGCCCGCGAACACTCGCTGCACGTCGTTCCAGCGGTCGGGGGTGAGCGGCTCGGTCGCGATGGGCGTCATGCGCACACGGTAGAGCCGGCCTCCGACATCCGCCACCCCTGTCGTCGCGCGGGGCGCGGTGGCAGGATCGACGGCATGAGCGGATGGGACGAGAAGGTCATCGACGAGTTCCGGCGCCACGGCGGCACGGTGACGACGGGCGGGTTCGGGCGCAGCCTCGTGTTGCTGCACCACGTCGGCGCCCGCACGGGGGAGGAGCGCGTGACGCCCGTCATGGCGCTGCGCCCCTCGCCGGACACCTGGCTCATCACGGCGTCGAAGGCGGGAGCGCCCGAGAACCCGGCCTGGTTCCACAACCTCGCCGCGCACCCGGACACCTGCATCGAGGATCCGGATCAGGGCGCCGTCGAAGTGCGCGCCGAGACGCTGGAGGGCGAGCAGCGCGACCGCGCGTGGCGCCTGTTCGAGGAGGCGAGCTCGGGATTCTCCGCCTACCAGCGCAGGACGGACCGCGTCATCCCGGTGCTGATCCTGCGCAGGCGCCCCTGACGCGCCCGGGAGCCGCGCGGATTCGCCGCCCGACCCGACGTGGGATAGACTCTTGGAGTTGCCCACGCGGCAGCACAACATCATCACGGGCTGTGGCGCAGTTTGGTAGCGCACTTGACTGGGGGTCAAGGGGTCGCAGGTTCAAATCCTGTCAGCCCGACGTTTGCCCAGGTGAGACAAGGTTTCTCACCTGGGCACTGTCGTATCTACGGCTGATGTGACCGCTAGAGTGACCGCTAGAAACTGAGGAGGGCCTGCCGCACCACCTGGTGCAGCAGGCCCTCCGTTAGTGCATGCCGCGGTTATGGCGTTCGAGGGACTTTAACCGAACCAACCTCTTCACCCATGGACGTGAGTACAAGTATCTACTTGTGTTACTCTGAGACAGTCCGATCGAGGAGGGCTGTGATGAGTGCCGAGGCAGTGGTCGACCTTGACCTAGCATTGCGTGCGCTGGCAGACGGGAACCGGCGGGCGATCCTTCGTGTGATTCGCGCCGACCCTCAGTCGGTCGGGGTGATTGCCGAGGAGGTCGGACTCTCTCAGCAGACCGCCTCACACCATCTCGGTGTGCTGCGCAAGGCAGGGCTCGCGGTCGGCACCCGCGAGGGCACGCGCCACCTGTTCGCGGTTGACACTGATGGCTTGGCGGCGGTGCGCACGTACCTGGACGACTTCTGGCCGGGGAAACTGGCTGCCCTCAAGACCGTCATTGAGTCGCGGCAGGAGGATGCCCGTGGCTGAGTTCCGAGACTCCATCGACATCGGTGCTCCACCGGAGACGGTGTTCGAGTACCTGATCACGAACGACGGCATGACGGCTTGGATGGGGCAGTACGCCGACCTCGACCCAACGCCAGGGGGCAAGTTCGCCGTCGACATCGCTGGACACCCGGTGCGGGGCGAGTTCCTGCATGTCGATCCTCCAAGCCGCGTGGTGATGAGTTGGGGCTTCGCGGGAAGCGAGGACCTTCCGGCGGGAGCATCGAAGGTCGAGTTCCGCCTCACCCCGATCGGCGGCGGGACTCGAGTCGATCTACGCCATTCCGATCTGCCCGACACCGAGGTACGCGGCCACGCCGACGGTTGGGCGAACTTCCTGCCCCGCCTCGCCGTCGTCGGAGCCGGCGGAGATGCCGGGCCCGACGGCTGGCAGCCGCTCCCGGACTGACCAACCCCGCCGCAACCGCGGCAAGAACCAAGGAGGATCCCATGGCCCAAGACACCGCTTACGACACCGTGCAGAAGTACCACCGCGCTTGGACGAGCGGCGACATCAACGCGGCGATGAGCTACGTCGCCGACGACATCTCCTGCCGAGCTCCCGGCGTCGACTTGGACGGCAAAGACGCATACCGAGAGTTCATCGGCGGCTTCGCCCCCATGCTCACCGGCATCGGCGACATCGCCGAGTTCGTATACGGAGACCGCGTGGCACTGTTCTACTACCCGCAGACCGCGACGACCTCCACCACTCCAGCGGCCGAGTTCTTCACCATCAAGGACGCGAAGATCACCGAGAGCGTGCTGATCTTCGACCGGCTCTCCTACGGCCCGCCCGAGCAGGCCTGAAGCGACGGCAGATCATGACTCCCGACCAGACCGTCCTCGTCGAACGCGTCCGTGCTCTGATCGCCGACCAACCAGTGGTGCGCGAGGTCTCCATGTTCGGCGGCAGATCCGTGATGGTGAACGAGAAGATGATCGTCAGCGCCCTGAAAGACGGCGGGCTCCTCGTCCGGGTCGATGCCGACCAGCACGACGAACTCCTGAGCAGACCGGGTGCGGTACAGGCGGAGATGGGGCCGGGCCGAGACATGGGGCCGGGTTGGATCGAAGTCGCAACCGATGCGATCAGCGACGACGAACATCTGGCGTCCTGGATCGGGATCGCAATGGACTACAACCGGGCCGTGACTGGCGGGCATCAATGAGCACGTTTCAGGGCTTTCCACGAGGTCTGTTCGAGTTCTTCACCGAATTGCAGGCGGACAACTCGAAAGTGTTCTGGCAGACGAACAAGCACCGCTACGAACACGATGTCCGTACACCAATGCACGCGCTACTCAGTGAGCTCACCGACGAGTTCGGACCACTGCGCATGTTCCGCCCAAACCGTGACGTGCGGTTCTCGACGGACAAGTCGCCCTACAAGCTCTGGACCGGGGCGACCAGCGAAGCCCGGGCTGTCGGCGGGGTCGGCTACTACCTCGAAGTGTCCGCGACGGGCATCGTCACTGGGTACGGAGCCATGCTCATGGCTCCCGAACAATTGCGCCGGTACCGCGCCGCGATCGACAACGAGAAGAGCGGGTCACAGTTCGAGGAACTGGTGGATACCCTCGCCGAGCGATCCCTCCCTGTTTCCCGCGGGGCGGAGGAACCGCTCAAGACCGCGCCGCGCGGATACACCGCCGACCATCCGCGAATCCGGCACCTGAGATGGAAAGGCGCTGCTGTCGTTCAGGAATGGCCGAAGGATGACTGGATGCACTCTTCACGGACGCTTGATGCGATCCGCCGCGTCTGGCACGGCGCTGACCCACTCAAGTCTTGGCTCGAGACCCACCTCGGTGAGTTGCCACAAGAGCAGCACTGAACATTGGGCAACCCAGTTGCGCCATCCTGACTGTCAGAGCACGCAGGGGTGCCCATCGGCCCGGCCCCGCGCAGGCAGGTCATTTGCCACGCAACCGGGGCCACTTCGGCATCCCCTGACCCTTCCAGGTCTCAACTAACCTGGCGACCCAGCGGACAGAGGCGAAGAGCCCGTAGCCGGCGGCCGCGAGGCCGACGGCGACCACGAGCCACCGCCCGATTCCGAGCCACACGCTCCCATCCACGTTGAGGGCCCACTGAGCGCCCGTGATGAGCCCAGCGATGCCCATCCAGAGCCCGGCGACGACCACGACCACCGGCAGGAGAGCGAGGCACATCGCGGCGGCAGCCGACCAGAGCTGTCGGGCCTCCAGCTTCGCCGTGGCGGCGATGATCCATTCAGCCCGTTCGTTCGACGCGTCGAGGTTCGCGGTCATCTTGGCCGAGGCTTCTCCGGCGACCTGCTCGACGGCCTTCTCGACCCGCTCTTCGGTGCGCTTCTCGATCCGCTGCACCGCGCCGCCGACATGGCTCACGAGCTTCTGGTTCGCTGCGGCCTGCGCTTTGAGCCCGTCAATCGCCGAGGCCGTAGCCGCGTGATTCTTCTGCGCTTCGGCGATCAAACTCTGCGAGGCGCTCTGCAGCCGCTTCCCGTCGAGACTCTGCACGAACTCGCTGAGCGTCTTCTCGATCTCGGTCAGCCTGCTCTCGACGCTCTCGAACTGCGGTGACGTGCTGGCGGACCGCTGCGAGGTCGACGCCCGGTCGATGCGCTTGCTCATCTCCTCGTCCATGACCTTCACGAACTCCGCGAGCTTCTTCTGCTGCTCGGCGAGCCGGTCGAGCCTCGCGTTCTGAGCCTCGACGGCGGCGAGGATCGAGTTCAGGGTCTCCGTCGTCTCGGGACTGCCTAGCTGCTGCCGCTGCTCGTCCTGCGCGTTCTGCTGCTTCAGCCTGTCGAGCGCTGCGCTCATGATCCTGCTCCTTCTGCTGCTGGTGGTAGTCGAAGAACGCCTGCGCGCCCTCCGGTGTGAAGTCCGCCGAGAGGGCGCTCGTGCGCTTGCGGCGCTCGGCCCGCTTCGTCTCGTCGCGGTCGTCCTCGATGTAGAGCGTCCAGGTCTCCCTGCCCGCGTTCTTTCCCTTCTTGCTGACGGTGGTGTGCAGCCGCATTCGCGGCCCCCGCTCCCCGTCGTCGTGCTGCTGGTTCTGCTCTGCGATCACCGATTCCAGACCGGCCTTGTCCACCGATCGGGGATCGGCCAGTGCGGCGCTCATCCGGTCGCCCATCTCGCGGTCCAGCGACCCTTCGGCGAAGTCCTCGCGGCGCAGCTCCCAGTCCTGCGGCGCGCGCTCCAGCTGCTTCACGACCGAGAGCCCGTGCTCGCGCATCAGCTCGTCGTTCGCCGACTGCACGCCGCGTTGATTCCCGGACTTGCGGTCGTGGAACGTGCGGTAGTCGCTGAGTGATTTCTCTGTCTCGTTGTCGTGGTTGATGACCAAGACATGATTGTGTGCCTTGCCGCCCCGCCCATCGGTGTGAGTGACAACGAGGCAGTCGGAACGAGGGTGCATCTTCTTTGCAAGCATGTAGCCCAGGTCATTGACCCGCTGCACGTCTTCCGGGTTCTTCGGGTCGAACTCCTCATCGCTGAAGGACTGGCGGTAGTGCAGGGCCTCGACGTCGCGCTTCGTGTTCTGCGTGAGAGACCGGGCACGTGCCGAGAACGCGCCGGGGCCTCCCGGCACGTCGCACGTGACCGCGACCCCGCGCTCGTCCTCCTTGCCCCGGATGTAGCGCTCCGTGTCTGCGGCGCTCGTGCTCGGGCTGTAGTGCGTGGTGCTCATGACGCCGCCCGATCACCGAGCAGTGCCCGGGCCTCGCGCAGCAGCTCGATCAGCTCGGGCACCTCCGCCGACAGCGCCACGGCCTCACCGGCCCGCGCGCGGCGGTCCAGGTCGTTGACGTTGATCGCCAGAGGGCGCACCTGCGCGGCCAGCTCGCGGGCGTCCGCCGAGGCCTGCACGCGCGCCTCGACGCCGAGCAGGTGCGCGGCCACGGCGGCATCCAGCTCGTCGCTCCGGGAGGCGTGCAGGGCATCGCGCACGACGGCCCGCACCCACGTGCTCGGAGCCAGCCCGAGGCGCTCCGCACGAGTGCGAAGCGCCCCGAGCGTGGCGTCATCGAAGCGGGTATCGAGCCGCCCGCCGCTGTCACGACGACGCTTCGCGCCGCCGTGACTCTGCCGCACAGCCTCCGCATCAGCCCGACCGGTGTTCACCTGGGAGTCGGACTGCTGCTCCACCTGTACGCCAGAGTGGCAAGCAGTAGCCCCGTCGGACACATCGCTGACGCTCGTGTCCTCCGGTGCTGCTTGCGAGGGGCCTCCGGCCCCCTCGACCCCCTGGTAGAGCGCGTGCAGATCGGTGCTCATGCGGCACCTCCGATCAGTGCCAGAGGCACGTCCGGGCTCCGCACAGCGAGCCCGCCCAGCAGCTCAGCGACCGCGCCGTCCGCGTCGTGCTCCGACGAGGTCTCCGGACCGTAGGTCAGTTCCCGCGACCCGACGTTCTGGTGGTACGAGTTGCCGTACATGCCGGGCGTGTGCGCGGCGATCGGAACGCTGCACTGGTGCCACTCATAGGGCTCGATCTTCCCGATGTGCTGCACGAGGTAGCGATTGATGTCATCGGCGCGGAAGACCTTGACGACCGAAGCCAGGCGGCGGATGAACTGGTCCAGCGCCTCGTCCACGTTGCCCTTCTGGCGGGCGTAGTAGAAGAACTCGACGGGCTCGATCGTCGCCGTGATGACGATGAGACGCGGGGCTACTTCGCCCTTGTTCTTGTAACGGGCCTTCGCAGGCGAGGCGTTGTACGGATCTAGGAGCAGCAGCCAGTCGTTCGCGTCCATAGCCGAAGCCCGCAGATCGTCCAGCAGCAGCACCTCCTCGCCCCGCCAGTCATCGAGCGGGTTCCCCGTAGCGGCCCGGTAGACCTGCCACCGCTCGCCGTGCGCGTTCGCCGCATTGATGGCCTCGGTGATGAAGTCCGTGGCGAACCGGGTCTTGCCGATCCCGGCATCCCCGTGCACGAACACCACGTGCGTCGAGAAAGCTCCGGCGCGCAGCTTCGCCGCCGCCCGGTACGCGCGGCGCTGCCCGTAGGCAGAGAGAGCGTCGTCGATCTCTCTCTGATGCCGCGAGTAAATGTCGAACAGATCATCGGTCAGCATGATCTGATCGCGAGTGATCTCGCCCTGGAGCACCCGCTCGCGCATGTCCTCGAAGTTCTCCGCGACGACCTTCTTCTTCACGTGGGCGCGGCCCTTGAGCCACGACTCCCGGCGCTGGGCGTCGATGCCGAGGTAGTCCGGTCCGCGCACCGTGGCGACCTCAGAAGGCGCGTACTGGTGCTTGTCGGCGTACTTCACGTGCGTCAGATAGGACAGCATGTTGTCGAAGGCGTACCGGCCGCGGCCCGGCTTCTCGACGTACTGGGGCTCGACGCCGATGCCGAACGCGAGCCGATCCAGCGGTGCGCTCTTCGCGCGGCTGGCGAACTTGATGACCGCATGCAGGTGATCAGGCTTCGGCTCGACAGCCAGAGCCTTCTCCGTGTCGCTCCAGACCTCGCGCTCGTCCTTGTCATGCACGATGCCGTAGGCCTCGGTGACCTCGCAGCCGATGGCCTCGAGACGCTGCGCCACGTAGGAGAGGATCGCCCCGGCTCCCCGCTGGAGCAGCGCGGCTCCGCTCGGGTCGTCGGCAGCCCACGCCCAGTACGACGGATCGAGGTACTGCGTCAGGCCGATGCTCGTAGGGTTGTTCTCCTTCTTAGCCACGGCGACCACCGCCCACGCCGTCGGAAGGAGCCGGCGGCGCCTTAAATGACCCCCTATTGACCCCCAAGTGAGGCCCCAAATGATTCTGCGGGATCACGCGGCGGAACGAGGGCGGAACCGGCATCTGACCAGGCATGTTGTTGCAAGACGCGGCAATCGACAAGCCCTTGCCGCGCCCGTAGGGACGAATGGGGCTCCCGAAACTCTTGGAGTGCGAAACCCACACGGGAACGGCAGTCTGCGGGATCCCGCCCTCACTCGCTGCGCTCGCTCGGTTGGGGGTCAGGGAGGTGGAGCGGGGCATGCGGGTGCTCATCGGCGATCACCACCAGCGGTGACGACGCGGTTGGCCCTGCGGAAGGCGTCGAGATCCTCCACGAGATAGGCGACGCGGCGGCCGTGAAACTGGACGTAGGCCGGCCCCTGGCCGAGCGAACGCCAGTTCGCCAAGGTCTTGGCGGAGACGCCGAGGAAGGTAGCGGCGTCGGCGGGCGGGAGGGCGGAACTCGGGGCGGCGGACAGCGCGGCATCCCGGGCGACGGTCGTGCTCATGAGGAGACTCCTCGATCAGTTCTGATCGGGGGATTCCGGGGTACCGACTACCGGCGGCGCATCGATGCGCTACTGCGATCTCGCAGCAAGTGACTCTCATTCGTGAGAGCCCGGCTTCTCGTCCAGCGGCCCATGTTGATACCGGGAGCTGACCCGGCCCTGCGCACCGCCTCGTGGCCCTTACCGGCGCGACCCCCAAGGTCTGACGCCGACGTGCCACCTATCCGCCAATCCTTTCGGGATCGACTTATTGGCCTCGATCCTATATACCCGTGTCAACCTGCGCAAGCCCGGGCGCGCTCTCGTTTGACTTGAACGTGAGATTATGTGACCTTAGTAGAAGTTGCACAACGAGAGGAAGTGACCGCATGGCGCGAGCGGCGACCACCAGGCTGGAGCCCGGAGAACACAGCATCGACAGGGCGGAGATCTTCCCGTATCGCGACGGCCTCGCCATGCGCTGGTCGATCCGGCTCCCGAGTGGACGCCTCGTGCGCCCGCTCACGCAGGGGCCGACGAAGGGCAAGGTGCGTGCCCGAGCGAAGGCGAAGGCCGCCGAGCTGCTGGCCGGCCCCGGCGACGGCACCTGGAAGGGCACCAGCGACACGCTGGCCTATATGGAGGCCGTCACCCTGCCGATGATCGAGGGGGTGCGGCTGGCAGACTCCACGACGCGGCGCTACAAGCTCGCCTACGAGCTGCTGCGAGGGTCGTGTGGCACCGAGAAGTGCAAGCACTCACACTCGCTCAAGGGCCTGTCCCTGCGCGATGCCATGCGACCCCGAGCCCTGACCTCCTGCCTGGAGGAGATCGCCAAGCTGCACGGGGCGGTCAACGCAAAGCACGCGAAGACCGTGGCGAAGAAGTACCTGGCTGCGCCGCTGCGTGTGGACGAGGTGATCGAGTACAACCCGCTCATCGAGCTGGACCTCGACCTGTCCGGGGCCAAGAAGCCTGCCTACTCCCGTGGAGGCAGGGCGCTGAGTGGAGAGCAGTACCGCGCGGCCATCGAGTACCTCCTCGCCGCCGACCCTGAGGACGTGGAGAACCCGAAGCGTGGGCGCTGGACGCGGGCGCAGCGCGTGGTCGAGCGTGCCGCCTGCATCGACATCGTGCTGGCCCAAGCGACGACCGGGCTCCGGACCAGCGAGCTGTGCATGCGGCCCATCGGGGACTGCCACGTGGACGCCAGTGGGACGTTCATCGTCGAGCTGTCCCCGGAGGCCACCAAGACCCGCACGGGCCGTCCTGTCCCCGTCCTCGCGCCGGAGGTGAGTAAGCGGCTGGCCAAGCGGCTGGACGCGGGCAGCCCGTGGCTCTTCCCGTCGCCGACCGACCCCGCGAAGGTCTGGGACCCGCGGAACAGGGATCGGAAGCTGGCTGCGCTGTACACGGAGCTGGCGGAGAAGCTCGACATCGAGATGTTTGAGCACGAGCGCGGGCACTCGTGGCGCACGACCAACAACACCCTGCTGTACGACGTGCTCCCGGAGGCGACCCGCACCCGCCTATTCGGTCACACGGCAGCAGTCAACCGGCAGCGATACACGGCCGTCACGAGCACCGAGGCCGTCGTCTCGGCGGCGGCGGTCCTGCTCAAGAAGTGACCGCAAATGTGACCGCAAGAAGTTGGATCTTGCGGTCACATGCGGGTTCTCGCGGGTAGTGATGGTGACCCGGGATGGCCCGTGTGGCCTGGGGTAACCCACACCTGACCTTGGGTTCCCTCGCTTGATGCCACCGAGTCAAGGGGTCGCAGGTTCAAATCCTGTCAGCCCGACCAATACAGGCTTATTCAAACCTTTGGACTGAGTAGGCCGGTAAGGAACCGAAGTAGGGTCTTCCGCAGAACTGCGGGAGGCCCTCTTCGTTTTCGTTGGTGTGTGTGCTGCCGACGTGAGTCGGTGGTGCGTCTGCCAGTCATGGAACGCTTCGTTGATCTCGGTGCGCTCGCTGGTGAGACGGAGGCCGTCCTCGGTAACGAGGACGTTGAGCCTCTTGAAGAACGCGCCGAGAAGGTTACGCCGGGCGCTGTCGGGCAGGCTCTCGTACAGCTCCCGGGGCTTCTCCAGGAGATCGACCGAGGCGTAGACGCGGTCGACGCCTCGCTGGATGCGCGCGCCGGTGCGGGCGAGCTTCTCTGCGACGGCACCCTTCTGGAGGGTGACCGCTTCGAGGCGTTCGCGGAGCTTGCTGCTGGGGAGCTTGCCGTCGGCGGCGAGGTCGATGAGCCGATCCTCCTGCGCCTCAAGCTTGACGAGCTGCTTACGGAGTGCATCCTTTTCTTCTTGCTCGTGGGATTGCATCTCTTCGAGCGCGTGACGTACCTGGTCGCGGATCTCGAAGAGTTCCTCAGTGCGGAACTCTTCGGCGGCGACCGCTCGGGCGACAGCATTCTCGACATCTTCGAGGCGGACGCTCGGCATCGTGCAGAGGCCGCGCTGTTTGGCTGTGCAGAGGTAGTACTCGTAGGTGCCGCCGTGGCCGGTGTTCTGGCTATAGACGAGGCGGCTGTCGCGTCCGGCTTCCTTACACTCGGCGCAATAGAGCAACCCGCGGAGGAAGTGGAAGTGTGTGCGATCGCGATCGCCCTTTCGGTTGCGTCCGTCGAGGATCTTCTGCACGGCGAGGAACAGTTCCTTGCTGATGATCGGCTCGTGACGTCCCGGGTAGAGGCGGCCTTTGTAGCGGATGACGCCGGTGTAGTACGGGTCGCGGAGGATCATCGCCAGCTGGCTCGTGGACAGTGGCCTGGCCGAGCGCTTCGATGAGGGGCGCGTGGTCAGTCCTTGATCTTCGAGCATCATCTGCAGCTGCATGATCGAGTGTTGCCCGGTGGAGTACTGTTCGAATGCCCAGCGGATCAGGGGTGCGCGGACGGGGTCGACGTCGATGGTGTTGACCAGGCGTCCGTCGAAGTCTTTGCGCGTGTTGAGGTAGCCGAGTTTGGCGCGGCCGACGGTGCCGCCGCGCTCGACCGGGCGTGAGGAACGGATCGGTGACAGGTGCGGTTTAGGCCGCGAGTATGAGCGGCTCGGCAAGCTTCGCTTCGAACTCGATGGGCGTCAACCCGCCGAGAGCGTCCTGTGCTCGTTGCCGGTGATACTTCCGCTCGATCCAGACCACGATCGCGAGTCGCAGCTCCTGCCGGGTGGCCCACCGCTGCTGGTTCAGCACATTCGTTTGAACGAGGGACCAGAAGCTCTCCATCGCGGCGTTGTCTCCTGCCGCGCCGACTCGGCCCATCGATCCGACGATGTCGCTCGCTTACCCACCATGCCCCAGGCTCTCGTTGACCTCGGCAAAACCGTGATCTTCATCGAACTCGACCGCGACGTCATCAAGACCGCCGACTAGATCATCGACGTCGAACGAGAAGGCGGCTGCGGGCGGCCACGACCACTACTGCTCGCTCGTAATGGTGGCGCGTGCGGTCGCGAGGGTGTGGATTGCCGCGTCCGGGGCGACACGGACGAGAGCGAAGGCGGCGATGACCAGGTCGGTCACGGTGTCGGCGAGGCGCTCCACCTCCGCGACGGTGGCGTCGGGGAGGTATGCACTCACGCCGCGGCCGAACGCGACGCGCAGTTCGGCGCGGTAGTCAGTGATGATCTGGCTGATTTCGCTGTTCTCAGCGAGCGGGGTACTGGCGGTGTTGACGAGGAGGCATCCGGGCAGGCCTGAGGCCCGCGAGAACGCGTCTCGGAGCCCGTCAAGGTAGCCCAATAGGGCATCCTCCTCGACCTGTTCATGCTGGAGGGGGCGCAGGCGAGGACGGATGACCTCGTCCAGGTAGCTCTGCACGGCGGCGTCGAAGAGACCCCGTTTCGAGCCGAAGGCGTTGTAAATGCTGGAGCGGTTGAGTCCTGTGGCGGCCTCGATGTCGGGGATGGAAGCAACTTCGTAGCCCGTCTGCCAGAACAGGCTCCGTGCGGCACGCACGACGGTATCGCGATCGAAGCTCGGGGTGCGTGCCATCGAATCCTTCTTTCTGAAACGTCCGGTCCAGTATATACTGAAATAGTCATTTCAGAATGGGCAATGCACGGGAGGAACCAACATCATGATCATCACCGGCCTTGTGCTCGCGGGCATCGCAGCACTGATCCACATCTACATCTTCTACATGGAGTCCATCGCGTGGACGACTCCAAGAGCACGCGCGACCTTCGGCACGTCGGAGGATGAGGCGCGCGCCACCCTAGGGATGGCATTCAACCAGGGCTTCTACAACCTCTTCCTCGCCGTCGCCGTCTTCGCCGGGATCGTCTTCGTCACCACGGGGCAGACCGTCATCGGCGCGACACTCGTGTTCACCGGCGCGGGCTCGATGGCCGCCGCAGCGCTGGTGTTGCTGCTGTCCAGCCCCGACAAGCGGGGCGCGGCGCTCAAGCAGGGCGTGATCCCCGCACTGGCCGTCATCGCTCTCAGTATTGGTCTCGCGGTCTAACCCCATGACCCTCTGCTCCACCCACACAGATCCCGACTACTCAGAAAGCATGCTCCTCCCATGACCGCCTTCACCAGCACTCAGATCCAGCTCACTCGTCGCCCCGAGGGCTGGCCGACCCACGACGATTTCCGCACCGTCACCGTCGAGTACGGCGACCTCGACCCGGGGCAGGTGCGGGTGCGCAACGAGTTCGTCTCCGTCGACCCCTACATGCGCGGGCGCATGAACGACGTCCGCAGCTACGTCTCCCCCTACGCCCTCGGCGAGACGATCACCGGCGGTGCGATCGGCCGCGTCATCGCCTCGGCCGCCGACGAAGTTCCTGTCGGCGCGGTGGTGCTGCACCAGCACGGGTGGACCGACACCGTGCAGGCCGACGCCGCCACCTTCCGCGTCGTGCCCGACGTGCCGGGCCTGCCCCTGTCGCTGCGCCTTCACATCCTCGGCATGACCGGGCTGACCGCCTACGTGGGCCTCACCGCGATCGCGGGGATGAAGGAGGGCGACACCGTGTTCGTCTCCGGCGCGGCCGGAGCCGTCGGCACCGCTGTCGGGCAGATCGCGAAGCTGCTCGGCGCGGGTCGCGTCATCGGCTCTGCGGGATCGGCCGAGAAGGTCGCGCTACTGACCGAGAAGTACGGTTACGACGCCGCCATCAACTACAAGGACGGCCCCATGCGCGAGCAGCTCGCCACCATTGCCCCGGAGGGCATCGACGTGTTCTTCGACAACGTCGGCGGCGACCACCTCGAAGCCGCCCTCGACGCTTTCAACGACGGCGGACGCGCCGCCCTCTGCGGGGCGATCGCCGGCTACAACACCACCGAGCGCACCCCAGGCCCCGACAACCTGGCCAACATCATCACCCGGGCCCTCACCCTCCGCGGCTTCACTCTCGCGGCCTGGCTGCACCTGGCCCCCGAGTTCCAGGAGAAGATGACCGCCTGGTTCGGGGCCGGGAAGATCGCCTACGACGAGACCATCGTCGATGGCATCGAGCACACCGTAGATGCCTTCCTCGACATGATGCGCGGCGCCAACACCGGCAAGATGCTCGTCCGCATCGCGGCCGACCAGGCATGAGTGGCGAGACCGACCTGATCGTCTCCGCCCCGAGCGGGCGCCTGCGCGGCGCCCGCCTGGGCGCGGTCGACACCTGGCGTGGCATCCCATTCGCGGCTCCACCCACGGGACCGCTGCGGTTCCGGGCCCCACAACCGGCCGCCACGTGGGCCGGGGTGCGAGACGCGACCGTGTTCGGCCCCGCGCCGATCCAGCGGGTTGGTCTCGGTGCGGTCGAAGGGCAGACCAGCGAGGATGCGCTGACCGTCAACGTCACCCGGCGAGCTCAGACCGCTCCCGGCCTCAAACCGGTACTGGTGTTTCTGTACGGCGGATCGAACATCGGCGGCACCAGCTCATACCCCCTCTTCGGCGGGCTGCCCCTCCTCGCCACGGAAGACATCGTCTACGTCACCGGCAACTACCGAGTCGGACCGTTCGGCTTCATCGACTTCAGCCGCTACTCCACCCCGACCCACCCCATCGACGGAAACCTCGGGCTGCGCGACCAGCTCGCGGTCCTCCAGTGGGTCAAGCGCAACATCGCCGCATTCGGCGGAGACCCGGACAACGTCACCCTCGCCGGCCAATCCGCCGGCGCGCTCGGCGTAACCACTCTCATGGCGACACCGGCTGCGGCGGGCCTCTTCCACGCGGCGATCGCCCAGTCCTCCCCCGTCGCATCTGTCACCGGACGCGAACGAGCGGACGCCCGCGCCCAAGCGGTGGTCGAAGCTCTCGGCGCGGACGAGAACTCCCCCGCCCAGGCACTGCGCGACGTCGACCCGTTCCGCCTGCTCGACGCCGCCGACCAGGCACTCGCCGCCGAACAGATCGAGCGGCCAGGCATCCTCAGCTACGCCTCGACCATCGACGGGGACCTCCTTCCGGAACACCCGCTGGACGTGCTCTCAACCGGCCGAGGACACCCGGTGCCGCTGCTGATCGGTACGACAGACAACGAGGGCACCCTGTTCGCCCGGCTCACGAAGACCCCACCACATGAACAGGTCGAGGGAATGCTCCGGGCCACAGCCGCCCCCGGCGCCGAAAGGCTCCGCGCGGCGTACCCGGAATACCCGAAGCCGAAGGCCGCGACCGCCCTCAGCGGCGACTTCCTCTTCTGGGCGCCCAGCATCGCCGCCGCCGAGGGCCACGCCCGGGTTGCACCAGTGTGGATGTACCGCTACGACTACGCCACACCGCTGCTGCGGCTCATGGGACTCGGCGCCACCCACGGCATGGACCTCATGGCCGTCTTCGGCCCCGAGAACAGCGAACTCGGGCGCAAAGCCCACCTCCTCGGCGGCAAACGTACCCTGCGATCCGTCAGCGCACGCACGCAACGGATCTGGCTCGACATGATCCTCGCCCAGAGCCAATCCTGGTCACCCTATAACGGCACCACCTGGTCGACGCTGCTCATCAACGCCGACCCCCACACAGAAGACGATCCGCGCGGCGAACGCCGCCGCGCATGGCAGACATTCCCGTTCTACAAGTGAGCCCCGCAAAGCAGGCTTGCGTCCGCCCAAAGCGTCCGCTGTCGGTGGATCGAGATATGTGCTCCCGGCACCGGGAGAGCGTGATGCTCTCCCGGTGCCGGGAGGGTGGCTGAGTGGCCGAAGAGGGCAATGCTGAGCGGTAGGGCGACCTACCGAAGGGCGTGCAGCAGCCAGGTGCGGAAGTGGCGCACCCAGGAAGTTCCACTCAGCCGGGGGTGCCTGTACCCCAGAAGCGCCGTGACGCCGATAATGTTCTGCTAGCGCTTCGTCAGCGTGACGGCTGCCCCGACCAGATGAGAGGGTGTGTCGAGGCGCAGCTACGGGTCGACACACACTCCCGCCAAACGTTCTTCGAGCAGGGAAGGTACGAGCCGCACGCCGCGGTAGGTCTCCATCAGCTTGAGTCTGTGGGCGAGCAGGCTTCGTGAGTCGGAAGCTCTGCGGCGACGACTCACGAAACTGGGTGCCGAACGGCCCACCATACGAAGCTCTCCGAGCAACTGCGCGGATAGCTGCGAAGTCTGCAGGTATGAAAAGAACGGCATCCTCCCGAGCGAGAGCGCGTAGCTCTCAAGCTCGGTCGGATGTCGCCACGGGTACGCGGGTAGCGCGCCGGTCACTCCACAGGAGGCAACGCGTCCATGAGGATCTGCATCCGCCGGGGAAGCTCCACGGAGGACACCACTTTCACGTCGACCGCTTCAGCCCATCGCTCACGAAACACCACGGCCCACGCAGCTGCCGAGAAGGGGACTGCCCCGGGTTTGGTTGACGTCTGAACTTTGAGGATTCGTCCTCTCTGGAAGGATGTCCCAGTGACCAAGCCGTACCCGCAGGAGTTCCGCGACGACGTCGTGGCCGTGGCCCGCCAGGGTCAGGCGCCGTTGGCGCAGATCGCGAAGGACTTCGGCATCTCCGAAGGCTCGCTGACGAACTGGA
>NZ_JAMXWT010000025.1:0-46535 GCF_050958665.1 Microbacterium sp. gxy059 | reverse complement strand
ACCAGCCTCGTCGGCTCCGGCCTCGGTCTCGTCCGCGCCAGCCTCGGTCTCGTCCGCGCCAGCCTCGGTCTCGTCCGCACCAGCCTCGGTCTCGTCCGCACCAGCCTCGGTCTCGTCCGCGCCAGCCTCGGTCTCGTCCGCGCCAGCCTCGGTCTCGTCCGCACCAGCCTCGTCGGCTCCGGCCTCGGTCTCGTCCGCATCCGCGATCACCGTGACGGTGGTCTCGGCCGGAGCCTGCGACTCCTCGCCGACAGCGGTGACGTCGAGCTCGCCCTCGGGCGTGCCCTCGGGAACCGTGTAGTCGACGGAGAAGCTGCCCTCATCGTCGGTCGTGGCGGTGATCTCGTCGTCGCCGATCGTGATCGTCACCGTCTCGTTCGGCGCGAAGCCCTCACCCTTGATGGTGGTGTCCTCGCCCGCCTGGAGCTCGGCGGGGTCCGCCGTGATCGAGGTGTCGTAGACGACGTCCTGCGCGCGCACGGTCGACGACGCGAGCGACACGTTGGCCACGTTCAGGCCGGGCAGCAGCGCGATACCGATCGCGTTCACCGTGAAGGACTCATCGCCCAGCAGACCCGGGGCGGGCTGCTCGTTGATCGTGACCTGCACGATCTGGTTGAGCCCCTCGAAAACCGGCGAGAGGCCCCTCAGGAGAGCCGAGAGCGGCTTCGAGATGGTCTCCTCGAGGTTGTCGAGGAGCGGCACGATTGCCGTTCCCAGCGTGCTGCCCACGGCGTTCAGCACACCGTTCAGCACCGGCGTCAGCAGGGCGTTGACCAGTCCGTCCAGGCTGATGCCAAGCGCACCCAGCAGCGTGCCGAGAAGTCCGCCCTGCTGCACATCGATCGTGATGAGGTCGGTGTCGAAGTCGTCCGCCGTGCCGAGCAGCTGACCGAGCGGTGCATTGATCGACACGTCCGCGCCCACCGTGGCAACGAGCGGAACGCGGAGCTGAAGACCCAGCTCGATGTCCACCTGCAACGAGTTCACGATGTTCTTGACCGGAACTACGACGCTCGTGACGACGTTGCCCAGCAGGTTGCTGACCGCGTCCGTGATCTGCGTCAGAGTACCGTCGTCGAGCAGCAGCGTGTTCGCCGGGAGACCATTCAGGTCTCCGCCCTGCACGAGCTTCGACAGGTCGATCGTGATGTCGCCGGAGCCCAGGTCGATCGAGAGCAGGCCGTTGTCATCCTCGATCGTGCTGTTCAGCAGCGTGTCGATCTCGTCGAGAGCGGCGTCGAGGCCGTTGACGCCGACAGATCCGGTCTGGACCGTGGTCTGGAGAACACCCAGGTTCACGTCGAGGTCGATGTCGTTGAGTGCGCCGACGAGCGTTCCGTTGGATCCGAGCGCTGCGTTCAGCGCCTGGCCGAGACCGGACGACACGCTTCCGAGCGCCGTGGTGAGGTCTCCCGCGAGCGGGCTGGAGAGGTTGAGCTCGGCACCGGCGACCGTGTAGTCCGAAGTCGTGGTGCCGCTGTTGCGCTCCGCCACAGAGGCAAGCGCCCCGAGGTTGAGCGAAAGCTCATCGATGACCGCGTCGGTCACACCGTCGAGGTTGAGCTGACGCAGCAGGTCGGTGAGGTTCACCGACGCGTAGTCCACGCTGCCCTCGTTGATCGCGTCGAAGTTGATTCCGCCATCTTCGCCGATGACGCCCGCCGCGGCCCGGGCCTGGTTCGCCGACGGCGAGTGGCCGTACGAGTTCACCAGGCCGGCGTTGCCGAGGTCGAGCAGGCCGTTCTCCTGCTCGGGCGTCTTCAGCAGCGGCAGGTTGACCGTGGGGAGCGAGACATTGAGGAGGCCGAGGGCCTCGATGCTGAGGGGGTTGAAGTTCGCCCCTTCGTCACTCGGGTTGCCCGACGTGGTGACACCCACATCGACCAGCTGGCCTCCGGTGAGGTCACCGAGGATGTCATTGAGCAGGTCCGACGAGATGACCTGCGCGAGCGACTCGGAGTCGTCGGTCTCCGCAGCGAACGCGGGTGGCGCGACGAGCGCTGCTCCGGCCATCGCGGCGGCGGTGACGACACCTCCTGCCGCGAAACTCAGTCGGCGGCGAGGAGCCGCCCGATTCGTGTGTACCTTCATGTCTTCTCTCAGTCAGGTGTAGAGGGATACAGCAACCACGCGCATGCGCAGGGACGGCACACCCGTAGCTGGCCCGAGCCTATGTGCGGCATATCGCTTTCCTGCAGGAGTTCCCGTATCACGGAGTTCACACGGAGAGATGACGGATGTCCTATGGAGATATACGGAGATCACACGACCGCAATACTGATATTCTCCTGAGAGATGCGGGAGGCGCCGATGTCTCCCTCGCACGTCGCCGACGCCCCGCCTGCCCCCGAGAGGATCCGCCGATGACCCGCACCCTCCGCGCCGACGACCTCGACCGGATCCGCGCCCTGTGCGACGAGGGCGACGACATCCTCGTACTGGGGCCGACCGGATCCGGAAGCGGGCGCCTCCTGCGCGAGCTCGCCGAGCGGCTGCGCGACGAGCAGGTGCCGTTCGCGGCCGTCAGCTGCGCCGCCGGAGACGCCCTCGACCGTCTCGCGGAGGCCGACCAGCCCCCGCTCCTCCTCGTCGATCGCTTCGAGGACGCCGACCTGCCGTTCCTCGAGGCGATCCTCGATCTCGCCCCGACGCCGACGACCGTGGTCGCCGCGCTCGAGACGAACAGCAGCACGACCCACTACACGGAGTCCCTCCAGCGGCTCCTCGCCGACTCGGCGCGCGCACGCGCTCACCTCCCGACGATCCGCCGCCACCGGCTCGCGCCCCTGTCCCCCGCCGAGATCGAGCGGATCGCCCACACCCGCTCACCCGAGCCGCTCGACGCCCGGACCGTGCACGCGATCCGCCTCCTCTCCTGGGGCCGCCCGGAGTGGGCGCTCGACCTGATCCCGCTCGCGCACGCCGGGGCGATCATCGACGGAGCCCGCATCGGGATCGACCCGCGCGCGATCCCGGAGCTCTCCCTTCCCGCGCTCGCCGACCTCGCCCGCGCGATCGGCCCGCTCAGCCCCGAGGAGGCGGCCGGAGCTCTCGTGCTCGCCGAGGTCGACCCCCTGGATCCCGCCCAGGCCGCCGATCTCGTCGGCGAGGCGACGGCGAGCACCCTGCTGAGCCGCGGCGTCCTGCTGCCGCAGGAGGAGGCCGAGCTGCACACGGTGCCGGCGTTCGCCGCCGCCGCCGTGCACCATCTCGCGACCCCGGAGGCTCTGCGACGAGCCCGCTCCCGCGCCGCCTCGCTCCTCCTCTCGGTCGAGGCGTTCGGCCTGCAGCTCTTCCCCGCGGACACCGCCTTCTGCGCACGCGCGCTCGGGACCGACATCGCGCCGGAGTCCCTCCCCGCCGACCCCGACGTGCGAACCGCCGTGGTGCAGCGCACGACGGCCGACGAGCTGCTCTTCGGATCCGAGGGCTCGCTGCGCGCGCTCCTGCTCCGCACGGCGCACCGCGGGATCGAGGTCGACAGCGCCTTCCGCGCTCGCGCCCTCACCGCGCTCGGCCAGCACCGTCAGGCCCTCGCGGCCCTCGCCCCGGCGCCCGACGCGCGCCCCGCGAGCGGCCCCACCCGGATCTCCATGCTGTTCCTCGCCTCGCTCTGCGCGGCGGAGCTCTCCCTCCCCCTCGCCGACGTCCTCCCCTTCGCCCTCGAGAGCCGCGGCGAGCGCGACGCGCTCACCGTCTTCGAGCAGTGGAACCACGGATCCGTCGCCGACCGCTCCCCCGCCGCGACGAGCGCGAGTCGGCACGCGCTCCCGGAGGTCGCGCTGCTCGCCGAGGTGCTCTCCGGCCTCGAGAGCGCGCGGCACGGGCAGACAGCTCCCGCGGCTCTCCCGAACGAGCGGCGGGCGCTGTTCCTCCGGTCCGGACTCGCGCCGGACCGGTCCCTCGAGGACCTGCTCACGACGGCGGCCGTCGGCTACGGCCTGACGCTCGTGCTCACCGGCGAGATCGGACGCCACCGCGAGGAGCTCGCATCGCTCGTCGCCAGCCTCCCGGCCGCCGCGCACCACGAGCGCTGGCTGCAGCACCTGTGCGCCGCCGGCACCGCGCTCGCCTGCGGCAGCGCGGAGCGCGCATCGCTCGAATGGCGGCGCCTCGAGCAGACGGTGCCGCGCTTCCTCCCCCTGCGCCTCCGCGCCCACCTCCAGGAGGTCGGCG
Organism: Microbacterium sp. gxy059; assembly: GCF_050958665.1. Lineage (NCBI taxonomy): Bacteria > Bacillati > Actinomycetota > Actinomycetes > Micrococcales > Microbacteriaceae > Microbacterium > Microbacterium sp. gxy059. The sequence goes on along the minus strand of NZ_JAMXWT010000025.1, from coordinate 42,356 downwards.
CGCTGCTCGGACGCATCGCGCGGGGCGAGCCGGCGCCCGAACCCGTGGACCTTCCGCCCGAGCCCCGCACGCCGCGCCGCCCCTCGCATCGCGGAGCCGCGCCGCACGGCTCGTCGCACCGCGCGCACGACGCGGGCCCGTCCGGCATCGGGCTCACCCCCACCGAGTGGATCCTGCGCTATCTCTGCGACCGCGAGGATCCGCTGCCCCGGGCGCGCATCGACGCCCGCGAGCGACGGTCGTCGCTGCCGCTGCTCCACGTCGCCGAAGCGCACGAGGCGGCGAGCGCGAGCCAGCACCCCGCCGAGCTGATGCGAGTCGGGCAGCGCCTCGAGGAGCTCGGCATGTGGGCGCGCGCCCTCGACGCCCTCACGGAGGCGGAGCGGATCTTCATGCGCCGTCGCGCCGGAGCCGGCGCGACGCACTGCCGCACCCGGATCCAGCTGGTGCGCGAGCGCCTCGCCGCCGAGGCGCGGTGGCACGAGCCCGACGACGCGGGCGGAGCGGTGCGGGTGCGCCTCACGCCCCGCGAGCGGGAGGCCGCCCAGCACGCCGCGCGCGGGCTCAGCAACCAGCAGATCGCGACGCAGCTCGGATGCGGCGTGCGGACCGCGGAGTCGCACCTCGCGCAGGCCCGCGCCAAGCTCGGGATCGCCCACCGGCGCGATTTCGCCCGGCGACTGCGCGAGATCGGCGAGCTCGACTGACGGCGCGTCCGCCGGGGCGCCCGCGCCGCGCGCCGCGGGGCGGTCAGCGGGACGCGTCGGCGATGACCCGCAGCACCTGCTCTCCGTAGGCCTCGCGCTTCTTGGCCCCGATGCCGGAGATGCCGTCGAGCTGGTCGAGCGTCGCCGGCCGATGCTCGGCGAGGGCGCGCAGCGTCGCGTCGCCGAACACGATGTAGGCGGGCACGCCCTGTTCGCGGGCCTGCTCGGCGCGCCAGGCGCGCAGCGTCTCGAACAGGTCGCGGTCGCCCTCGGCGAGCGTGTCGGCCGCCGTCGTCTTGTGGGGCCGATCGGCGCGGGAGGGGCGGCCGATGACGTCCTTGCGCAGCAGCACGGGCGTCTCGCCCCGCAGCACCCCGGCGGACGCCGGGCTGAGGGCCAGCGTGTTGTACTCGCCCTGCGCGACGAGCAGCCCTCCCGCGAGCAGCTGGCGGATCACGCTGCGCCAGTCCTGCTCGCTGAGGTCGTCGCCGATGCCGAACGTCGACAGCTGATCGTGCCGGAAGCGCGTCATGCGCTCGGTGCTCTTGCCCCGGAGGATGTCGATGAGGTGCCCCGCGCCGAACGACTGGCCGCGCTCGCGCTGCAGTCGGACGATCGTCGACATGAGCTTCTGCGCGGCGACGAGCCCGTCCCACGTCTCCGGCGGCTCGAGGCACGTGTCGCAGTTGCCGCAGGGCCCCGACTCCTGGCCGAAGTAGGCGAGCAGGTTCTGCCGGCGGCACGACACCGTCTCGCAGAGCGCGAGCATCGCATCGAGATGCTGCTGCTGGCGCATCTGGATCGCGCGGTCGCCCTCGCCCTGCGCGATCATGCGCCGCTGCTGCACGACGTCGCCCAGCCCGTAGGCCATCCACGCGACGCTCGGCTCGCCGTCGCGGCCCGCGCGCCCCGTCTCCTGGTAGTAGCCCTCCACCGACTTCGGCAGGTCGACGTGCGCGACGAAGCGCACGTCGGGCTTGTCGATGCCCATGCCGAACGCGATCGTCGCGACGACCACGACGCCGTCCTCCCGCAGGAAGCGGGCCTGGTTCGCCTGACGCGTGGCCGGGTCGAGCCCCGCGTGATAGGGGATCGCGTCGACCCCCTGCCCGGCGAGGAACGTCGCGATCTGCTCGACGGACTTCCGGCTGAGCGCGTAGACGATGCCCGCGGATCCCTCGGGCTGCGAGCGCACGAAGCGCAGCAGCTGACGGCGCGCGTCGGCCTTCGCCTCGATCCGGTACTGGATGTTGGGCCGGTCGAAGCTCGCGACGAAGTGGCGCGCATCGGGCAGCCGCAGGCGCTCGGTGATCTCGCGGTGCGTCTCGCGGGTCGCCGTCGCGGTGAGCGCCACCCGCGGCACGCCGGGGAACAGCTCCCCCAGGTCGCCGAGCGAGAGGTAGTCGGGGCGGAAGTCGTGCCCCCACTGGCTCACACAGTGCGCCTCGTCGATGGCGATGACGCTGAGGCTCCCGCGCGCGATGAGCGCCCGCGTCGCCTCGCCGCTGAGCCGCTCGGGCGCGACGTACAGCAGGTCGAGCTCGCCCGCGACGTAGGCGCGCTCGACCTCCGCGCGCTCGGACGGGGACAGCGCGGACGAGAGGGCGGCCGCCTGCACGCCGTTGGCGCGCAGCGCGTCGACCTGATCCTGCATGAGCGCGATGAGCGGCGAGACGACGAGCCCCGTGCCCTCGCGCACCAGCGCCGGGATCTGATAGCAGAGGCTCTTGCCGCCGCCGGTGGGCATGAGCACGATCGCGTCGCCGCCCGAGACGACCTGGTCGATGATCTCGGCCTGGTCGCCGCGGAACGCCTCGTAGCCGTAGACGACCTCGAGCGCCTCGAGCGGCGACGCGAAGCGCGAGGAGCGCACGGCGGGATCCTCCGAGGGCCGCGATGCGCCGGCCGGGGCCCAGGGGATCTCGCCGCCGTCGTAGTCGGCGTACTCGACGCCCGGCGGCTCCTCCGGGGGGATCCAGCCGTCGTCGAAACCGGGGTCGTACGGCGGAGAGGTCATGTCTCCAGCGTAGGCGCGGCCTCCGACGCTCCGACGCGGGAAACGAACGGCCGGCCTCTCGCAGGACGAAGGGCCGGCCGTTCGGAGCTTCCCGACATGGGGGGTGCCGGGGAGAGCTCGTGTCCTGCTGGATGTGCTGATCCGGACACCTGTCCATTATGCCGTGCCGCCGCCCCTCCCGGCTCCCATTCCGAGCAAGTGCACACCGTGTCGTGACAATCGCGTGAGATCGGTCGTCGCGGCCCGCGGATCCCACGTCGTCCGGAGCGCTTCCCCTGGCGTTCATCGTAGGCTCGTGGGGTGCCCCGCCGCCGCCTGCTCTCGACCCGCGTCCTCCTCGTGTGCGCGGCGATCGGCGTCGCGACGGGCGCCCTCGGCGGCATCGAGGGATGGCTCACCGTGCCGGTGCTCGCCACCGCCCCGTTCCTCTACGGGTTCCTCCTCGGCGTGCACACGCTGCCGGGCATCATCGCCCAGGAGGTCTTCCGCGTGCCGGGCGTCGCGCTGCTCGCGCACGTGCTCGCCGGCCTCGTCGGCTGCGCCATCGCCCCGATCTACATCCCGCAGTTCCTCGGCACCGCGCTGCTGTTCGGCGGGATCCAGGAGGGCGTCGCCGCGCTGTTCCGCTATCGCGCGTGGAGCGGGTGGCGCTACCTCATCTCGGCGCTCGTCATCGGCGCCGCGATCGCCTTCGTCGTGGCGGTCGCCGCGCACATCGACGCGCTGCCCGTCTGGGCGCAGATCGCCTATCTCGCCCTCTCGCTCATCGGCCCCGTCGTCTGGACGCTGATCGGCCTCGCGGTCGGACGCGGGCTCGTGCGCGCCGGCGTGCGCCCCGCCGAGCGGCGTCCGGGCGGCGCGGCCGCCCGATGACGTCGGACCCCGTCCCGCTCGTCGCCCTCGAGCGCGTGAGCGTCGCGCACCTCGACGCCGACCAGCCGACCGTGCGGGATGTGTCCTTCGCGATCGGACGGGGCGAGGCGGTCCTGCTGCTCGGACCGAGCGGCGCGGGCAAGTCGACGCTGACCCTCGCGCTCTCCGGCCTCATCCCCCACTCGCTCGACGCCGAGGTGACGGGCGTCGTGCGCGTCGCGGGCTGTGACGTCGCCTCGTCCTCCCCCGCGGCGCTGAGCGCGCGGATCGGCATGGTGTTCCAGGATCCCGACGCGCAGGTCGTGACCGCGACGGTGCTCGACGAGGTCGCCTTCGCACTCGAGAACCTGCTCGCGCCCGCCGACGAGATCGAGCGGCGCGCAGAGCGCTCCCTGCGCCGTCTGGGCCTCTGGGAGCGGCGCCACGACGACCCCGCGACGCTGTCCGGCGGCGGACGCCAGCGCCTCGCCCTCGCCGCGGCCCTCGCGACCGACGCGCCGCTGCTCGTGCTCGACGAGCCCACCGCGAATCTCGACCCGGACGGCGCGCGCGAGGTATACGCCGCGCTGCATAAACTGGTCGCAGCGGGCGATCGGTCGATCCTCCTCATCGAGCACGACGTCGACGCGGCGCTTCCGCTCGCCACCCGGGTGCTCGTGCTCGACGACGAGGGGCGCCTCGCCTTCGACGGCTCTCCCGCTCGGGTGCTGGGAGAGCACAGGCGGGAGCTGGCGGCGCTCGGCGTCTGGCTGCCCCGATCGGCCTCTCATGCCTCGGAGGGAATGCGCGATGCGCGCCCGGAGGCAGACGCCGGCGAGACCGCCTCTGCCCGCGTCGAGGACCACGCCGCGCGACGCCCCGCGGCGGCCGTTCGGGAGGCGCCCGGTGGGACCCGGGCGCGCGCCTCCCGCGGCGGAGCCGCGGCCTCCGCCGACGCGATCGTCGCCGTCCACGACCTCGTCCTCGCGCGCGGACGGCGCGGCTCCCGGCGCACGGTGCTGCGCGGCGTGTCCCTCGACATCCCCCGCGGATCCTTCACCGCCGTCGTCGGGCCGAACGGCGCGGGGAAGACGACCCTCGCGCAGGCGATCGCCGGCGTGCTGCCCGCTCCCCGCGGATCCGTGCGCGTCGACGGAGACGACCCGGCGCGATCCCGTCGGGGCAGGCGCGTCGGATTCGTGTTCCAGAATCCGGAGCACCAGTTCGTCGCGCACACCGTGCGGGACGAGCTCGCGCACGACCTCCGCGGCCGGGGCCTCACCCGCGACGAGATCGACGGACGCGTGGACGCGATGCTCGGCCGCCTGGGCCTCGCCGCGCACGCCGAGCGGCACCCGTTCCGCCTCTCGGGCGGGCAGAAGCGGCGCCTGTCGGTGGGGACCGCGCTCATCGGAATCGAGCCGGGCGAGCGACGGGTGCTCGTGCTCGACGAGCCGCTGTTCGGCCAGGATCGCGCCCGCGCCTCGGAGATCATCGGGATGCTCGAGGCGCTGCGCGCGGACGGCGTCACGATCATCGTCGTCACCCACGACCCGGCCCTCGTGGACCGCTGCGCGACGCACGTCGTGGAGGTGCGGGACGGACGGGCGGTCATGCGCGCGCATCGCCCCGCGGAGGCGGATCCCGATCCCGGCGAGCGGACGCTCGGACCGACCGAGGTCTCCGCCGCCCCCGTCGTCCTCGACGACTCCTCCGCGGTCCCCCTTCCCGACACCGGTCCGGTGCGCGTCGCCGCCCCGCCGCCCGCCGAACGGCGTCGCGCCCTCGACCGGCGGGACCCGCTCGCGAAGCTCGTCGCCGTGCTCCCCGCGATGATCGCGCTCGTCTTCACCCGCGATCCCGTCGTCCCGGCGATCGTCCTCTCGCTGTCGTACGCCGTGCTTCTCGCCGGATCCCGCCTCACGCGGCGCCTCGCGCTCTGGCTCGGCCTGGTGCTGCCCGCGATCGCGGCGATCCTCAGCGTCGGGTTCTCGCTGTGGACCGACGTCGAGACGGGCATCGCGACGGGACTGCGGCTCGCCGCCCTGCTCGCGACGGCGCTCGTCGGGGGCGTCTCCACCGACGGCGCGGGCTTCGTGCGCTCGCTCACCCAGCACCTGCGCCTCCCGTACCGCCTCGGCGGCACCGCGCTCGCGGCGCTGCGCTTCGTGCCGCGCTTCCGTGACGAGCGCGAGATCATCCGGTCGGCGCACCGGGTGCGCGGTCGCCGCGGACCGCTCGCCGCCATCGGCGTCGGCGCGAGCACCCTCGTCCCGCTGCTCGCGAGCGGCATCCGGCACGCGGAGCGCGTCGCGCTCGCGATGGACGCGCGCGCCTTCGGCGCCCACCCCACCCGCACCGAGCGCCACCCGGCCGTCTGGACGCCCGCCGACACCGCGCTGGTCATCGGCGGATGGCTCCTCACCGTCGCCGCGTTCGTCGGAGCCGCCCTGCTGCCGCCGGGGTGAGCGGCGCCCCCTCCGTCCGCGGGAGAGCACCCGCCGCGCCCCGATCCCGCGCCCCGGAGCGCCGGGGTCCGGATCAGTAGCCGGGTGCCGCGGGGAGCCCGAAGAACTCCTCGAGCGTGTGGAAGCCGCCCTCGTGATAGGCCTGCGCGAGCTCGGGACCCACGTAGCGGAGGTGCCACGGCTCCGGCGCATAGCCGGTCACGCCGCTCTGGTCGCTCTCGTAGCGCACGATCCAGCCCCAGCGCCACGCGTTCTCGCGGATCCACGCGCCCTGCGCCGTGTCGCCCAGCTGGTAGATGGTGCCGCAGGCCCCGCCCTCGCACGCGACGACGTCGGCCGCGAGACCCAGCTGGTGCTCGCTGTACCCCGGCCGCGCCGATGTGAGGTCCGCCTCCGCCTCTCCGTACGCGTCGACCATGGATCCGTACGACTCCTGCTGGGCCGCGTACGAGCGGTAGCCGCTCTCGAGCGCGACGTCGCCCGCGCCGGCGTCGGCCGCCGCGGCGGCCAGGGCGTCGAGCGCCTCGGCGGCCGTCGTGGCGAGCCCCGTCTTCATGTGGTCGGGGCCCCCGTTCGGCGAGGCGATCTCGGGCGCGTAGTCGATCGGATCGATCGGGCGCTGCTTGTTGACGACGACCCACGGCCAGGCGGGGTCTGCGAGGGGCACGCAGTCGGCCTCGCCCGCCGCGATCGCGGCGCGGAACGGCTCGCCGCCGCCCGCGGCCTCGATCGCTCCCGACGCGTCGCCCGCGCCGAGCGCGGCGGTCATCGCCTCGCCGCAGATCTCCGGCTCGGGCGCGTCCTCCTCGGGAGCCTCGGCTGATTCGGCCGGCTCGGTCGGCTCGGGGGTCGGCATGGGCGGCGGCGTTCCCGGAATCCCGGCGGCCAGCTCCTCCGCGTCGCCTCCCGCCGCGCCCGCGCTGCCCGGCGAGCGCACCTCCGCGTTCAGCGGCCCGTGCGTCCCTGCGGCGCTGGGGGCCCAGCCCTCCGGCGCGACCTTGTGGTCGGTCCAGCCCGCCGTCATCGCGGCGCCCGCCACGATCATGATGCTCGCCGCGAAGCTCGCCGCGACCGTGGCGACGGCGCGCCGACGGCGGCGCTGCGCCTCCCGACGCCGCAGCGCACGGCGCGAGGTCGCTCGAGTCTCCGGGGCCACGTGTCTCATCGTCCTCCCGAAGCCCTCATCGGCCGAGCGCCACGCCCCAGGAAGCCGACCACGTCTCCCCCGGCTCCACCCAGCGCAGGCCCTGGCCGGAGTTGAGGGCGTCGGCGGGCATCGTCATCGGCTCGACGGCGACAGCGCGCGACTGCCCTGGGTAGGAGGAGGTCGTGAACACCTGCAGGAAGTCGAACGCCTCGTCCTGCCAGAGCGCGAGAACGCGCCCGTCGGGGGCCGTCAGCGTCGCACGCGCCCGGCCGTCGGCGTCGCGCCGGAGACCGCCGAACGCCGTGTCGAGCTGCGCGTCGCCGACGCGCACGCCGCCGCGCAGATCGACGGATCCGGAGACCGGGCTCTCCGCCACGGGCAGCAGGCGGTCGTCGACCTCGAAGAACGTCTCGGCCGGCACGGCCAGCACGAGGTCCTCGGTCGCGACGCCCTCGATGAAGAGGAACGGATGGGTGCCGACGCCCACCGGAGCGGCATCGGCGCCGATGTTCTCGATCTCGTGCGTCACGCGGATCCCGTCGTCCGCGAGCGCGTAGGTGACGCGCGTGTCGAGTGCGAACGGGTAGCCGCGACGCGGGAGGATCCGCGCGGACAGCGTGACGGATCCGTCGCCCTCGTCGACCTCGTAGGCCGTCCAGCGCAGCAGTCCGTGGATCGCGTTGCGCCGCGGGACCTCGTCGATCGCGAGCTGCTCGTCGTAGGCGCGGCCGTGCGGATCCACGGCTCGCCACCGGCCGTCGCGCACCCGGTTGGGCCACGGGACGAGCACGACGCCCGATCCCGACGGCGCCATGGCGCCCTCCGGGTACGGGGGGACGATGGCCGTTCCGCCCACCGCGAGGCCGCGCAACGCCGCGCCGACCTGCGAGATGTGCGCGGTGACGTCGCCGCGGGTGAGGCGGATCTGCTGTCCGGTGGGGTCGACGGGGGTGCGCGTCATGGGGTCCTTCCGAGGGGCTCGCCCCATTGTCTCGCGTCGGCGGTCGGTTCGCATCCGGGTGCGCGTCATCGACGAGCATCGCGAGCGGGTCGGGGCCGCGGACATCGCGTATGTCGCCACCTGGTGCGCGGGTGACGCGTGTGGCGAGACCCTCGCCGAGGCGATCGACAGCGTCGAGAAGAGCGGATCGATCCGTCAGCCTGGCTCCTGGAGGTCCGTCGACCAGGGAGAGCTCACGACGCTCGAACGGGTGCGCGGTGGGGAGCGACCAGCACCTCCCTGGCGAGCTCCGCATGCGCCCCGCCCGAGGACGCGTCACATGCTGACCCGGATCGGCCCCGCCGCACACGGAAGCCGAGCCCCGGGGCGGTTCATTCGCCTCCCCGTCGGGTGGCGTCGCTGACATGGACGACGGTGATGCGCATGTCCGCGACGACGAGGTGCTGTTCTTCGACGACCGCTCGCACCGCGGCCTGGACCTGTCGGATCGTCTCCACCGCGCCGACGTGCTCGTGGACGCCGATCGCGATGTCGGCCCGCAGGCCTTCGGGTGTCTGCTCGAGACGGATGAGCGGATCGGAATCGTCGCGGATGCCGATCACCCACGCACCGGCCTCGAGCACGTTCGATACGAGCGTCCCGGCGCGGAAGAGCGCGGAGACGCCGGGTATCGCTCGGGTCGCGAGCTCGATGTCGGCCGCGAGAGTGCGCTCCTGCGAGGCGGTCATCGCTCCCCCTCTGTCCGGTTCGGAAGCTGTCTCAGGTCCGAGACCGCGATGTCGATCCCTGTCACGTTCAGCGTCGTGTGCGCGCTCAGACGTGCGCCGATCTCGGAGCGGAGCTGATCGACGAAGCTCGGAATCGGCAGCCCGTAGGGGATGCTGACATCCACGCGGATGAGGATGGGCTCCCCGGGAACAGTGACGTCGCCGTCGAACCGGCACCGGCCGATCAGGACGCCGGGCACCGTGTTCTCCGCTGCGCGGATCACGCCCCGGACGGCGCCTTCGGTGATCCCCGCGTCAGCGCCTGGAGGATCGATGACGAGAGGGATGCGGCGTCCGGCTCGCGCGTCCAGGGCGATGCCGGCGAGGATGCTCTGCACCCAGGTCTCGTCGACTTCGGGCTCGGCTGCCGTGTCGGCCGCGATGAGCTCAGGGGTCAGGGCGCGCAGGCGCTCCAACGCGTCCAGAGCGATCAGACACCCTGCGGATCCGTCGATGGAGGGGTCTGCGGGGGAGCGCCCCGAGTCGAGGTAATCGGAGAGCTCCTCGATGGTGTGCCCATCGAGATCTTCCGGCTCCATACCCAGGGGGTCGGGCGTGTCCTGAGCGTTCATCGCCACTGCTCCATCCGGACAATGATGTCCTTTCGCGCCCGGGCCAACAGGCCCCGCACGGTAGAGGGGGAGACACCGAGATCGTCGGCGATCTCCTGGTACGTGCATCCGCCGATCTCCCGCAGCACCCAGCACTCTCGCTGCGGCGCCGGAAGCGCCTGCAGCGCATCGCTCAACGCGGACACCCCGGCCCGGGCTTCCACCTGCCTGGCAGGAGCGGAGCTGTCCGGAGCCGGAAGATCGACCTCCTCCAGATCGACCCGGGGGCGTGCGGCGCGGATGCGGTCGATGGCTTTGCGGCTCGTGATCCGCATCAGCCAGCTCTTCACCCTGCCCGGGTCGTCGAGCTTCGGCAGCTGCCCCCAGGCGGTGATGAACGCGTCCTGCACCACATCGTCCACATCCGCGGTGCCGGACAGGATCCGACGGGCATACGTGCGCATCATCGGCGTATACCTGCGCACGAGCACCGCGAACGCCGCGGTGTCGCCGTCGGCCGCCCGGCCGGCGACGATCGCGTCGTCTGCGGATTCCAATGGGTCACGGTCGCGACTCATCCTTCGTCCCTCTCACGCGAAGACGCCCTCCCCGACGAGGGCGAGCGCACGGCATGGTCGCCGCACGCTGACCCCATCTTGTCCCCGCAGGTGCAACGATGCCGGTTCGCTTTGTGGGTATCGTCACCTCTTCGTCCGGCGGCCGGTGAGCAGGCCGTAGATCAGCAGCACCAGGATGGATCCGCCGATGGCGAGCAGCCAGGTGGAGAGGTTGAAGAATCCCTGCAGGTTGACGTCGAAGATCATGCCGCCGAGCCATCCGCCGAGCATCGCGCCGATCACGCCGAGCAGAAGGGTCACGAACCATCCGCCGCCCTGCCGGCCGGGAAGGATGAGTTTCGCGAGCGCACCGGCGATCAGGCCGAGAAGCAGAAAACTGAAGAAGCCCATGAGAGCAGTCCTTTCGGGGAATCAGATGAGATTGCGGGGTGGGGCGGGCTGACGCCCGCCCCACGAGGTTGTCACTTCTTGAAGGCGTCCTTGACGTCTTCGACCGTGTCCTTGACCGCCCCCTTGGCCTGGTCGGCCTTGCCCTCGGCGACGAGCTTGTCGTCATCGGTGACCTTTCCGACGGTCTCCTTGACCTGACCCGCGGCCTTGTCGGCGGCGGCCTTGATCTTGTCTCCAGCGCTCATGGCGTTGTTTCCTTTCTTCTGTTCCGTCCTCGTGCGAGGACGAGTCTTTCGCGGAGCGGCTTCTCTGCGCCGACTAGCTGCCGAGAACGGCCTTGCGTGCTCTGCCAGCCGACTTCCGCAGCTTCTTCCTCATCCGTCGCCGTGCTTTCCTCGCGTCCGGGCTCGTCCACAGCCGCTCGATCTGATGACGCAGATCCCCGTAGTTCTTTCCCCGGGACTTCGCCGATTCCACGCCGACCAGGTAGGAGGCGATGACGATCACAGCGAGAATCAGAATGTTCTTACCCATCGTGTTACTCCTTCCCTCTCCCCCAGGAGAGGCCTCAGTCGACTCGCGGCTGGTCGCCTGCGAGTCGGGCTCGGACGCCGGAGCGGATCGAGATGAGCGTCGGCGTCTCGCGGCCTGTCAGGATCGCCAGGTTGTCGACCAGTCGGGTCGCCGTTCCGGCGACGTCGAGCGGTGAGGTGTTCTGTCTCGGCGTGACGCTGACATGCAGCACGTCTGTCCCTCGCACTCTGCTCGCGCTCACCCGGGAGGCGAGGATCTCCCCCCGCGAGGCGAGCGACTGGGTGATCGCGTCAGACGCGAAGCCCTGCCGGATCACCACCGGTCCCTGAACGCCGTCCCCGGCTTCATCCCGGATCACCACGCTGCTCCGCCCGCCTCCCAGCCGGGCGATCACCGTCACCGCTCCCACGATGATGACCAGCAGCACAGCCAGCACGCCGATCGCGAACCCGCTCAAGGTCGTCCCGTCCGAGAGGCGGGACGCTTCGTCCGCGTCCTGCATCCAGGACACCGCGGTCCCCGTCCAGGTGCCCCAGATCCTGGCCGCGACCGGCCACACCGACGCGAGAACCACCGCGCTGCCGGCGGCGACGAGCACCAGCCCGACAAGGAAGAGAACGGCCCGATTCACTCCTCGATTCGTCGCGTTCATGACCCGCCTTCCCTCTCTGCGGGCTGCTGCACTCGCGCCCGGACCTTCAGCCGAGGCGAGGCTCCGTACCCGTCCAATTCGTTCTCCGCGATCGAACGCACGCTCTCCCGGTCGATGACCTGACCGGGCTCCGGGCGCACCGTCACATCCGCGCTGCGGTGACCGATACCCGCGATGACGGCTCCCCTCGGAAGGTCCAGTTCGCGCCGCACCCGCTCGGCCACCGCCGACGCGATCACGCCGTTGTCCACGACCACGGCATGTCCCGACGCGTTCAGCGCATGCCGAGGACGACGGCCGGGAGCCAGCGCGAACCACAGCAGGATCGCCCCGATCACCGCGACCGCTCCGGCTCCGGCGACGACCGCCGCTCGCGGTTCAGACGCGGGCAGCGCCTCCGCCGCCCATGCGAGCGCCGCACCCGGTGCGACCAGCAGCGGCGCCGCCCCCAGCAGATGCAGCACGATCTCGGTCCCCGCATACGCCGCAGCGGCCGCGACGAGGACCAGCACGATCACCGTCATCACCGTGCGCGGAGAGTGCGTCTCACGGCGCACCACGTGCATCAGCACGGGGTTCGTCATCTACCTCACCCTCCTTCGATCCGGAGCCGCCGCACCCGTCACGGTGAACGACACTCGCCGGATGTCCCGCCCGGTCAGCCGGCCGAACTCATCTGCGAGCACCGACTGCATCTCCCGAAGTCGCTCGATCACGCTCGGCGCGGCGCGGACAGCCTCCGCGTCGTCGAGGTCGGGGATCGGCAGCCTCGCCGCGATACGCACGGCGAGGCCGCCACCCCATTCGGACACCTCGACTCCCACGTCCCCTCGCGGGATGCCGATCGTGACCGCAGACGCCTCACGAACGACCTTCTCGATCACTCGCTCCCGCACGTGCACCGAGCCCCGCACCTCGGGAGCGGCCCGCAGGGTCGGCTCGACGGTCAGCGTGCTCATGACGAGGTGCGCCTCCCCGTGAACGCCCCCGCGAGAGCCCGCAGATCCAGCTGACCGGACACCACTCGCCCGACCAGGGCGCCGATCCCCATCAGCACCGCGACCAGCAGGAATCCCCAGAAGCCGAAGATCAGCGCCGCGAAGGCGAGCACCGCCCCGACGAAGGCACCGGTCAGCGTGGTGCTCATGAGACGCGGGACTCGGCGTCGTCGTCAGCGTCATCGCTGGGAAGATGCACGTCGTTCACGTCCACGTTCACCTCCACGACCTGCAGGCCGACCAGGCGAGTGATCGCGCCGGTCACGGCCTGGCGGACGTTCTCCGCCACGTCCTGGATCGGCGCCGGGTAGGCCACCACGATCGAGATGTCGGCCGCAGCCTGGGTCTCGCCGACCTCGACCTTCACGCCCTGCGTGAGGTCCGTCGCGTTCACCGCGTCACGGATCGCGCCCAGAGCGCGAGCTCCTCCACCGCCGAGCGCATGCACACCCGACACCTCACGAGCCGCGATACCCGCGACCTTCGCCACGACGCCGTCCGCGATCGTCGTACGACCAGCCGGCTCAGACTCTCCGCCTGCCGGGATGCGCCCAGCCGAAGGCGCACGATCGACCCGCGACGCGGCAGCCGGAGTCTTCGCTGCCCGAGTCTCCGACACGGTCTCCCCGGAAGCCATCGGGTTCGTCTCATCCGTAGCCATCTGAACTACCTCCACAATCACCTAGGGCGGCGCAGAACCGCGCTTCTCACCGAGCGAAGAAGAACGCTCTACAACCAGAGACGCAGCCACGGGCGCAAACGTCACAAAAATCTGGGAGCGCACCGGATTCGGAGGCAACTGTTTGATCAACGGTGGGATCCTGAGGAGCGAACCTGCCGCCGCTTCGCTCTTCGCGCCCCTCCTTCGATCTTCTTCGGCATGCCGCCTTCCTCACTGGAGAAGATGCGGCATCGCACCTGCAGCGGGTCCCTTCTCTTGAAGAACGAAACTCAGACCAGGACGATTCACGCCGCGGTCTCTGCCCGCACAACGTGAGACACGGATCCCCGGGATCGCGCCGCTCAGCACCGTCCGACAGCACCCACCCGGAGGAGAGCGGCTCGGCCGCGGAGCCCGGACACGCCGCGAGGGCGCGCCCCGGGATGGGGGCGCGCCCTCGCGGGACGGGAGACGTCAGGCGACGGGGCCGGCGATCTCCTCGATCACGGCGTCGCCGGGGGCGGCGTCGCGGAACGGCGCGTCGATCTCGGCGCGCTGCAGCAGCTCGCCCATGCGACGGCGACGCTGACGCGGGATGATCGTCACGACGCGACCGGCGCGGCCGGCGCGGCCCGTGCGGCCCGAGCGGTGCAGGTACGTCTTGTACTCGTCCGGGGCGTCGGCTTGCACGACGAGGTCGACGTCGTCGACGTGGATGCCGCGGGCGGCGACGTCGGTGGCGACGAGCACGCTCGCGCGGCCCTTCGAGAAGCGCTCGATGTTGCGGGTGCGCTTCGCCTGGTTGAGGTCGCCGTGCAGGGCGATCGCCCGGATCTCCGCGTCCTCGAGCTGCTCGACGAGCTGGTCGGCGAACGCGCGGGTGCGGGTGAAGACGATCGTGCGGCCGTCGCGGGCGACGAGCTCCTCGATGACGTCGCGCTTGCGGCGCTGGTCGACGACGATCACCTGGTGGTCGATCGTGCCCGAGTCCTGGTCCTCGCCGGCGACCTCGTACACCGCCGGCTCCTTGAGGAACTCGTCGACGAGCGCGGTGACCTCGCGGTCGAGCGTCGCCGAGAACAGCAGCTTCTGACCGTCGTCCTTCGTGAGGCGCAGGATCCGCTGGACCGGCTCGAGGAAGCCGAGCTCGCACATGTGGTCGGCCTCGTCGAGCACGGCGATGCGCACCTCGCTGAGGTCGAGCTTGCCCTGCTTGTGCAGGTCCTCGATGCGGCCGGGCGTGCCGATGATGATGTCGACGCCCTTCTTCAGCGCACCCACCTGCTTCGCCTGGGGCACGCCGCCGTAGACCTGCGTGGTGAACAGGCCGACGCTGCGGGCGATCGGCTGCACCGTGCGGTCGATCTGCAGCGCGAGCTCGCGCGTGGGCGCCAGGATCAGCGCCTGCGGGGCGCGGCCGTACTCGCGCGTCTTGCCGGCGCGGCCGCGGAGGAGGCTCTCGACGAGGGGAGCGCCGAACGCGATCGTCTTGCCGGAGCCGGTGCGGCCGCGGCCGAGCACGTCCTGGCCCGCGATGATCGGACCGGCGGTCGCGGCCTGGATCGGGAAGGGCGTCGGCGCGCCGAGGTCGGCGAGCGCGCGGCAGATGTTGTCGCCCAGGCCGAGATCCGCGAAGGTCTGGCCCTCGGTCTCCTGCGCCTGCACGGCCTCCGCCTCGAGGCGCTCGTGCACGATGTCGATGCGCTGCTCCTGCTGGGCGGTGCGCTCGGGGCGCTGCTCGCGGTTCTCCTGCCACTTCCGCTCGCCGTCGAAGGCGGCGCGGGGCGCGCGCTCCTCGCGGGCGGGGCGGTCGTCGCGGCGGGGACGGTCGTCGCGGTTCTGGCGGAAGCCGCCATCGCGGTCGTCACGACGCGGACCCCGGTCGCCGCGGTCCTCGAAACGACGCGGACGGTCATCGCGGTCGAAGCGACGCTCGCCACGCTGGCCGCGGTCGTCGAAGCGACGCTCGCCGCGGTCATCGCGACGCGGGGCGCGGTCGTCGAAACGACGGGGGCGCTCATCGCGGTTCTGACGGAAGCCGCCATCGCGGTCATCACGACGCGGACCCCGGTCACCACGGTCCTCGAAACGACGCGGACGATCGTCACGCTCGAAGCGACGCTCCCCGCGCTGGCCGCGGTCGTCGAAGCGACGCCCACCGCGGTCGTCGCGGTTCTGGCGGAAGCCGCCATCGCGGTCGTCACGACGCGGGCCCCGGTCGCCGCGGTCCTCGAAACGACGCGGACGGTCATCCCGGTCGAAGCGACGCTCCCCACGCTGACCGCGGTCGTCGAGACGACGCTCGCCGCGGTCGTCACGCCGCGGGCCGCGGTCGTCGAAACGACTCGGACGGTCGTCGCGGTTCTGACGGAAACCGCCATCGCGGTCGTCGCGACGCGGACCCCGGTCACCGCGATCCTCGAAGCGACGCGGACGGTCATCCCGGTCGAAGCGACGCTCGCCGCGGTCCTCGCGACGCGGGCCGCGCGATGCGTCGCGATCATCGCGGCTCCAGCGGGGCTTGCGGCCCTCGTCGTCGCGTCCGTGTCCGCGGAACGGGCCGCGGGAGTTCTTGTTCGCGTAGCGGGGGTCGAAGTTCTTCGACGGACGCCCGCCCGCGGGCTTCTTGCTCTTGGGCATGCTGAGTAAGCACCTTCCAGGTGTTCATGCGGCCACAACAGGACACATCAACACCCGCGCATACGACGCGGTATCCCTCAAGCCGACGTTCCACAGTACCGACCCGCCCTGGGAAACCGCCTGGCTGGATCGGGGAGACTCCTCCGCACCGTCCTCCCCGGCTCGCGAGCGGCGCAGGAACTCGCGAGTGGCGCAGGAATCCGGCCGGATATCTGCGCCGCTCGCGATTATCTGCGCCACTCGCGAGCAGGCAGGCAGGCAGGCAGGCAGGCAGGCAGGCAGGCAACAAGCAAACCAACAAGCAGGAAAGCCAGCGAGCAAGAAAGCAAACAAGCAAACCCGCACATGAGAAGCGACCCGCCCCGGATCGGGGAGGCGGGCCGCTTCTGGGTGCGCGGGCCGGCGTGCGGTCCGGCGTCGCGCGGAACGAGGAGCCGAGTGCGGTCAGCCCCTCGCGGTCTCGAGGCGCTCGCGCAGCGCGGCGAGCTGCTCGCGCAGCTCCGCCGGCACGCGGTCGCCGAACGTGTCGAAGAACTCCTCCGTGAGCCGCGCCTCGTCGAGCCAGCTCGCGGGATCCACCCGGAACAGCTCCTCGAGGTCGGCGTCGCGCACGTCGAGCCCGTCGAGGTCGAGCGAGCCCGCGGCGGGCACGCGGCCCACCGGCGTCTCGATCGCCTCGGCCTCGCCCGCCACGCGACGGGCGATCCAGTCGATGACGCGCGCGTTCTCGCCGAACCCGGGCCACAGGAAGCGCCCATCGTCGCCCTTCCGGAACCAGTTGACCTGGAACACGGCGGGCAGGCGCGAGGCCCGGGCGCCGACGCGGATCCAGTGGGCGAAGTAGTCGGCCATGTTGTAGCCGCAGAACGGCATCATCGCGAACGGGTCGCGGCGCAGCTCGCCGACCGTGCCCTCGGCCGCGGCGGTGCGCTCGGACGAGATCGTCGCGCCCATGAACACCCCGTGCTCCCAGCTCGAGGCCTCGACCACGAGCGGCACGTTCGTGGCCCGGCGCCCGCCGAAGAGGATCGCGTCGAGCGGCACCGCATCCTCCCAGTCGGGGGAGATCGTCGGCGACTGGCTCGCGGCGACCGTGAAGCGCGAGTTGGGGTGCGCGGCGGGCCGCCCGCTGTCGGGGGTCCAGTCGTCGCCCCTCCAGTCGATGAGCCGCTCGGGCGTCTCGTCGGTGAGCCCCTCCCACCAGACGTCGCCGTCGGGCGTGAGGGCGACGTTCGTGAAGATCACGTTCTCGCGCAGCGCCTCGACGGCGGCGGCGTTGGTCGACTCACCGGTTCCGGGGGCGACGCCGAAGAACCCGGCCTCGGGGTTGATCGCCCAGAGCCGTCCGTCCTCACCCGGGCGGATCCAGGCGATGTCGTCGCCGATCGTCTCGACCCTCCAGCCGGGGAGCGTCGGGCGCAGCATCGCGAGGTTGGTCTTCCCGCAGGCCGACGGGAACGCTGCGGCGATGTGGAACGCGCGCCCCTCGGGGCTGACCGCCCGGATGAGCAGCATGTGCTCGGCGAGCCACCCCTCGTCGCGGCCGATGACCGACGCGATGCGCAGGGCGAAGCACTTCTTGGCGAGGATCGCGTTGCCGCCGTAGCCGGATCCGAACGACCACACCTCGAGGGTGTCGGGGAAGTGCACGATGTGCTTGTCGGGGTTCGAGGGCCAGACCACGTCGGCCTCGCCCTCGGCGAGCGGGGCGCCGACCGAGTGGACCGTGCGCACCCACGGGGCGCCCTCGGCGATGAGCTGGGCGACCTCGTCGCCCACACGGGTCATGACGCCCATCGAGGCGACGGCGTAGGGGCTGTCGGTGAGCTGCACGCCGATGTGGGAGAGGGGTCCGCCCGTGCGGCCCATCGAGAACGGCACGACGAACAGCGTGCGGCCGCGCATGGATCCGCGGAACAGGCCGGCGAGGGTCCCGCGCATCTCGGACGGGTCGCGCCAGTTGTTGGTCGGCCCCGCGTCCTCCTCGCGCTCGGAGCAGATGAACGTGCGCGATTCGAGCCGCGCCACGTCGTCCTCGGTGGAGCGGGCGAGGAAGCTGTTCGGCCGCTTCTCGTCGTTCAGCCGGATGAGCGTGCCCTGCGCGACCATGCTCTCGAGCAGCGCCGCGGTCTCGTCGGGCGAGCCGCTCACCCAGTGCACGCGGTCGGGCTGCATGAGCGCGGCGATCTCGTCGACCCAGTCGACGAGCCTGGCGAAGGCGACGCCGGAGAGCGCAGGACGCGCGCCGTATGCGGAGAGACCGGTCGTCTGCGTGTCGTTCTGTGCGTCGATCATCACCATCGTGCTCTCCTTCGGGCGATTCTCCGGTGCGCGGCGGGTGCCGCACACCCAGATTCCTTCATGGTCGGGATTCCTTTCGTCCATATCGGCCTGAAAGAAGAGGCGTTCTTTCGTTAATATGAAGGAATGAGCAACGGCGCCTCCGATCACATCGAACTCGCGACCCTCGGCCACCGGATCCGGCACTTCCGCACCCAGCGCGGGCTGACCCTCGACGACCTCGGCGGGATCGTGGGCGTGGCCGGCAGCCAGCTGAGCCTCATCGAGAACGGCAAGAGGGAGCCGAAGCTCACCCTCCTGCAGCGGATCGCCGAGGGCGTGGGCGCCTCGGTGACCGACCTGCTCTCCCTCGAGCCCCCGAACCGGCGCGCGGCGCTCGAGATCGCCCTCGACCGCGCCCAGCAGCGCGACACGTTCCGCCGCCTCGGCCTGCCTCCCGTCCGCGCCTCGAAGGGCCTCAGCGACGAGGCGATCGAGACGATCCTCGGCCTCCACGAGGAGCTCCAGCGCCGCGACCGGGAAGCGAACGCCACCCCGGAGGAGGCGCGCCGCGCCAACACCGAGCTGCGCCTGCGCATGCGGGAGCTCGACAACTACCTGCCCGACATCGAGAAGCTCGCCGAGGATCAGCTCGCGGCGGCGGGCCACACGCGGGGCGCCCTCACCCACCGCACGGTGAGCCTCATGGCGCAGCGGCTGGGGTTCGAGCTCATCTACGTCAACGACCTGCCGCCGTCGACCCGGTCGATCACCGACCTCGAGAACGGCCGCATCTACCTGCCGCCCGCATCGATCCCCGGCGGCCACGGGCTGCGCTCCATGGCGCTGCAGGCGATGGCGCACCTGCTGCTCGAGCACCAGCCGCCGACGTCCTACGCCGACTTCCTGCAGCAGCGGCTCGAGATCAACTACTTCGCCGCCTGCTGCCTCATCCCCGAGACCGCGGGCACCGCCTTCCTGCGCGAGGCGAAGGCCGACCGCAACCTCGCCGTCGAGGACTTCCGCGACGCGTTCGGCGTCACCCACGAGGCCGCGAGCATGCGCATGACGAACCTCATGACGCGCCACCTCGACATGCGCCTGCACTTCCTGCGCGTCGGCGGGAGCGGACAGATCGAGCGCGTCTACGAGAACGACGGCCTCCCTCTCCCCCAGGACGTCACGGGCGCCGTCGAGGGCCAGATCGTGTGCCGCCGCTTCTCCGCTCGCCAGGCGTTCGAGCAGCAGAACCGCACGACCGAGCACTACCAGTACACCGACACGTCCGCCGGGACCTTCTGGTGCGCGACCCAGACCGGCACGACCGAGAACGGCGAGTTCTCCATCACCGTCGGGGTGCCCTTCGACGACGCCCGCTTCTGGCGCGGCCGCGAGACCCCCATGCGCGCGCAGTCGACCTGCCCCGCCGAGGCGTGCTGCCGTCGGCCGGATCCCGAAGTGGCCGACAAATGGGCCGGACGCGCCTGGCCGAGCGCCCGCGTGCACACGCACATCTTCAGCCCGCTCCCCCGCGGCAGCTTCCCCGGCGTCTCCGAGAGCGACGTGCTCGATTTCCTCGAGAAGCACTCCGGGTGAGGGGCGTCGGGCTCTACGCCGCCCGCTCCGTCTCGTCGGCACCGCGGTCGATCCCCACCGGGTCGACGTAGAAGCGCCCGGGTCGCATCGCGGCCAGCTCGGGGACGTCCTCGCCGTGCAGCAGCTCACGGGCGGCCACCCACCCCCAGAGCGGGCCCCACCCGATGCCGCCGTGCGACACCGTGACGTAGAAGTTGGGCAGCCAGGGAACGGCCCCGACGATCGGGCCGCCCGGAGGCATCGGGCGGATCCCGACGCGGGATCCCGCAGGCTCCATCCCCGCGAATGCGGGAAGGGTCCGCGCGACCTCCGCCATGAGCGCGGCGCCGGACGCGATGTTGCTGCCGTGGTGCGCCGTCTGCGAGTGGCCTCGCCAGTGCACCGCGTACCCGCCGGAGGGGTCGGGGCGGCCGCACCACGACGGCGTGTTGATGACCCTGGTCGGCCCCTCGCCCCGCGGAAGGGGCGGCGTGTAGAACACGCGGCCGGGAACGAGATCGACGGGGATCGCGAGGTCGGCCATCGCCGAGATGTGCGACGCCCAGCTTCCCGCGGCGTTGACGACGGCATCCACGCCGATCGCGCTGCCGTCGCCGAGGTGGACGGCCGTGACGCGCTCCCCCACCCTGTCGAAGCCCACGACGGGAGCCCCCGTGCGCAGGACGCCTCCCGCGGCGGTGAAGACGTCGACGAGCGCGGCGATCATGGCGGGCCCGTCGATCCAGCCGGACCCCTCCTCCCAGAAGACCACCTCGTCGTCGTCGATCCGAACGCCGGGCTCGAGGGCCCGCGCGGCGTCGGCGTCGAGGATCTCGACCCCGACGCCCCGATCGCGGGCGACGTGCGCGTGTCGCGTGAACTCCTCGCGCTCGGACGCATCGCCCCAGAGCAGCGTGCCCGACCAGCGCAGCCAGTCGCCGGGGACCTCGCGCTGCAGCTCGTGGAAGAGCAGGTCGATCCGCGGGCGGAGAGCGGCCTTGCCCGCTTCCTCCCCCCACGCGCGCTGCGGGAACGACGAGAGCCACGCGATCGAGGTCGCCGACGTCCCGCTGCCGGGCGTCGTCGCCTCGATCAGCACGACCTCCGCGCCCTGCTGCTGCAGCCGGTAGGCGACGTGGGCGCCGACGGCGCCGGCGCCGATCACGGCGATCTTCATCCGCTCCCCCTTCCGTCAGGCGTCGACGACGACGGGGGTGCGGGCGAGCTCCGCGGCCGGTTCGCCGAGAACGCTGCGGGCGATCGCGTCGCCGAGGAGCGGCCCCATCGTGAGCCCGGCGGCGCCGTAGCCGCCGACCATCCACAGTCCGTCCGCTCCGGGCACGGCTCCCGCCTGAGGGATCCCGGTGTCGCTCATCGGGCGGATCCCCACGCGCGTCTCGAGGAACGTCGCGTCGCGCAGCCCCGGCGCGACGCCCAGCGCCTTCCGCAGCACGTCGAACTGGCCGCCGGCCGTCACCCGCGCGTCGAAGCCGCTGCCGGTCTCGCGCGTCGCCCCCACCGCGATCCGACCGCCGTCGAACGGCGTCATGTAGTGGTCGGAGAGGGGGTGGATCGTCGGCCACGGCGACGTGTTCACGCCGCGGAGAGCGAGGTGGATGATCTGGCCGCGCTGCGGGCTGATCCCGACCCGGACGCCGAGGCGCGACAGCAGGTCGACGATGCGCGCACCGGCCGCCACCACGACCGCGTCGGCGTCGAGATGCGTACGGAGGGTGGTGACCCGCCATCCTCCACCCGCGCGCTGCTCGACGGACACGACCGCGTCCGTCACCGTCGTCGCGCCGCGCATCCGCGCTCCGGTCACGGAGGCGTCGCGCAGAGTCCGCCCGTCGACCCGGCCTCCCCCCGTCACCAGCACACCGGAGAGGTCTTCGGCGAGCGCGGGGAACAGCTCTCGGGCGCTCGCCGCGTCGAGACGCCGGACCTCCCCTGCCACGTCGCCCGCCTCCCGCACCCGTGCCGTCACGCGATCCGCGGTGCGATCGAGCTGCGCGTCGTCGTCCGCGACCACGAGCGCGCCCGAGCGCCGGTACCCGAGCTCCGGGATCCCGAGACCGCTCAGCCTCGACAGGTACTCCGGGTAGAAGCCGCCGCCCGCGGCGTACACGTCGTAGAACGGCCCCTCGACCGACGAGACCCACGGCGCGATGATGCCGGCGCTCGCGGCCGTGGCCTGTCCCGCGCCACCGTCGTCGACGAGAGCGACGTCCGCTCCGCGTCGCGCCAGCGAGAATGCCGTCGTCGCTCCGGCGATCCCGCCGCCGATGACGACGACCGATGCGCTGCTCATCCCTGACCTCATCTCCTTGTTCGCTCCTCGTAGGTGAGAGGGACGGATCCCGTCGTGCGACAGGATCCGTCCGCTCCCCGGGTTCCTGCTACTGCTGTTCGGCGTCGTCGGCGTGGCGGCCGACTTGCGAGGGGTTCAGATAGAACCGCTCCGGACGCATCGCCGAGAGCTCTTCGACGCGCTCGCCCCTGAGGAGCTCGCGCGCGACCATCCACCCCCACATCGGCCCCCAGCCGATGCCGCCGTGCGAGAGCGTGTGATAGAAGTTCGGCGCCCACGGCAGCGCGCCGAGAATCGGCCCGCCCGGCGGGATCGGGCGGATGCCGACCGACTGCCGCGCGGGCAGCGTGTCGGCGAGCGCGGGGATCACCGCCGCGACGTCGGCCATCATCTGCGCGGGATCGTCGATGTTCTCCCCGTGGCGCGCGGTCTGCGAGTGGCCCCTCCAGTGGATCGCGAGCCCGCCCGACGGGTCGGGGCGGCCGCACCAGGCCGGCGTGTTGATGATCCGCTGCGGCGCCTGACCGGCCTCGAACGGCTGGGTGTAGACGATGACGCCGGGGATGAGGTCGAGGGCGATCGCCTGCCCCGCCATCTGGGCGATGTGCGAGCCCCAGCTGCCGGCCGCGTTGACGAACGCGTCGGCGTCGATCCGCTCGCCCGAGTCGAGCGTGACGCTCGCGATTCGGTCGTCCGTCCGGCCGATCGCGACGACGCGAGCGCCCTGCAGGAGGGTTCCGCCCAGCTCGACGAACCGGGCGTTGAGCGCGCGGACGATGCCGGGGCCGTCGACCCATCCGGAGTTGTTCTCCAGGTAGACGGTGCCGCTCTCGGCGAAGACCACGCCGGGCTCGAGCTCCCTGGCCCTGGCGGGGGTGATCGCCTCGACCTCGACGCCGCGCGACGTGGCGACCTCGGCGAGGTCGCGGAACTCCTTCTCCTCGGCCTCCGAGACCCACATGAGCGAGCCGCTCAGGTGCAGGTAGTCGCCGGGGACCTCCTCGGCGAGCTGGTGGAACAGGTCGTGGATCTCGGTGCGCAGCTTCGCCTTGCCCGCTTCCTCGGGCCAGGCCCTCTGGGGGAAGTCGTTCAGCATGGCGATCGACGAGGAGGTGGTGCCCATGCCGGGCGCGGACGCGTCGAGGAGGGTGACCTCGGCCCCCTGCTCCTGCAGACGATAGGCGACGTGAGATCCGACAGAGCCGGCGCCGATGACGACGATCTTCACGGGTGTTCTCCCTTTCCGTTTCGTGGTGTGGCCGGACGGCGGCGCCGTCCGCCGAGCGGCGGCCGTCGAGGGCCCCCGCCGCCCGCCGCGGGGGTCAATCGAGCGTGATGTCGTCGAAGTAGGTGCGGTCGTCGAGCCGGGGCTCGAACGTCACCCGATCCGAGACGCCGTACGCGCTCATCTGCTGCAGGAGGAAGACGTGCGGGCGGTCCTCTGCGACGATCGCTAGCGCCTCCTGATAGAGCTCTTCGCGGCGGTCCTGATCCATGTTCGAGTCGGCATCGTTGATCAGCGAGGAGACCTCTTCGCTGTGGTACGCGGCGCGGCCCTCGTTCTGGCTGTTGCCCATCAGGTAGTGCGTCATCGAGTAGGAGGCGTCGAAGAGACCGTCGGCGAGGCCGATGATGGCCGCCTCCTTCTGCTCCTTGTTGCCCCATTTCTCGCTGAAGGTCACGCCGTCGAGGATCTCGGTCTCGACCTGGATGCCCGCCTCTTCGAGCATGCCGACGACCATCTCGGTCATGTCGGCGTCGAGCGGATAGCGGTCCCTGGGCGCCATGATGTTGAGGGTGACGGGCTCGCCGTTCTCCTCCTCGACCTCGGCGATCAGCTCCTTGGCGCGGTCCGGGTCGTAGACGAACGTGTCCTGCAGATCGGGGTTCGCGCCGAAGATGCCGACGGGAACGCGCGAGCGGATCGGCATCGCCCTTCCGTCGAACAGGCCCTCGGTGATCGCCTCGTTGTCGATCGCGAGGTCGACGGCCTCCCGCACCCGCTTGTCCGACGTGATCCACGGCTCGTCGTTGCGGAACACCATCATCATGACGCGGGTGGTCTCCCCGAAGAGGACGTCCGCGCCGTCCTCGGCGTCCATGCGGTCCCAGTCGACGGGCGGGACGTCCGTGATGATGTCGACGCCGCCGGTGAGGAGCTCGCTCACGCGCGTGGACGCCTCGGGGATGACGCGGTACTCGACCTCGTCCCACTTCGGGGCATCGCCGTAGTACTCCTCGTTCGGGGAGAGGAGGACCCGGTCGTCCCGCTGCCAGGTGTCGATCTTGTAGGGACCCGACCCGATGGGCGCCTTGAGGAACTCGTCGATGCCGATGTCGTCGATCAGGTCGGCCGGCAGGATGTCGCCGCCGCTCTTGGCCAGCAGGCGCAGCATCGCGGGCATGGCGCCGTCGGTCGTGACCTCGACGGTGTAGTCGTCCGTCGCGGTCGCCTCCTGGACCCTGTTCCAGAACGGGTATTCGAGGGTGGTCTCGTCGCTGCTCACCCGGTTCAGGGAGAACGCCACGTCCTCGGCGTCCAGCGGCTCGCCGTCGCTGAACACGACGTCGTCGCGGATCTGGAAGACCCAGGTCTCGTCGTCGGGCTGCTCGTAGTCGGTGACGAGCTCGGGCACGGGATCCATCGCCTCATCGAGCGAGAAGAGCCGGCTGTAGACGTTCGCGAACACCCGCTCGGCCGGCGTCTCGGCGCTGTTGTGCGGGTCGAGCGGCTTGAAGTCGCTGCTCTGCGCGAGCACCAGCTTCTCCGCCCCCTCCCCGCTGCCCTCGGCGCTGTCGTCGCTCGGCAGGCAGGCGGTGAGCGCTATGCTCGCGAGGCCGGCGGCCGCCGTGACGGCGACGCCCCTCCTCGTTCCGCGTTTCATGTTCATGGGTGTTCCTTCTGTGCTGATGGTGTGGGGATCAGAGGTACTTGAACGGGATGATGTCGCGACTCACCGCGACGAGCTTCTGGGTGTACGGATCAACGGGCTCCTGGAGAACCTGCGCCGTGGCCCCGCGTTCGACGACGGTGCCGGCGTTCATCACCATGACGTCGTCGCAGATGCGCTCGACGGCGTTCAGCCCGTGCGCGATGAACACGATCGAGAGGCCGAGTCTCGATCGCAGATCGGCGAGCAGGTCGAGGATCTGCGCCTGGATGGAGACGTCGAGCGCCGACACCGCCTCGTCGCAGACCAGGAGCTTCGGCTCCAGCGCCAGGGCGCGGGCGATGGCGATGCGCTGGCGCTGCCCGCCGGAGAACTCGTGCGGGTGCTTCTCCAGGGCGCTCTCGGGAAGGCCCACCATCTCCAGGAGCGAGGCGCAGCGCGTCCGGCGCTCCTCGGCGCTCGCGAACGGCACGCCCCGCAGCGGCTCCCGCAGCAGCGTGTAGACGTCCATGCGCGGGTTCAGCGACGAGTACGGATCCTGGAACACCACCTGGATGTCCCTGGCGATCGCCGCCCGCGCGCGCCGCGACCCCATGTCGATCTCCGCGCCGTCGAAGACCATCGTCCCGTCGTCCGGCGTCTCGAGACCCATCACGATGTTCGCGAGAGTGGACTTCCCCGAGCCGGATTCGCCGATGACGCCGAGCACTGCGCCTCGCGGGAGCAGCAGGTCGACGTCGTCGAGCGCGACGACCGACGAACGACGCAGCCCCTTGCGCACGTGGAAGGTCTTTCGGATCCCCTGCATGTGCAGGATGAGGTCGCTCATCGCTCGCCCTCCTCGTCCTCGGTCAGCACGAGCGTCCGCGCCGTGGCCACGGAGGAGGCGGCGAGGAGACGCTTCGTGTACGGATGCTCCGGTGTCTGCAGCACGGCTGCCGTCTCGCCTTCTTCGACGATCTCGCCGCGGTACATGACGATCACGCGGTCGGCGAGCCGTGCGACGACCCCGAGGTCGTGCGTGACGAACAGGAGCGCCGTGTCCATTTCGTGCGTGAGGTCGTACATGAGCTTCAGCACCTGATACTCGATCGTCACGTCGAGGGCCGTCGTCGGCTCGTCCGCGATGAGCAGCCGCGGCTTCCTGATCATCGCCATCGCGATCATCGCGCGCTGCCGCATGCCTCCCGAGAGCTCGTGCGGCATCGCCCTGACGACCCGTGCGGGGTCCCGCATGCCGACCTGCTCAAGGATCCGGATCACGTCCGCATCCCTGACGCGGGGAACGCCCTCGCGGATCTGACGCCCGATCGGCATGAGCGGGTTCAGCGCCGTGAGCGGCTCCTGATAGACCATCGACATCTCGGTCCGCAGCAGCCGGCGGTGCTGCGCGCCGCTCATCCCGAGAACGCTGTCTCCCTCCCATCGGATGTCGCCGCCCATCACCTGGAGCGTCGGGTCGAGCAGGCCCATGACCGAGAAGCAGGTCAGGCTCTTTCCCGAACCCGATTCCCCGACGATCGCGACGCGCTCGCCGGAGTCGACGGTGAACGAGACGTCGTCGACGAGGCGCAGGTCGGGGTTCCGCTTCGGACCGATGACGAGGTTCCGCACGCTGAGCAGAGGTGTCTTCTCCATGTCTCTTCCTCCCTCAGGTCGCGGGCTTCAGCCGCGGGTCGAGCCGCTCGCGCAGCCAGTCGCCGACGAACAGGATGCAGAGGACGGTTGTCGTGATGCACAGCCCGGGGAAGGTGCTCACCCACCAGGCGGTGGCGATGTAGTCGCGGCCGCCGGTGAGCATGAGCCCCCAAGAGATGTCGGGCGGCTGGATCCCGAGCCCGAGGAAGCTCATCGACGACTCGGTCACGATGAGCGTCGCGACGCTGAGCGTCGACAGCACCACGAACGTCGGGATCACGTTGACGAGAACGTGCCTGATCATGATGAAGAGGTGCCCCGACCCGAAGGTGCGCGCGGCCTTGACGAAGAGGCGCTCCCGGATCTCGAGCACCTGATTGCGCACCTGGCGCGCGTAGATCACCCAGGTCGTGAGCCCGAGCACGATGATCAGGGTCGTCACACCGGGATCGAGGATCGCGAGGAGAGCCAGGATGAGCACGATCGACGGGATCGAGAGGAAGGCGTCGACGATGCGCATGAGCACGGCATCGACCCACCCGCCGAAGTACCCGGCGAGGATCCCCGCGGTCACGCCGATCGCGCCGGCGACGACGACGCCCAGCAGGCCGACGAGGATGGAGATCCGCGCGCCGATGATCAGCCGCGAGAAGATGTCCCGCCCCAGGTTGTCGGTTCCGAGCAGGTAGAAGCCCGGGTCGGTGGTGAGCGGCGGCAGGAGCGAGACCGTCGGGTCGATCGCCGCGGGGTCGTGCGGCACGATCCACCGGCCGAAGAGGGAGGCCAGGCAGATGATCAGCAGCACGGTCAGGGAGACGCGCGCCGTCCAGTTCATCGATGCCCAGAGGGACGGCCGACGACGATCGGCGGTCCGGATGTCGTGTGTCGTAGTCATGTCGCGTCCGTCCTCCTTCAGAAGCGGATCCGTCGATCGGACAGGCGGAAGACGATGTCGCCGCAGACGTTCACGATGATGATCATCAGAGCGATCACGAACACGCCCGCCTGGACGACGGGGAGATCCTTGTTCGAGACCGCGTTGACCAGCAGCTGTCCGAGGCCGGGCCAGCTGAAGACCGTCTCGACGATGATGGTGCCGCCAACGAGGTTGGCGAACTGCAGCAGAACGATGCTCGCGACCGGGACGAACGCGTTGCGCAGGGCGTGCCTCCGGAGGATGGTCCCCTCCGTCAGGCCCTTCCCGCGCGCGGTGCGCACGTAGTCGTTGCCGAGCTCCTCGATGACGCTCGTGCGCACGAGCATGGCGATCTCGGCGGCGACGCCGGTGGCGATCGCGATGCTCGGGAGGATGACGCTCGTCCATCCCCCGGCGCCGGATACGGGAAGCATCCTCAACTGCACCGCGAAGAGGAGGATCAGCATGATGCCGAGCCAGAAGTTCGGCATCGCCTTGCCGAGCACCGCGATCGCGGAGAGCACGCGGTCGAGGATGCCCCCGCGCCGGACGGCGGCGACGACGCCGGCGGGAACCGCGAAGGCGATGGCGATGGCGATGCCGGTGATCGCAAGGGTCAGCGTCACGGGCAGCCGCCCGATCACGAGGGCGAGAGCCGACTCGCCGAAACGGTAGGAGTCGCCGAAGTCGCCGCGGACGACGCTCCCGACGTAGTCGGCGTACTGGACGACGATCGGCCTGTCCAGCCCCAGCGAGTGCTGAACCGCCGCGATCTGCTCGGGAGTCGCGTCATCGCCGAGCATGCTCGCGACCGGGTCTCCCGCGACGTTGACGAGCAGGAAGACCGCGGAGACGAGGATGAACAGGACGGGGACGACTTCGAGGACCCGCTTGACCAGATAGGCGATCATTGCGCTCCGAGAGTCGCCAGGACCTCGTCGAGCGAGCGGACGCGGCCGATCTGCGGGAAGATCTCGCGCACGGCGAAGGCGTGGTTCTCGGCCTTGTTGGTCGCCATCGCCTCTTCGACGAAGACGACGTCGTAGTAGTGCTCGTATGCCGCGCGGGCGGTTCCCTCGACTCCGAAGTTCGTCGAGATGCCCG
The DNA here is from genome assembly GCF_050958665.1 of Microbacterium sp. gxy059. Lineage (NCBI taxonomy): Bacteria > Bacillati > Actinomycetota > Actinomycetes > Micrococcales > Microbacteriaceae > Microbacterium > Microbacterium sp. gxy059. The sequence continues at coordinate 13,718 of NZ_JAMXWT010000025.1, read as the reverse complement.
CCATGATGACCGTCTTCACCCCGTGGCGCCGCAGCTGCAGGTCGAGGTCGGAGCCGTGGAACGCGTTCCAGCTGCGCTTGATGACGACCGGCTCGGTCGGGAGGGGACGCGTCTCGGGGACGAGCTGGTCCCATCCCTCGGGGCGGTGGGGGTGCGCGGGCCGCATCGTCTCGATGACGACGGGCTGCAGCGAGTCGGATTCGTCCGGCAGGAAGCTCGTCCGCACGAAGACCACGAGGCCGCCCGCTCGACGCTGCGCCTCGACCAGCCGCGCGGCGCGGCCGACGACCTCGTCGGCGCTATAGGGCTCCGCGGCGTGGGTCGCGACCGCGCCCTGCATGTCGATGAGAACGAGTGCGCTCGTGGTGGGGTCGAACAGTGACATGGGTGTCCTCTCAGGAAGGGGGTGCTCAGCCGCCGATGAAACGACGAAGGAGCCGGACGAAGATCTCCGAGGTGCCGACGGATCCGCTCTTGCTCGCGACGCCGAGCCGGTCGAAGGGCCCGCCGGAGAGGCGGACGAGGGGGCACAGCGGCTCGAGCTCGTTGCCCGGCAGCAGCCGGTCGGCCTCGAGGGCGACGATGACCTCGCTCGTGGTCAGCCCGCCGCTGGTGACGACCCCGAGACAGGCGTGCGAGCCGGTGAGCGAGACGTCGAGCAGCCGTCGCACGGCCGCCCCGATGTCGGCGGCGACCGCGGCGGCCACGTCCTGCTCCCTGTCGCGCGCCTGCACGATCACGATGCGATGACGGGCGAACAGCCGCAGCAGGTGCTCGGGGGAGCTCGAGCGCGCTTCCTCGGCCGACAGCGAGATGGCGTGGCTGGCGTAGGCATCCGCGACGCGGGAGAGCTGCAGGCGGTCGACGGGGGTCGTTCCCGCGGCCGCGAGCAGGGCGAACCCGTCGCGTCCGAGGTCGGGGAAGAATCTCAGCCAGGCGCCGCCGGAGACCGAGACGAGGCCGACGCCGTCGCGGATCTCCTCGGCCGCGGCCTCGGCGATCGTCTCGAGATGACGCTCGGTCGTTGCGTCGAAGACGAAGGCGTCCGCGCCCTCCGAGGCGTGGGCGGCGACCGCCGCCCGCACCGCCGCGGTGCCGGCCGTCACGGTCTCGAGCGGAACGACGACCGCGTCGTCGATCGCGAGAGCGCCCCGCACGTCGAGGTCACCAGCGGCTCCGCTCGCGTCCGTGAACATCAGCCGACCGTCCAGCGCCGAGCGGCCGGCCGAGGGGTAGGCCGGAACGACCCACAGCGGGGATCCCGAACCGACCGTCAGCCGCGTCCCTCGCGTCATCTCGGCTGGGCTCCCGTGCAGCAGCGGGTCGATCCGCACGTCGATCTGACGGATCCCGAGGGAGAGGAGCCAGCGCGCCCACTCCTCGGCGACGAGCTGCGGATCCTCGAGCCTGCGACGCAGAGCGATGTCGACGATCACCGCGTCGACCTCGCCGATGGGGTCCTGTCTCGACGCCACGACCGCGACGCGCAGGCCCCGCTGCAGCAGCCTGCTCGAGACCGCGAGCGCGCCCTGGAGGTCTTCCGCGAGCACGCCGAGGGACGGGCCGGACGCGGTGTCCTCTCGGTGGTCAGCGGTCACAGCATCTCCTCAGGTCGTCTGATGCCACAACGCTAGGGAGATCCCCGCCCCGTGTCGTTCGACATCTGTCCAAACCCGCGGAGGAGGCAGGTTGGATAGGGTCGATCGGTATGAGGTGGAGCGCGACGCGGCTGCGTCACCTCTACGACCTCGCCGACGCACTGAGCTCGCATTTCGCGGTCCCGATCGAGATCACGGACAGCGCGTTCTCCCGGATCCTCCTGGCCGATCGCGACGCGTCGGGCGCACCGGTCGGCCGGCGGATCGCGACGCCGGCCTCGCTGGCGGGTCAGAACGGACAGCACTTCGCCACGCGCGACATCGTGCGCGACGCGGGGGTCGATGTGCTCGGGATCCCGGGGTTCACCGTCATCCCCCTCGTCACCGCCGGCTCGCGGGACCCGGAAGCCTACCTCTGGCTCATCGAGGTGAATCTGCCGCTGCCGGACGCGCACGTGGAGCACATCCGCACGGTGGCGATGCGCACGTTCGAGGCGGTCGGCTCCCTCCCCGTCGACGACGAGGACGACGGCACCACCACGGAGTCGACCCTGCTGCTCGAGACCGACACGTCGGAGTTCATGCGCAGGCTCGAGCAGACGGCGATCGCGAAGCGGATGCCCGTCGGGACGCCGGTCTTCGCCATCAGCGTGCTGGTCGAGCCGCGAGACGCGCACTACGAGACGTCGGAGCAGCTGCGCACCGCCGTGCGGAAGCTGATCGAGCGGATACGCGGAACCGGCGGCCCCCGCCGAGCGATCCTCGCGGCGGCCGCGGTGGAGGCGGTCGCTCTCGTCACGACCCTCGAGGGCGAGGCCGAGAACGACGCCGAGCGGATCATCTCCTCCGTTCAGGACGAGCTGTTCCGGCTGCGCGCGAAGTCGCTGACGCACGACTGGTCCATCGGCGTCTCGAACCTCGTGCATCCCTGGGAGGACGCGTACGCCGCCGTCTGGCAGGCACGGCAGGCTGCGGTCGTGGGCGCCCGAGTCCAGTGGCGAGACGCGCGGATCGACTGGCGAGACGCCGCGCCGTACCGCGGAGTGTCCTCCGTGTCGCCCTCCCTGCTGCGCACCTCGTTCCTGACCCCGCGGCTGGAGAGGTTCCTCACCAACGCGGAGGACGAAGACCTCGTCGGCACGCTGCGCAGCTACCTGCGGCACGCGGGCAACGTGCAGGCCGTCGCCGCCGAGCAGTTTCTGCACCGCGGCACCGTCTACTACCGGCTGCGCCGCGTCGAGACGCTGCTCGGCGTGGATCTGACCGACGGGAACTCCCGCCTGGCGATCCACCTCGGGCTGCTCTCCTGGAATCTCGTCGCCGATGCCGCGGGCCAGGCGCGGGAGCAGTCCGCGTGACGGCGCAACACCCGGTCACAGGGTTTCGCGCGCGGGCGCGCGGCGACGGACAATGAGAGACGACCCGCACCCGTCTCCGTCCGGAGGATCCATGTCCCGCCCCGCCCGCCGCGGCCTCGCCGTCGCCAGCTCCTCCGCCGCCCTCCTCCTCGCGCTCGCCGCCTGCGGATCGGGCGTATCCGACGACGCCGAGGGAGCCGCCGAGCAGGTGGGGCCGGGATACGTTACGGAGGGGAAGCTGACGGTCGGCACGGCGCAGCCCGCCTACTTCCCGTGGGCGATCGACGACGACCCGACCACGGGCGAGGGCTTCGAGCCGGCCGTCGCCTATGCGGTCGCGGAGCAGCTGGGCTTCGACTCCGATGATGTCGAGTGGGTGCGCACGACGTTCGACGAGGCGATCGCGCCCGGCCCGAAGACCTTCGACATCAACCTCCAGCAGTTCTCGATCACGCCCGAGCGCGAGAACGCCGTCGACTTCTCGTCTCCCTACTACGAGAGCGCGCAGGTCGTCGTGACCACGGGATCCTCGTCCGTCGCCGATGCCGCGTCGCTCGCCGACCTCGAGGACGCGCTCATCGGCGCGCAGACGGGGACGACGAGCTTCATCGCGGCCGAGCAGACCATCGCCCCCGCGCAGGGCGTGCAGGCCTTCTCGTCGAACGACGACGCGAAGCTCGCCCTCGAGAACGGACAGGTCGACGCCATCGTCGTCGACCTCCCCACCGCGTTCTACATCTCGGGCGCCGAGCTCGACGACGGCGTCATCGTCGGCCAGCTCCCCGAGGCCGAGGGCCAGCACGGCGACGCGTTCGGCATCGTGCTGCCGAAGGGATCCGCCCTGACCGGCGACGTGACGGACGCGGTCGACGCGCTCCGCGAGGACGGCACGCTCGACGCGCTCGCCGAGGAGTGGCTCGGCGGCGACGCGGCGCCGCAGCTGCAGTGACGCCGCGGCCCGCGCGGCCGGTCAGCGACGTCGAGCTCGCCCGGCAGGCCCACCGACGCCGGCACGGCATGCGATCGGTGCTCATCAGCATCGCCTCCACGATCGTGCTCGCGGCGCTCGTCTGGATCCTCCTCCTGTCCACGCCCGGGTGGGCGCGCGTGCAGGAGTCGTTCTTCGACGGCGAGGTGCTGCTCGCCGCCCTCCCGCGCGTGTGGAGCGGGTTCCTCCTCAACCTGCGGGTCCTCGGGGTGACGATCGTCCTCGTCCTCGTCATCGCCCTACTCCTCGCCACCCTGCGCACCCTGCGCGGCCCCGTCTGGCTGCCGCTGCGCGCCCTCGCGACCGTCTACACCGACGTGTTCCGCGGCACGCCGCTCATCATCGTGCTGTACCTCGTGGGATTCGGGATCCCCGGGCTCGAGCTGATCCCCGTGCGCCTCCCCTACGAGTTCTGGGGCACGATCGCCCTCACCCTCACGTACTCGGCCTACGTCTCGGAGGTGTTCCGCGCCGGCATCGAGGCCGTGCACCCGTCGCAGAGGCAGGCGGCGCGCTCGCTGGGCCTCACCCACGCGAAGACCATGCGCCTCGTCGTCGTGCCGCAGGCGGTGCGGAAGGTGACGCCCGCGCTCATGAACGACTTCGTCGCCCTGCAGAAGGACGTCGGCCTCGTGTCGGTGCTCGGCGCGGTCGACGCCGTGCGCGCCGCGCAGATCGAGACCGCCGCGTTCTTCAACTTCACGCCCTACGTGCTCGCGGGCCTGCTGTTCATCGTGCTCGCCATCCCCACCATCCGGTTCACCGACTGGTACGCCGCGCGCGTGCGTCGGCGCGAGCAGATCGGAGGGATCGTATGAGCGAGGCTCTTCTCACGATGCGCGACGTCTGGAAGTCGTACGACGACCGCGAGGTGCTGCGCGGCATCGATCTCGACGTCGCGCCGGGCGAGGTCGTGGCGCTCATCGGGCCCAGCGGATCCGGCAAGTCGACGCTGCTGCGCACGATCAACCTGCTCGAGCCGATCGACGACGGGCAGATCTGGCTCGGCGATCTCGACATCAGCGACCCGCGCGTGGATGCCGACGCCGTGCGCGCCCGCATCGGCGTCGTGTTCCAGCAGTACAACCTCTTCCCCCATCTCAGCGCGCGCGACAACATCGCCCTCGCCCTGCGGCACGTGCACGGGATGTCGACGCGCCAGGCGCGCGCGGAGGCGGTCGCGGCGCTCGAGCGCGTGGGCCTCGGCGACAAGGCCCGCTCTCACCCCGACCGGCTCTCCGGCGGCCAGCAGCAGCGCGTCGCGCTCGCACGCGCCGTCGTGACGGGCGCCGAGCTGCTGCTGCTCGACGAGATCACCTCCGCCCTCGATCCCGAGCTCGTCGGCGAGGTGCTCGCCCTCGTCGGCGAGCTCGCGGCGGGCGGCGCGACGATCGTCATGGCGACGCACGAGATGGCGTTCGCGCGCGATGTCGCGCACCGGGTCGTCTTCCTCGACGGGGGCGCGATCGTCGAGGAGGGCCCGCCGTCCGAGATCTTCACCGCACCCCGCGCCCCGCGCACGCGCGACTTCCTCGCGCGGATGCTCGGCTGATCCCGCCCGCGGGCCGGGTGCGAGCCCCGCATGTCCGAAGGAGCATGTCTCGATTCGGGTGGGAATGCCGAACACATTCCCGCACGAATCGGGACACGGGCACCGCCCGCGCGCCAGGCCCCGCTCCCTCGCCGTGCGGAGCGGGAACGCCGACGCGGCGCGGCCCCCGGCAGGGGATCCGCGCCGCGCCGACGTGGGGACGGCTCAGGAGATCGAGCGCTCGGCCGCCTCCACCACATTGGTCATGAGCAGCGCGACCGTCATCGGGCCGACTCCGCCGGGGTTCGGGGAGAGGAAGCCCGCGACCTCGGCGACGCCCGGGTGCACGTCGCCGAACACCCTCTGCTTGCCGGTCTCGGGATCCTCCTCGCGCGTGACGCCCACGTCGAGCACCGCCGCGCCGGGCTTCACGTCCTCGGCGGTGACGAGGTGCTTCGCGCCCGCGGAGGCGACGATGACGTCCGCCTGACGCAGGTGGTGGCGCAGGTCGGTCGTGCCGGTGTGCGTCAGCGTCACGGTCGCGTTGATCTCGCGCCGCGTGAGCAGCAGGCCGATCGAGCGGCCGATGGTGATGCCGCGGCCCACGACGACGACGTGCTTTCCCCGCAGGTCGTAGTCGCTGCGCAGCAGCAGCTCGATGACGCCGCGCGGCGTGCACGGCAGGGGCGTCGAGATGGGCGCGCTGGTGTTGAGCACGAGGCGCCCGAGGTTCGTGGGGTGCAGGCCGTCGGCGTCCTTGGCCGGGTCGATCCGCTCGAGCACGCGGTCGGTGTCGATGTGCTTCGGCAGCGGCAGCTGCACGATGTAGCCGTGGCACGACGGATCCGCGTTCAGCTCGTCGATGAGGTCCTCGACCTGTTGCTGCGTCGCGTCGGCGGGCAGCTCACGCTGGATCGAGTTCATGCCGACCGCCTCGGAGCGCCGGTGCTTCATGCCGACGTACAGCTGCGATGCGGGGTCGGCGCCGACGAGCACCGTGGCGATGCCGGGGATGACGCCCCTCTCCTTCAGCGCGGCGACGCGCTCCGTCAGCTCCTGCGTGATCGCCGCCGATGCGGCCCTGCCGTCGAGAACCTTCGCGGTCATCTCTCGTCTCCTCGTGTGTCGCTCGTGGCGGAACGGACGCGCCCCGCGCCGCGGGAGGGCGGCGCGGGGCGCGGGCCGGGTCAGACGCCGGCGTAGCCCTGCGGGGCGTGCTCGACGTCGGGGTAGAGCGGGAACTGCGCCGTGAGCGCCTCGACGCGGGCGCGCAGGGCGGGGATGTCGGCTCCCGGCTGCAGCGCGAGGGCGATCACGTCGGCGACCTCGGTGAACTCCGCGTCGCCGAAGCCCCGCGTCGCGAGGGCCGGCGTGCCGATGCGCAGGCCCGACGTGACCATCGGCGGACGCGGGTCGTTCGGCACCGCGTTGCGGTTCACAGTGATGCGGATCTCGTGGAGGAGGTCTTCGGCCTGCTTGCCGTCGATCGCGGCGTCGCGCAGGTCGACGAGCACGAGGTGCACGTCGGTGCCGCCCGAGCGCACGGCGATTCCGGCGTCCGCGACGTCATGCTGCGAGAGGCGCTCGGCGAGGATCGCGGCGCCGCGCACCGTGCGCTCCTGGCGGTCGCGGAACGCGTCGGTGCCCGCGAGCCTGAACGCGGTCGCCTTCGCGGCGATCACGTGCATGAGCGGGCCGCCCTGCTGGCCAGGGAACACGGCCGAGTTGATCTTCTTCGCGAGGTCGGCGTCGTTCGTGAGGATGAAGCCGGAGCGGGGCCCGCCGATGGTCTTGTGCACGGTCGAGGAGACGACGTGCGCGTGGGGCACGGGGCTCGGGTGCACGCCAGCGGCGACGAGGCCCGCGAAGTGCGCCATGTCGACCCACAGGTAGGCGCCCACCTCGTCGGCGATCTCGCGGAACGCCGCGAAGTCGAGGTGGCGGGGGTAGGCCGACCACCCGGCGATGATGACCTTCGGCTTGTGCTCGTGAGCGAGGCGTCGCACCTCGTCCATGTCGACGAGCGAGGTCTCGGGGTCGACGCCGTAGGCGACGACGTCGTAGAGCCGGCCGGAGAAGTTGATCTTCATGCCGTGCGTGAGGTGGCCGCCGTGGTCGAGGGAGAGGCCGAGGATCGTGTCGCCCGCGCGCGCGATGGCGTGCAGGACGGCCGCGTTCGCGGTGGCGCCGGAGTGGGGCTGCACGTTCGCGTACGCGGAGCCGAAGAGCTCCTTGGCGCGCTCGATCGCGAGGCTCTCGGCGACGTCGACCTCCTCGCATCCGCCGTAGTAGCGGCGACCGGGGTAGCCCTCCGCGTACTTGTTGGTGAGGACGGATCCCTGCGCCTGCAGGACCGAGACGGGGACGAAGTTCTCGGATGCGATCATCTCGAGGAAGCCCCGCTGGCGGTCGAGCTCGCGCTGGAGGACCTGCGCGATCTCGGGGTCGATCTCGGTGAGGGGGGCGTTGAACGAAGGCTCAGTCATGTGTGCTCCAGAACGACAGGCAGCGGTCGGTGTCATCGCTTCGACCCAGGCGTGCGGTCGAATGCCGTTCGGTGGATGCCGCTTCCCGGTGGTGCACCACCTCAACGCCAGTCGCGACATGACGATCATACCGACTGGCCGCACACCGTGCGGACGTGTTGCGCCGCATGTCCGGCCAGGGAACGCCGAAGGCGGGGCGGCCCCCGAAGGGCTCACCCCGCCTCAGCGGTTGCTCGATGCGCGTCAGAGGCTCGCGGCCGCCTTGCGCATACGGGCGATGAGGAAGGCCGATCCGGCCGCGACGAGCAGCAGCGCGCCGCCCGTCAGCGGGAGGAGCAGCGAGCCGTCCTCGGCGCCGGTGGGAGCGAGACCGTTGTCGTCGCCGCCCTCGCCGTTGTCGCCGGCCTCGGCCGCGTCGTCGGACGAGCCCTCGTCGCCGGCCTCGGCGCCGGTGTCGTCACCGGACTCCGTGCCGTTGTCGGTGGAGTCGTCGGCGTTCTCGCCGCCGCCGCCACCGTTCTCGCCGGCCTCGTCGTCACCCGGCTCCTCGACCGCGGTGACCTCGAACGAGACGTAGGCCTCGTTGCTGGCCGTGTCGCCGATGTCGACGAACGCGTAGAGCTCGTGCTGGCCGACCTGCGGAGCCTCGGAGAGCTCGACCGACCAGGTGCCGTCCTCGGCGACGACCGTCTCGAGAGTGACCCACTCGTCGGTGTAGTCGTTGGCGTAGTCGACGACGAGCGTCTCACCGGCGTACTTCGAGGTGCCCTCGATGACCGTGGGAGCGTCGCCCTCTTCGAAGGTGGCGCCGTCCTCGATCGACGTGATGACCGGAGCCTCGGCCACGACGTGGAACTCGACCGTCGCGGTCTCCCCGGCGGTCTCGCCCTCGTACTCCTGGGCGGCCGTCACCGTGTGGCTGCCGAAGCCGAGCTCGGCGTCGACGGTCCAGGTGCCGTCCTCGGCGACCTCGGCGGTGCCCTCGACGGCGCCCGTCAGCGTGACGGTCGCGCCGGCCACGCCGGTGCCCGAGATCTCGGTGACCTCGTCGACGATGCGCTCGCCGTCGGTCGGCGACTCGATCGTGGGCGCGCCGAGCACGACCTCGATCTCGCCCGTGACGACGTCGGAGCGGTCGTAGCCCTGGACGGCCTGCAGGGTCACCTCGTGGGTGCCCGGGGCGACGCCCTCGGCCGAGATCGAGAACTCGCCGTTCTCGTCGGCCTCGACCTGGCCGAGCTCCTCGCCGTCGACCGTGACGGTGACGGTCGAGCCGGCCGGAGCGGTGCCCGTGATGGCGCCGCCGATGTTCACCGTGGTGCTCGCGAGCTCGGGCTCGGCGATGTCGAGCGCGACCGTGTACTCGCCGACGTTCTCCGCGACGACCTCGAGGCCGTGCTCGAGATCGGTCGACCACATGAAGGTCTCGCCGGTCTCGAGCTCGCCGCCGCCGGAGACGACGCCGACAGCGGTCTCGCCCTGGTAGACGGTGCCGCCCGAGTCGCCGGGCGCGCCCTCGATGATCGAGCCGAAGCCGTAGACCCAGCGGTCCTCGATGCGCAGGTAGCCGTCGAGCTCGACGACCTCTCCCACGGTGTTGCCGGTGGTGCGGCCGCTCTTGCGGACCTCGCCGAGCTCGGCCGTGCCGACGCTCGAGATCGGGGTCGTCGACGCCGCGAGGTCGTCGTCGTCGGCCGTGGTCCAGTCGGTGACCTCGGGAAGCAGGGTCAGCGCGTCGTTGGCGACGTCGATGACCGTGATGTCGGTCTCGCCGCCCTCCGCCTCGGGAGTCGCCGAGTGGCCGGGGCCGCCGAACTGCGAGAACACGACCTCGCCGAGCACGTCGAGCAGGTCGATGTACTCGCTGTCGTTGCCGCTGGCGTCGTCGAGCGACGGGACGGTCAGCGCGACGTACGGCGCCGAGTCGTCGCCCGTGCAGTGCCCGGCGGTGATGACCGCGGGCTCGCCCTCGGGCGTCCAGGCGCTGAAGCCGACCGAGCAGGTGCCGCCCTGACCCGAGAAGTCGGGGTTGCCGCTGAGGAAGATGCCGGCTCCGCCGACCACCTCGTCCTGGTCCCAGGCCTTGACGCCGTCGACGAAGTTCCACTTGCTCGGAACGACCTCGACGTTGCCGTAGTCCTCTGCGACGTCCTCGGCGGTCACGCCGCCGGACTGCGCGCCGACCTCGGCCTCGGAGACCTGCACCTCGATGGCGCCGTTCTCACCCTGCGTGATGAGCTGCACATCCTCGGCGTCCGAGAACGCCTGAACCGCTGCCTTCAGCGACTCGAGGTTCTCCGCCTCGTTCTCCGTGGCGACGGCGGGCGTCACCATCAGTCCGCCGGCGACCAGCGCGCCTGCGGCACCGAGCGCGCTCAGCCGCGCGCCTCGTCCAATCGAAAAGCTCAAAGCTCTTCCCCCAGATTGTTATGGCGACGGCGTCGCCTGATCAGTGGTCTCGCGCGCCCCTCTGCGGCAGTCAGCACTTCCCAGCTGGGGCACACCGCGCTCTACAATACATCACAGCGGTATAACGCCGCACACGCCGACCATCCGAGGAGGCTGGCATGACGAATCGTTACCCGCTCATCGCGGCAGGAGCCCTCGCCATCGGGCTCGCTCTCACGGGATGCGCGACCGACACGACCGACGACACCACGACCCCGGGAGAAGACGTGCAGGCACCCGAACTCAGCGGCACGCGCTGGACGATCGACGACAGCGACACCGCCTATCTCGAATTCGAGGAGGGCGAGGCCGTCAAGGGCAACGACGGCTGCAACGGCTTCGGGGGCTCCTACTCCGTGGCCGACGACGAGACGATCAGCCTCACCGGCATTGTCAGCACGCTCAAGGGATGCCCTGGCATGAAGCCGTGGCTCGCGCAGACGCGCACGATCGAGGTCGCCGGCGACGACCTCGTCGCCTACGACGCCGACGGCGAGGAGCTGGGCACCCTGCACCGCGCGGAGTGAACCGCCCCCGCAGAACGAGAAGAGCGGTTCTCGGATCCCCTCCCCCGAGTTGATCCGAGAATCGCTCTGTTCGCGCGCCTCGCGGCGGCGCGATGTGCTCGGATCCGGCTCCCCCGCCGGGGCCGAGCATCGTTCTCTCTCGGTCATGAGACCCGGTGCCTCGCGTTTCATGACGCGAGTTCGCAGAAAAATCTTCGGACCGCGGAGAACCGCGCCGAATCCGCGGAGCATCCGCTGAAAAACGACGGCCCCTGTTGGCAGGGACGGGGTCGGCGAGGCACAATCGTCGTTGGCCTACGACCCGAGGAGACCCATGCCCGAGCACGATGACGCGCGCGTCGCCGACGTCCCGGCGACGTCCGACGCGGATCTCGTGCTCCGCACCCGCTCCGGCGACACCGACGCGTTCGGCGAGCTGTGGAGCCGGCACTACCGGTCGGGCATCACCGCCGCGCGCAGCATCACCACGTCGATCGACGCCGACGACCTGGTGCAGGAGGCTTTCGCCAAGATCTTCCAGACCGTCCGCCGCGGGGGCGGCCCCACCGGCTCGTTCCGCGCCTATCTCTTCACCGCGATCCGCAACACGGCGGCGACGTGGGGGCGCGCTCGGAACGAGATCGCGATCGACGGCTTCGAAGACCTCATCGAGGATCCCGAGAGCACCGACGAAGCCGCCGAGGCGGCTCTCGACCGCGGCCTCACGCATCAGGCCTTCCGCAGCCTCCCCACGCGCTGGCAGGAGGTGCTCTGGTACTCCGAGATCGAGCAGATGAAGCCGCGCGAGATCGCGCCGCTGTTCGGGATGAAGGCGTCGGCCGTGTCCCAGCTCGCCGCGCGGGCGCGCGAAGGGCTGCGCGAGGCGTGGATCCAGGCGCACCTCGCCTCCGTGGAGGACGGCTCGGAGCACCAGTGGGTCATCGAGCGTCTCGCCGCGCACACCCGCGGCAGCCTCGGAGCTCGCGACCGCCGCAAGGTCGATGCTCACCTCGCGGACTGCGCGCGCTGCGCGATCGTGGCTGCGGAGGCGCGCCAGGTCGGCAGCCGGCTCGCGCTGATCCTCCTGCCCCTCGCTCTCGGCGTGCCCGCGGCCGGCGGCTACCTCGCGGCGGTCCAGCGCGGCGAGGAGGCGCTCGTCGCCCTGGCCGCCATGCCCTCCGAGGTCGTCGGCGGTGCGGTCGTCGCCGGGGGCGCCGCAGCAGGCGGGGCGGGAGCTGCGGCGGGATCGTCGCAGGCCGGAGGCGCCGGCGCGGCCGGAGGCAGCGCCGCGTGGACGGTCGGCGGGGTGCTCACGGCGACGCTCGCGACCGCGGCCGTCGCCGGAGCCGTGATCATCGCCTCGATCGCGCAGAATCCGTCCCTGCCCTCCGCCGCATCCAACTCGTTCGCGGACGGATCCCTTCCGTCGAGCGCGCAGGTCGAGCCCTCGGACGACCTCGCCGATCAGGAGGCGCCGGACGAGACGGCGCCCGACGAGGACGAGGACGACGATCTGCGCACCGCGATCGGCGTGGCGGGTGCGCAGGTCCTCGACGCCGATGCGCGCACGGTCGCCGTCGACGTGACGGGCGAGCCCGGTTCCCGGGTGCTGCTGCGCACCGACGAGGGCGTGCACGCGCTCGGCGGTAGCGGATCGACGGGAGACCCGGCGATGTCGGCCCGCCCCGCGGCCGCCGGATCGGCCGTGTCCGACGCCACCGTCTCCCGCGGTGGATCCGCTCGGCTCGTCATCGCGCTCACCGCGCAGCAGGTGCGCGACGACGCCCGCCTCTCCGTCGTCTACGCCGACGAGGCCGATGCCCCCGTGCGGGCCTCGCTCTCGCAGCTCGGGGTGCGCCCCGCGCTGCTCGCCGCTCTCGGCGTGGAGCGCGACGAGCCCGAGGCCGACGAGGCGGTCGATGAGGACGAGGTCCGGGTCGCCGCGCCCGATCAGCGGGATTCCAGCGAGGACCCGGTCCCGGGCGACGAGCGACCGCGCCCCGGAGCCCCCGACGGCGCGGCCGAGGACGACGCGTCGGACGCCGACGCGCGACCGGCGGACGAGATCGAGGATGAGGATCCCGCTCCCGGCGAGGACGACGGCTCCGAGAGCGGCGAGTCGACGGCGGACGCGGGCGACGATGGCGCGGGCGAGGACTCCGATGCCGGCGGCGAGAGCGCGGACGACGCCGAGGCCCCGAGCCCCGAGCCGGTCGCTCCCGCAGCTCCCGAGCCCGTCGCCGTGTCTGCGGCCGACGGCGGCGTGAGGATCGAGTGGGTCGCCGTCGACGACGCGGAGACCTACCGCGTCTGGCGCGAGGACCCCTCCGGCGAGGTCGTCGCGCTCGGCGAGACGGCCGAGACCGTCTGGGTCGACGAGACCGACCTCGAGCCCGGCGTCTACAGCTACCTCGTCTCCGCCGTCGCCTCGGGGCTCGAGAGCGAGCGCACGACGGTCGGCGCGATCGAGATCGCGGACGCCGCGCCGGAGGTGACTCACGCGGACAAGAATCACTATGGCGGTTACACCCTGACGATCGTCGGCGAGCCCGGTGCGCGCGTGCGCGTGTCCTTCGGCCTGTTCGGATGGACTACGGACGAGACGCTGGTCGACGGGACGGCGATCGTCGAAACCGCGTCGCTGCTCCCCGGGACCCCGGTCCGCGTCGCCTACTTGTACGAGGACGACCGTCCCGGCAAGGCGAGGGAGTACTCGCGCGCCGACCTCGACGCTCTGAGCTGACCGACGCACCACGCGACCCCCTGACGAGCGGAGCGGTGTCGGATCCGCGGACGCTGGCTC
>NZ_JAMXWT010000024.1:0-46698 GCF_050958665.1 Microbacterium sp. gxy059 | reverse complement strand
AGGACGAGCCCGACCGAGGTCTGGACGCGCGATGCGTCCGGCCCCTCTCGCCTGCACGCTCAGCGCAGCGCGTTCGCCTCGATGAAGGCGCGGAGCGCGTCGGCGTCGTCCGCCATGTCGACGACGTGCTGCGGCGCGTCGAGCATCTCCCGCAGCTCGGGCGCGTACTCGAGCTCCACGCCGATCGCCTCGCGGATCGTCTCCGCGAACTTCTGCGGCTTCGCCGTCTCGAGCACGAGCATCGGCACGCCCTCCTCGAGGTGCTCGCGGGCGACCTTCACGCCGTCGGCCGTGTGCGGGTCGATGATCTCGCCCGCCGTCTCATGGACCGCGCGGATCGTCGCCAGGCGGTCGGCGTGCGTCGAGGATCCGCTGAGGAACCCGAACTCGTCGACGAACCGCGGCTGGTCGGCCGTGAAGTCGATCGCGCCCGTCTCGTCGAGCTCGCCGAACGCGCGGACGACGCGGGATGCGTCGCGCCCCACGAGCTCGAAGAGGAAGCGCTCGAGGTTGGAGGCCTTCGAGATGTCCATCGACGGGCTCGACGTCGCGAGCGTCTCCGCCGCGGCGCGCGGACGGTAGAGGCCCGTGCGGAAGAACTCGTCGAGCACGTTGTTCTCGTTGGTCGCCAGCACGAGGCGGCGGATCGGCAGGCCCATCTGCTTCGCGAAGAAGCCCGAGAGGATGTTGCCGAAGTTGCCAGAGGGCACCGTGACCGACACCTCGCGGGCGCCCTCGCGGTCCGTCGCGCGCAGCCAGGCCCAGAAGTAGTAGACGACCTGCGCGGTGATGCGGGCGAGGTTGATCGAGTTGACCGCGCCGAGGTGCTGCGCGCGCTTGAACTCCAGGTCGCCGGCCAGCCGCTTGACGAGGTTCTGGCAGTCGTCGAACACCCCGTCGATCGCGATGTTGTGGATGTTCGGGTCGTCGAGGGAGAACATCTGCGCGCGCTGGAACGTGCTCATCCGCCCCTGCGGCGAGAGCATGAACACCGAGATGCGCTCCTTGCCGACGAGCGCGTGCTCAGCCGCGGATCCCGTGTCGCCCGAGGTCGCGCCGAGCACGTTGAGCACGGATCCCGTGCGCGCGAGCGCGTACTCGACGACCTGGCCGAGGAACTGCATGGCCATGTCCTTGAAGGCGAGGGTCGGCCCCTCGCTCAGCCCCACGAGGGAGATCCCCCCGCCGATCGAGCGCAGAGGCACGACCTCGTCCGGGAAGGACGCGTACGCCGCGGCGCACATCCGGGCGAGGTCGTCGCGCGGGATGTCGGTCGCGAACAGCGCCAGCACCTCGGTCGCGAGCTCGGGGTACGTCAGACCGCGCCAGCTCTCGAGGAGATCGGCGCCGACCGCCGGCATCGTCTCGGGCACGGCGAGACCGCCGTCGGGAGCGAGCCCCTCGAGCAGCGCCTCGCAATACGTCAGCGGCTCCGCGCCGCCTCGCGTAGAGATGTACTGCACTTCGAGCTCCTCGGTTCGGGGGATCACACGGGCGGTTCGATTCTCGCACGGGAGGCCCGCCGCCCGCGCGGCGGCCTCAGTCGCCGAGGGCCGCGAGGCGCTCGGCCTCGTCGGCCTCGACGCAGCTCGCGATGACGGGCTCCAGAGCGCCGTCCATCACGGCGTCGAGGTTGTACGCCTTGAAGCCCGTGCGGTGATCGGCGATGCGGTTCTCGGGGAAGTTGTAGGTGCGGATCCGCTCCGAGCGGTCCATGCCCCGGATCTGCGAGCGGCGCGCGTCGGAGGCCGCCGCGGCGCGCTCCTCCTGCTGCCGCGCGAGCAGGCGCGCGCGGAGCACGCGCATCGCCGCCTCGCGGTTCTGCAGCTGCGACTTCTCGTTCTGCATCGACACGACGATGCCCGTCGGGACGTGCGTGATGCGCACGGCCGAGTCGGTCGTGTTCACCGACTGCCCTCCGGGCCCCGACGAGCGGTACACGTCGATCTTCAGGTCGTTCTGACTGATCTCGACCTCGTCGGGCTCGTCGACCTCGGGGAAGACGAGCACGCCCGTCGTCGACGTGTGGATCCGCCCCTGCGACTCGGTCGCCGGCACCCGCTGCACGCGGTGCACGCCGCCCTCGTACTTCAGGTGCGCCCAGACGCCCTGCGCGGGGTCGTTCGAGGATCCCTTGATCGCGACCTGCACGTTCTTGTAGCCGCCGAGATCCGAGGCGTCCGACTCGAGCAGCTCGGTCTTCCAGCCGCGCGACGCCGCGTAGTGGGTGTACATGCGCAGGAGGTCGGCCGCGAACAGCGCGCTCTCCGCGCCGCCCTCGCCCGCTTTGATCTCCATGATCACGTCGCGGGCGTCGTCGGGATCGCGCGGGATGAGGAGGCGGCGCAGGCGCTCCTGCGCCTCGGCGAGGCGCTCCTCGAGCGCGGGCACCTCCTCGGCGAACGCCTCGTCCTCGCGGGCGAGCTCGCGGGCCGCCTCCAGGTCATCCCCCGCCGCGGTCCACTCCTCGTGGGCGCGCACGATGCGGGACAGCTCGGCGAAGCGGCGGTTGACGCGCTTCGCACGCGCGGCGTCGGCGTGCACCGCCGGGTCGGAGAGCTCCTCCTGCACCCGGCGGTGCTCGTCGATCAGCGTGTGAACGGACTCGAACACTCGCGGTCCGTCCGGCTCAGCGGATCTCGTTGTCGCCGCGACCGCCCGTCGCGGGGCTGCTCTTCTGCATCTGCACGAGGAACTCGACGTTCGACGTCGTCTCCTTGAGCTTGTCGAGGATGACGCCGAGCGCGTGCTGCGGGTCGAGGCCGGCGAGGGCGCGACGCAGCTTCCACGTGATCTTGACCTCGTCGGACGACAGCAGCATCTCCTCGCGGCGCGTGGACGACGCGTTCACGTCGACGGCAGGGAAGATGCGCTTGTCGGCGAGCTGGCGCGACAGGCGCAGCTCCATGTTGCCCGTGCCCTTGAACTCCTCGAAGATGACCTCGTCCATCTTGGATCCGGTCTCGACGAGTGCCGTGGCGAGGATCGTGAGGGATCCGCCGTTCTCGATGTTGCGCGCCGCGCCGAAGAACTTCTTCGGCGGGTAGAGCGCCGCGGCGTCGACCCCGCCCGAGAGCACGCGGCCCGACGCGGGGGCCGACACGTTGTACGCGCGGCCGAGGCGGGTGATCGAGTCGAGCAGCACGACGACGTCGCGGCCCAGCTCGACGAGGCGCTTCGCGCGCTCGATCGCGAGCTCGGCGACTGTCGTGTGGTCCTCGGCGGGACGGTCGAAGGTCGAGGCGACGACCTCGCCCTTGACCGAGCGCTCCATGTCGGTGACCTCCTCGGGGCGCTCGTCGACGAGCACCACCATGAGGTGCGCCTCGGGGTTGTTCTGCGCGATCGCGTTCGCGATCTGCTGCAGCACGATCGTCTTGCCCGCCTTCGGGGGCGCGACGATGAGGCCCCGCTGTCCCTTGCCGATCGGCGCGACGAGGTCGATGATGCGCTGCGTCAGCTTCTCGGGAGCCGTCTCGAGGCGCAGGCGCTCCTGCGGGTAGAGCGGCGTGAGCTTCGAGAACTCGACGCGGTCGGCCGCGTCGTCGCTCGAGAGGCCGTTGACCGAGTCGACGCGCACGAGCGCGTTGTACTTCTGCCGGCCGGAGGACTCGCCCTCGCGCGGCTGCTTGATCGCGCCGACGATCGCGTCGCCCTTGCGCAGGTGGTACTTCTTCACCTGGCCGAGCGAGACGTAGACGTCCTGCTGACCGGGGAGGTAGCCCGTCGTGCGCACGAAGGCGTAGTTGTCGAGCACGTCGAGGATGCCGGCGACGGGGATGAGCACGTCGTCCTCGCCGATCTCCGGCTCGAACTCGTCGTCCGCGCCGCGGCCGCGGCCGCGCTTGCTGCGCCCGCGTCCGTTCTGCTGGTCCCGGCCGCCCTTCTGGTCGCGGCCGTTCTGCTGGCCGCCGCGCCCGGATCCGCCCTTGGCGTCGGAGGAGCCCTTCTGGCCCTGGTCGCCCTGATCGGCGTCCTGACCGCCCTGGTCGGCGTCGCCGCCCTTCTTGCGGCGTCCGCGCGAGCGGCTGCGGCGGCTGCGGCCCGACCCCTGCTCGGAGTCGTCGCCGTCCTGGCCGTCGCCGGAGTCCGAGGACGACGCGGCGTCGGAGGAGTCGCTCTTCGCCGCCTCGTCGGCCTTCCCTGCCTCATCCGCTGCCGCGGCGGCCGGGGCGTCGCCGCCCTTCTTCTCCTCCGGAGCGGACGACTTCTCGGCCGCCGCCTCGTCGGCGGGCTTCTCCTCCGCGGCCTTCGCCTTCGCCGCACGCGGGGCGCGCTTCTTCGCCGCCGGCTTCTCGTCGGCGGCGTCCGCTGCAGCGGCCTCGGCCGGAGCCGCCGCCTCGTCCGAGGCGCCCTCGGCCTTCTCGGCCTCGTCTGCGGCCTTCTTCGCCGGGGCGCGGCGCGCGCGGGTCGTCTTCTTCGCGGGCGCCTCCTCGGCGGGGGCGTCCGCCGAAGCCGTCTCCGCGGCCGGCGCGTCATCCGAGGCGGCGTCGGCCTTCTCGTCGGCGGCCTTCTTCGCCGGAGCCTTCCGGGCGCGCGGCGCACGCGCCGGCTTCTTCTCGGTCGCCTCGTCGGCCGCGCCGTCCGCGGCGGGCGCCGTCTCGCCGGACTCGGCCTTGGCGGCCTCCTCGGCGGCCCGGTCGGCCTCGATCTGCGCCTTGGTGCGGCGCGGGGCGCGCTTCTTCGGCGCCGGCTTCTCCTCGGCAGGCGCCTCCGCCTCCTGCTGCGGGGCGGCAGCCTCGGCGCTCTGCTCGGCCTGCGGGGCCGTCGACGCCGACGTCGCACGGCGCGGCGCGCGCTTGCGGGGCGCCTTCGCGCCCTTCGCCCGCTCGTCGGCGGCGGCGATCGCCGCGTCGATCTCGGCCTCGATGGTGCCCCGCTGCGAGGCGTCGGCGTTCTCGTTCGTGGATGCCACGAGCACTCCTTGTGTCGTTCAGTGGATCAGAGCCGATCCGCACACGGATGTCGGTGTCTCGCGCAGGGGCGCGATGATCGCCCGGTCTGCCGATGCGACCCGGAGGGCGCGCACGCGGCTGTCGGGATCAGTGCGGGGCTTCGCAGAATTGCGACGGAGATTCAGATGTCGTGCTCGAGAGCACCCTCCGCTGGTGCCTTCACTGTACCACCCTTGAAGTCGACGGCGGGCATGTGGGCGCGCCAGGATCCCTCGGCGCTCTCCTCCACCACGCGCGCGGCGTCGAGGCGTCCGCCGGGGCCGTCGACGAGCACGAGCACGCTCGGCCCCGCCCCCGACACGACGGCCGCGAACCCCGCGTCGCGCAGGACGCGGACGAGTCGGTAGGTCTCGGGCATCGCGATCGCGCGGCTGTCCTGGTGCAGCTTGTCCTCCGTCGCGGCCATGAGCAGCTCGGGGCTCTGCGTGAGCGCCGCGATGAGCAGCGCGGAGCGGGAGACGTTGAACACCGCGTCCTCGCGCGACACCTCCGGCAGCAGCACGCTCCGCGCGGCGGAGGTCGACATCGTGCGGTCGGGCACGAAGACGACGGGCGCGACGCCGCGGTGCACGAGCAGCTTCTTGTGCTGCGGGCCGCTCTCGTCCATCCAGGCGATCGTGAGGCCGCCGAACAGCGCCGGCGCGACGTTGTCGGGGTGCCCCTCGATCTCCGTGGCGAGGCGCAGCAGGTCGGCGTCGCCGAGCTCGGCCTCCCCGGCGAGCAGCCCCTTGGCCGCGAGCAGCCCCGCCGCCACCGCGGCGCCGGACGACCCGAGACCGCGCCCGTGGGGGATCCCGTTGCGCGCGCGGATCATCAGTCCGGGCGCGGGGCGGCCGACGGCCTCGTAGGCGTATCGGACGGTGCGGGCGATGAGGTTCGACGCATCGGTCGGGATCTCGTCCGCTCCCGTGCCCTCGACGCGAATGTCGAGCTCGCCCGGCGCGAGCGCGGCGACGGTCAGCTCGTCGTAGATGCTCAGGGCGAGGCCCAGGGTGTCGAACCCCGGCCCGAGGTTCGCGCTCGTCGCCGGCACGCGCACCTCGACGGCGCGCCCGCCCGGCGTCGTCACGCGCGTGCTCCGCTCGGCGCGGGACGGCGTCGCGCCATCGTCACTCCCCCTCGACGCGCAGCACCGAGGCCACGCGCTCCACGACGTCGCTCTCGGCGAGGCGCCGCACGGTGTCGCTCAGCGCCTGCTCCTTCGCGCGGTGGGTGCCGATCACGAGCTGCGCGCGTCCCGCGCCCTCGCCCGACTCGATCGTCGTCTGCTCGAGCGCGGCGACGGACACGCCG
Organism: Microbacterium sp. gxy059; assembly: GCF_050958665.1. Classification (NCBI taxonomy): domain Bacteria; kingdom Bacillati; phylum Actinomycetota; class Actinomycetes; order Micrococcales; family Microbacteriaceae; genus Microbacterium; species Microbacterium sp. gxy059. The sequence goes on along the minus strand of NZ_JAMXWT010000024.1, from coordinate 40,450 downwards.
CCCTCCCTGACCACCCGGGCGACGGTCTCGAGCACGCCCGGCTGATCGGCGACCTCGAGGCGGATCTGATAGCGCGTCTCGATGCGCCCGATGGGGGCGACGGGGACCGTGCCGCGGGGCGACTCGCCCACGCCGACGCCGCCGGCGATGTGGCGCCTGGCGGCCGACACGACGTCGCCCATGATGGCGGAGGCCGTCTCGATGCCGCCTGCGCCCGCCCCGTAGAACATGAGCGCGCCCGCCGCCTCGGCCTCGACGAAGACCGCGTTGTTGCCGCCGTGCACGCTCGCGAGCGGGTGCTCGCGGCTGATGAGCGCCGGGTAGACGCGCACCGAGATCGACTCCTCGCCGTCCTCCTGCAGCCGCTCGCACACGGCGAGCAGCTTCACGACGTAGCCCGCGCGACGCGCGCTCTCGATCATCTCGGCGGTGACGCTCCCGATCCCCTCGCGGTGCACGTCGTCGATCGAGACCTTCGTGTGGAAGGCGAGGCTCGCGAGGATCGCGGCCTTCTGCGCGGCGTCGAAGCCCTCGACGTCGAGGGTCGGGTCGGCCTCGAGGTAGCCCAGCTCGGCCGCGATCCGCATCGCCTCGTCGGCGGCGAGGCCGTCGCGGTCCATGCGGTCGAGGATGTAGTTCGTCGAGCCGTTGACGATGCCGAAGATGCGCGTGACGCGATCGCCCGCGAGCGAGTCCTTGAGCGGCCGGATGATCGGGATCGCCCCCGCGACGGCCGCCTCGTACGACACCGACGCGCCGACCTGGTCGGCGACGTCGAAGATCTCCGCGCCGTGGGTCGCGAGGAGCGCCTTGTTGCCGGTGACGACGTCGGCGCCGGATCCCAGAGCCTCGAGGATGAAGGTGCGCGCCGGCTCGATGCCGCCCATCAGCTCGATCACGATGTCGCTGCCGACGATGAGCTCGCTCGCGTCGGTCGTGAGCAGCTCGCGCGGCAGCTCGACGTCGCGCGGCGCGTCGAGGTCGCGCACGGCGATCCCGGCGAGCTCGAGGCGGGCGCCCGTGCGCTCCGCGAGTTCGTCGGCGCGTTCGAGCAGCAGGTTCGCGACCTGGGATCCGACGGATCCGGCCCCCAGCAGAGCGACGCGCAGCGTGCGGTGATCGGTCATTCTTCTCCCTCGTTCGTGGCGGGGCGGGCGGGAGCGATCCCGGGGTCGCGGGCGAGGAGATCGTCGATCGTCTCCCCGCGCAGCACGACGCGGGCCTCTCCCTCGCGCACCGCCACGACGGGCGGGCGCGGGACGTGGTTGTAGTTGCTCGCCAGCGCGGCGGTGTAGGCGCCGCACGACGGCACCGCCAGCAGGTCGCCCGGCGTGACGTCGCCGGGCAGGAACTCGTGGTCGACGACGATGTCGCCCGACTCGCAGTGCATGCCCACGACCCGCACGAGGGCCGGCGCCTCGTCGCTCGTGCGGGAGGCGATCCGCGCCGAGAACTGCGCGCCGTAGAGCGCGGGGCGGGCGTTGTCGCTCATGCCGCCGTCGACCGACACGTACAGCCGGGTCGCGGCGCCGGTCTCGGTCTCGACCGAGACCGGCTTCGTGGTGCCGACCTCGTAGAGGGTGACGCCGGCGGGGCCGATGATGCTGCGTCCGGGCTCGAACGCGAGGACCGGCAGGGGGATCCCCCTGGCCTGGCACTCGTCGGCGACGGCGTCGACGATGCCGCGGGCGAGGTCGTCGATGTCGGCCGGGTCGTCGGCCCGCGTGTAGGCGATGCCGAACCCGCCGCCGAGGTTGAGCAGCGGCACGGGGCCGCCGTCGAGCAGGCGCTCGTGCAGCTCGAGCACGCGCGATGCCGACTCCCGGAACCCGTCGACGCCGAAGATCTGCGAGCCGATGTGGCAGTGCAGCCCGACGAAGTCGACGAGCTCGAGCTCGCGGATCCGCGCCACCGCGCTCTCGGCCTCGTCGAGCGAGAAGCCGAACTTCTGGTCCTCGTGCGCGGTCGCGAGGAAGTCGTGGGTGTCGGCGTGCACGCCGCTGCGCACCCGCACGAGCACGCGCTGGGACAGGCCGGAGCGCTGCGTGATGGCGGAGAGCCGCTCGATCTCGATGGCGGAATCGACGATGATCGTGCCGACGCGCGCGTCGACCGCCCGCTCCAGCTCGCTCACGCGCTTGCTGTTGCCGTGGTAGCCGATGAGGTCGGGGGCGACGCCGGCTGCGAGGGCCGTCTCGAGCTCGCCGCGGGAGCAGACGTCGATGCCGAGCCCTGCCGACGTCATCCAGCGGGCGACCTCGGTCGTGAGGAGCGCCTTGCCGGCGTAGTAGACGCGGGCGACGCCGTCGTGGCGGGCGGTCGCCTCGGCGAAGGCGCGGTGGGTGCGCGCCGCCCGGTCGCGGGCGTCCTGCTCGTCGAGGGCGAGCACCGGCGTGCCGAAGCGGGCGACGATCTCGTCGGCGCGCAGCCCGCCGATGACGAGCATGCCGTCGTCGTCGCGGAGCGCGGAGGAGGGCCAGACACGGTCGGCGAGGTCGTTCGCGTCGTCAGGCCGCGCCAGCCATGCGGGCGCCAGGGGGTGGGCGGAGGCGGACTCGGAGACCATCGGGCGTGCGGGACCTCGGGATCGGGGGCGGGGAGCACGGCGCGCTGCGGATTCTCCCGCGCGTCGCGTCGTGCGCTCGATGCCACCGAGTCTAGGCGAAACCCCGAGCGGCCCGCGGACGGGCGGATCCGTCAGGCGCAGCCGCCCTCGAGCGGCGCGGCCGGGTCGTCGACGAACCCGTCGTCGAGGCGCAGCTCGACCGCGAGATGCTCGGCGCGGATCCCCACGGAGGCGACGGAGATCCCCGCGGGCAGCGCGTCGCCGCGGCAGACCGTCACGGGCGCCGAGATGCCGCTCAGGTCGACGGGCGCCTGGGCGAGGTCGTCGGCCGTGAGCTCGAGCCCGCCCACCCGGAACGCCTCGGGCGTGACGACGACGTCTCCTCCGTCGAGGCTCGGGACCGCGTCGAGCTCGAGCGGCACGGTCTGCCCGAAGACCGAGAACCCGCCGGACAGCACGGCCTCCGGTCCCGGCAGCGCGATCTCGACGTCGACCAGCTCGCCCCAGGATCCGCTCGCCGCGGCGAGCAGCGTCTCGACGTCGCCGGCGTCCAGCCCGATGCGGGCGTCGCCGCCGAGGGCGCTCGTGTCGTCGCCGCGCGCGGGCACGCCGTGGAGGCGCACGGACGCGTCGCCCGTCAGCCCCGCGACGGCGAGGTCGGGCGCGTCGATCGCGACGTCGTCCAGCCGGCCCGCGATCAGCTGCGGGATGACGATGCCGCCGACGGCGACGTCGATCCGCTGCGTCTCGGGCAGGTCGAGCGCGTCGGCGACGATGCCGCGCACCCGGTCCTGCACGACGCCGCGCAGCACCGCCTCGGCCGCGATGAGCGCGCCGCCCGCGAGCACGAGGACGAGCGCCGCGATGATCAGCCCGCGGAACCGGCGGCGCCTCGCCATCTTCCGCTCCGTCACATCCGCTCGGGCGCGCTGACGCCGAGCAGCGTCAGCCCGTTGCGCAGCACCTGGCCGGTCGCGTCGTTCAGCCACAGGCGCGTGCCGTGCACGGGCTCGATCTGATCGTCGCCGCGCGGCGTGACGCGGCAGCTGTCGTACCAGCGGTGGTAGAGGCCCGCGAGCTCCTCGAGGTAGCGGGCGACGCGGTGCGGCTCGCGCTGCGCCGCGGCGAACGCGACGATACGGGGGAACTCCTGCAGCGCGCCGAGCAGGGCGGCCTCGGTCTCGTGATCCAGCAGCTCGGGCTGGAACGCGTCGCGCGTCACCCCGGCGTCGGCGGCGTTGCGCGCGACGTTGTGGGTGCGGGCGTGCGCGTACTGCACGTAGAAGACGGGGTTGTCGTTCGTGCGCTTGCGCAGCAGCTCGGGGTCGAGGTCGAGCGGCGAGTCGGCGGGCGAGCGTTCGAGCGAGTAGCGCAGGGCGTCGGTGCCGATCCACTCGATGATGTCGTCCATCTCGATGATGTTCCCCGCGCGCTTCGACAGGCGCGCGCCGTTGATCGACACCATCTGGCCGATCAGGACCTCGATGTTCTTCTCCGGGTCGTCGCCGGCCGCGCCCGCGAGCGCCTTCAGGCGGTGCACGTAACCGTGGTGGTCGGCCCCGAGCAGGTAGATCTTCTTCTCCCAGCCGCGGTCGCCCTTGTCGAGGTAGTACGCGGCGTCGGCGGCGAAGTAGGTGTAGACGCCGTTGCCGCGGCGGATGACGCGGTCCTTGTCGTCGCCGAACGCCGTCGTGCGCACCCAGATCGCGTCGTCGGACTCGTACACGTATCCCTGCTCGCGCAGGCGCTCGACGGCGCGGTCGATCAGGCTCGGGTCGCCCTCGTGCAGGGTGCGCTCCGAGAACCACACGTCGAAGTCGACGTTGAACGCGGCGAGCGACGCCTTGATCTCGTCGAGCTGGTGGGGATACGCGAGATCCCGGGCGAGCACGATCTGCTCGTCGCGCGGGAGGTCGAGGAGGTCGGGGCGCTCCGCGAGGACCGTCTGCCCCAGCGCGTCGATGTAGGCGCCGGCGTAGCCGCCCTCCGGCTTCTCCTCGCCGTGGAGCGACGCGACGATCGAGGCGCCGAAGCGATCCATCTGCGCGCCGGCGTCGTTGATGTAGTACTCGCGGGCGACCTTCGCGCCCGAGGCCTCGAGCAGGCGCGCGATCGCGTCGCCGAGCGCCGCCCAGCGCGTGTGCGCGATGTGCAGCGGGCCGACGGGGTTGGCGCTGACGAACTCGACGTCGACCGTGGCCCTCGCCTGCGAGTCGTTCCGGCCGTACGCCTCCCCCGCGTCGACGATCGTCTTCGCGAGCGCGCCCGCCGCCGCCGCCTCGAGGCGGATGTTGATGAAGCCCGGGCCGGCGACCTCGACGGAGGCGACGCCGTCGGTCTCGACGAGCCGATCCGCGATCTCCTGTGCGAGCTCGCGGGGGTTCTGACCGAGGCGCTTCGCGAACTTCATCGCGGCGTTGGTCGACCAGTCGCCGTGATCCCGGTTCTTCGGGCGCTCGACCGTGATGTCGCCGGTCTCGATGCCGAGGGGCTGGTCGGGTCGGCGCCGCTCGGCGATCGCGGTGAGGACGTCGAGCAGAGCGGAGGCAAGGGCATCAGGACTCATAGGGACACGATTCTATGGCCATGCGGATGACGATCCGATCGGTCTCTCGACAGGCGACTCGGATGGCGATCCGATCGTTCTCCCGGAAAGCGACGCGAACGGCGACCCGATCGAGCTCGCGGGGCGTCCGGATGACGATCCGATGACGATGCGATGTCCGCCCGGGGAGCGTCCACCGCGGGTGCCTACGCTGTTCCCATGCCCACCCTCCTCCGCCGCGCGGCGGCTCCGACGCTGCTCGTCGCGCTCGCGCTCGCCGGATGCGCCTCGGCCCCGACCGGCGTCGACGTCTCGTCTCCCTGGATCGACGGCCCGGAGGATCGGACCGCCGGGTCCGGCGGGGCGCCCGCATCGGAGAGCGCGAGCGCCGACGTCGCCGCCCCCGACGAGACAGGCGGCCCGACCGACCTGCTGATCTTCGGCGACTCGTGGACCGTGGGCCTCGCCTCCACGAACGAGCAGGGCGGCTACGCCTACCTGACGGGGCGCATCCTCGGCTGGGAGACGACCGTCGCCGGCGAGAGCGGCAGCGGCTACCTCCGTCCCGGCAGAGACGGAGGGGTGTACGCGCCGCGCATCGCCGCGCTCGACCCCGCCCTCTCCCCCGACGTGGTCGTGCTGCAGGGATCCATCAACGACCGCCTGGTCGACCTCTCGGGGTACGACGACGCGGTCGCGCAGGCGTGGTCGGCGATGCAGACGCGCTTCCCCGACGCCGACCTCGTGATCCTCGGGCCCGCCCCGCACGTGCTGCCGGTCGGCGACGACACGGCGCTCATCGACCAGCGCCTCGACGCCCTCGCGGAGGCGCGGAGCCTGCCCTACATCTCCCCCGTGCAGGAGGGCTGGATCACCGAGTCGAACTACGACGCCGTGATCGACGCGTCGAAGACCGGCGGACGGCACCCGTCGGACGACGGGCACGCCTACCTCGCGGGTCTCGTCGCCGCCCACCTCGCGCAGCTCGTCCCCGACGACGGCGCCCCCGCCGAGACCCCGACCGAGACGACAGACGCCTCCGCTCCCGTCGAGGGGTGAGCGAGGCGGGGTTCTCTCCCGGCGGGAGGGATCCGTGCCGTCCGGGATGCGCCCCACGTGCGAGCACCGTGTCTCACTTCCGGCGGGAATGAACCCGCCACACCCGCACCTTTCGAGACACGCCCCCAGACAAGCCACACCGTGTCTCACTTCCGGCGGGAATGGATCCTCCGTACCCGCACTTTTCGAGACACGCCTCTTCGGCCGCGCCTCACGTCAGCGGCGCCGCGCCTCGATGAGGTGCGGCGACGAGAAGGCCGTGAACGGATCGCCCGCGCGCAGCCGCGCGTCGAGGCGCTCGAGGTCGGCGCGGTAGCGGTCGACCGAGAGGTCGGGGATCCACCAGGGGCACTTGCGGAGGATCCAGACGACCGCGCCGATGTCGGAGAACTCCATGCGACAGCGCGCCGTGCGGAGGCTCTCGACGGCGAGGCCCGCCCGCTCCGCCTCGGCGGCCTCCGCGTCGTGGTGGCGCCCCTTCCGCTCGGCGGGCAGGGGGCCGAGGAAGAACTCGATCAGCTCGAACGCGGAGGCGGGGCCGACGTGCTGCGCGACGTAGCGCCCTCCCGGCCGCAGCACCCGGGCGATCTCGCCCCAGGGCGGCACGACGGGGTGGCGCGCGGTGACGAGGTCGAACGACGCGTCGGGGAACGGCAGGAGCGCGCCGGGCTCGGTCTCGACGATCTCGACGCCGCGCGGCCCCAGAAGCGCCCGCCCGCGCTCGGCGTTCGGCGCCCACGACTCGGTCGCGGCCATCCGGGGCGGCAGCGTCGGCGCCTCGCCGAGCACCTCCCCGCCGCCCGTGTCGATGTCGAGCGCCGACGGCACCCGGGCGAGGCGGTCGGCGAGGATCCGGTGGTATCCCCACGGCGGGCGCTCCTCCGTCGCGCGCCCGTCGAGGAAGGAGAAGCCCCACCCGGTCACGTCGGCCGCCAGGGCCTCGCCCACGAGTTCGTCGAAGGAGCGCATGGGGTCCTTCTCTCGCGGCAACCGTCGCCTACGCTTCAACGGGACCACGGACGAGAGGGGCGCCCATGACACCGTCGCGACTGCCGGCCGGAGCGGCCGGGCTCGGACGTCGGATCCGCCGCGAGCGCACGACGGCGGATCCGCTCGAGCAGGTGCCGCTGATCCTCACCCGCCACATCGTCGACGGCGTGCCGCAGGAGATGGCGACCGACGAGTCGATCGCCGACGCCCTCGCGTTCGGACGGGCCACGCCGGGCGGGATGGCGCTCACGGTGCTGCCGAGCCCGACGCCGGAGAGCATCGCCGAGCTCGCGTCGGCGTGGGAGCTGCACCCGCTGCTCACGGAGGACCTCCTGCACGCGGGGCAGCGCCCGAAACTCGAGCGCTACGACGACGTGCTGTTCCTCGTCGTGCGCTCCGCGCGGTACCTCGACGAGAGCGAGGAGGTGGAGTTCAGCGAGTTCCACCTGCTCGTGCGGCCGGGCGCGCTCGTCATCGTCTGCCAGGACGGGCGGCTCATCGACGGCACGGTCGTGACGCCCGAGGTCGCGACGGCCGAGAACGCGCCGCTCGGCATCGGCGCGCCCCTGCTGCAGAACCCGGATCTGCTGCGCATCGGGCCGGAGGCGATGGTCTACCAGCTGCTCGACGCGATCGTGGACGGCTGCTTCCCCGTGCTCGACGGCCTGCAGGTCGACAAGGATCAGATCGAACGGCAGGTCTTCAGCGGCGATGCCGCGGCCGCGGAGCGCATCTACCGCCTGAGCCAGGAGGTCATCGACCTGCTGCAGGCGAACACGGCGCTCGCGAAGATCCTCGCGAGCCTCCAGCAGGGCGCGGACAAGTACGAGATCCCGCACGACCTCCAGGCGTATCTGCAGGACGTCGCCGACCACCTCACCCGGGTCGTGGGCGAGACCGTCGAGCTGCGCGACGCGCTCTCGCAGATCCTCAGCGTGAACTCGACGCTCGTCGCCCAACGGCAGAACGAGGACATGAAGAAGATCTCGGGCTGGGCCGCGATCCTCTTCGCCCCGACCCTCGTGGGCGCGATCTACGGCATGAACTTCGACGTGATGCCCGAGCTGCACTGGGCATTCGGCTACCCGCTCGCGCTGGGCCTGATGCTCGCCCTCGCGGTCGCGCTGTACGTCGTGTTCCGCGTCAGGAAGTGGATGTAGGAGCGCCGCGTCTGGCCAGACCGTCGCGGTCGCGCTGTACGTCGTGTTCCGCGTCAGGAAGTGGATGTAGGAGCGCCGCGTCTGGCCAGACCGTCGCGGGGACGGAGAGGCCGTCGCCGACTCGCGGCCCACACGAGCGCTCCGGCGGCGACGAGCGCCGCGAACAGGCCCGCGACGTGCAGCGCGAGGGAGAGGGCGCCGCGCTCCGGCAGCAGGAAGCCGTACGGCACCCAGCCGTCGGTCGCACCGCGGACGAGGACGCCGACGAGCCACAGCGCGGGATACGGGATCACGACCCAGAGCCGACGCCACGGGAGCGGCGGCCGGTCCCCGACGAGAAGCCAGTCGAGCGTCACGAGGATCGGCAGCGCGATGTGCAGCGTGACGCTCACCCAGAGCGCGGCGGATCCGGTGCCCGGGACGAGCACGTTGTAGACGACGCCCACGACGATCATGCAGGCCGTCGCCGTGCCGCGCGCGAGGGAGAGCCCGTCGGGCATCGCGAGGCCCCGCAGCGAGAGGACGCCCGCGACGACGAGCACCGCCGCCGTGAGGAGGCTCGTCTGGTTGGTGAAGTACCCGAAGAAGTCGAACGGGCTCGGATCGCCCTCCGCGATGCGGGCGCCGTAGGCCACGCCGAGCGTCACGAGCACCGCGACGCCCGCACCGATCCGGAGGGCGCCGACGGCGCGCGGCGTTCGCAAGGCGGTCACCCGCTCAGACTACGCAGGGGCGCGCGACGGGACCGTCCGGACACGAAGCGGCCCGGGATCCGCATCGTTCTGCGGATCCCGGGCCGGGTGGCGCCCCCAACAGGATTCGAACCTGCGACCTTTGGTACCGGAAACCAACGCTCTATCCCCTGAGCTATGGAGGCTCGACGAGCTTACCAGCAGGGAGGGCGTGCTCCCGCCTCGGGCGGGACCGGCGGGAGTGTCGCGCGGCGGGTCAGCGGGGGACGCGCGTGTACGCGAGGTCGCGGATGTCGCGGCCCTTGTCGATGCCCTTGCGCTCGAAGGCCGTCATGACGCGCCCCTCGAAGCGCTCGGCCCAGTCGCCCGCGAAGGCGCGCTGGAACTCGGGCTCGGCGTCGAGGACCTCGCGCATCTGCAGCGCGTAGTCCTCCCAGTCCGTCGCGAGGCGCAGCACCCCGCCGTCGCGCAGGGCGCGCCCCGCGATCCGGCCGAAGCCCGGGCTGATCATGCGGCGCTTGTGGTGCCGCTTCTTGTGCCAGGGGTCGGGGAAGAAGATCCAGATCTCGTCGGCCGACCCCTCGGGCAGCAGCGTCTCGAGCACCTCGGGGGCGTTCGCCTCGATGAGGCGGAGGTTCGTCACGTCGGCCTTGTACGCCTCGAGCATCGTGCGGGCGAGACCGCCGTGATACACCTCGACGGCGAGGAAGTCGACGTCGCGCCGGGTCGTGGAGGCGTGGATGATCGCGTGCCCCTGGCCGGATCCGATCTCGACGACCAGCGGCGCGCTCCTGCCGTATTCCTCTTCGGGAATGAACCGCGCGTCGGGGTGCACGGAGGTGTGCGCGGCGTCCCGCGGCACGTCGTGGACGTAGGTCGGCGCGAGCTCGCGCCACGCCCGCTCCTGGGCATCGGACATGCGTCCGCCCCTGCGGACGAACGAGACGGGCGCCTGGCGGCGCGTTCCGGGTTCAGCCATGCCCACCAGGGTACGGGCGACGGCTGGCAATCCCGTCGCCCGTCAGGGCCCGACGGTCACGAAGTCGATGAGCTCCTCGACGCGGCCGAGCAGCGCGGGCTCGAGATCGCGGTAGGTGCGCACGCGCCCGAGGATCCGCTTCCAGGCGCGCGCGATGTCGGCCTGCGTCTCCGCCGGCCAGCCGAGGCCGCGGCAGACGCCGGTCTTCCAGTCGGTCCCCCGGGGCACGACGGGCCACCGCTCGATGCCCATCGCGCGCGGCGTGACGCACTGCCACACGTCGACGAACGGGTGGCCGACGATCTTCACGTGCGCGCCGTGCGGGCCCCGCGCGATCGCGTCGGCGATCCGCTGCTCCTTGGTTCCCGGCACGAGATGGTCGACGAGCACCCCGTATCGACGGGTCGCGCTCGGCGGCTCGTCGCGCAGCAGGTCGTCCAGGAGGTCGACGCCCTCGAGGTACTCGACGGCGACGCCCTCGGCGCGCAGGTCGTCGCCCCACACCCGCTCGACGAGCTCCGCGTCGTGGCGGCCCTCCACGAGGATCCGGCTCGGCAGCGCCACCCGCGCCCGCTGGTCGTCGACGGCGAACGACCCGGACGCCGTGCGTCGGCGCCCCTGCGCGGCGGGTCCTGGCTTCGTGAGGATCACCGGCTCGCCCTCGAGGAGGAAGCCCGCGCCGAGCGGGAACGCCCTCCGACGTCCCTTCCAGTCCTCCAGCTCGACGTTCCCCGCCTCGACGCCGGTGATCGCCCCGCACCACCCGTCGCCGGCGACCTCCACCACGAGGTCGAGCTCGGCGGGGACGGGGCGCGAGACCTTCCGCCCCTTCTCCCGCCACCCGGACGCGAGCACGTCGGATCCGTACCTGTCTTCGCACATCTCCGCCAGCGTATGCGCCGCGGCGCCGCCCCGCGGAAGCGACCCGCGCCGGACGGATCCGTCCGGGGCTGTTCGTCTGTCGCAGGGGGTCCGTAGGATCGGGGGCACCACGTCTCCTCCAGAAAGGGAGCGCGCATGCGTCGTCTCCGTGCTCGGGTCCTCTCCGCCCTCGTCGCTGCGGCGGCCCTCGTCGCCGCGCCGATCGCCGCGGCCTCCGCGGCGGACCCGCCGCAGCTCGGCAGCTCGTACGTCCACGACGAGGCCGACGTGCTCACCGATGCGGAGGAGCAGGAGGCCGACGCGCGCCTGTCCGCGCTGTACGACGACGCCGATCTCGAGCTGTGGGTCGTGTACGTCGACGCCTTCGAGAACCCGTCCGAGGCCGCCGACTGGGCCAACGAGACCGCCGATCTCAACCTGCTCGGCCGCGACCAGTACCTCCTCGCGATCGCGGTGGACACGCGGCAGATGTTCCTCTCGCCGCCCGTCGAGGGCGCGCTGAGCGAGAGCAAGCTGATCGAGGTGGAGCAGGCGGCGGGGCGGGCGCTCGGCTCGGACGACTGGGCGGGCGCCGTCGACGCCGCCGCCTCCGAGCTCGAGGGCCAGGCCGCGCCCGACCACACCCTCACCTGGATCTTCGGCATCGTCATCGCGGGCGTGGGCATCTTCTTCGCCGTGCGCACCCTCGTGCGATCGCGGAGGGGGCGCGCCGACGCGGCCGCCGCGCGCGAGAAGCGCCTCGCCGAGCTGGCCGAGCTCGAGAAGCGCGCGGCGGGCGCGATCATCGAGATGGACGACGCCGTGCGCACGAGCCGCCAGGAGATCGGGTTCGCGGCCGCGCAGTTCGGAGACGACGCCGTCGCGGACTACGGCAGGGCGATCGAGCACGCAGCGGGTCGTCTCTCCCAGGCGTTCGAGCTGCAGCAGCGCGTCGACGCCGCCCCCGCCGAGGCGATCGACGACCGCACCGCCCTCACCCGGCAGATCCTCGAAGCGCTCGACGACGCCGACAGCGTGCTCGACGCCGAGGCCGCGTCGTTCGACGAGCTGCGCCGCATCGAGCAGAACGCCCCGCAGATGCTGACCGAGCTGCGCGGGCGCCGCGACGCGCTCGCCCCCGCGCCCGAGCGCGCAGACGCCGAGATCGCCCGGCTGCGCGAGACCTACGCCTCCCCCGCGCTCGACGACATCGACGACAACCCCGAGCAGGCGCGCCAGCGCCTCGCCTTCGTCGACGCCGAGCTCGCCGAGGCCGAGCGGCAGATCGCCGAGGAGCGCACGGGCGAGGCCGCGCTCACGCTGCAGGAGGCCGAGCGGGCGATCGCCCAGACCGACGAGCTCGTCGAGGCCGTGCTGTCACTCGACAGGAGCTTCTCGGAGGCCGAGACGCAGGCGCGCGCGATCATCGCCGATCTCGAGAACGACATCCGCCAGGCGGTCTCGCTCGCCGATCCCGAGGGGCGGGTCGCGCAGGCCGTGCAGGAGACGCAGCGCCACATCGACACCGCGGTCGCGAACCTGCAGAGCTCCGAGCGCACGCCCTTCCTCGTCGTCGAGTCGCTCGAACGCGCCAACAGCGCGATCGACAGCGTCGTCGCGGGCGCCCGCGAGGCCGAGGAGGCCAGGCGTCGCGTCGCGCAGAGGCTCGAGCAGACCCTCGGCCAGGCGCAGGCGAAGATCTCCTCGACCGACAGCTTCATCGGCACGCGGCGCGGAGCCGTCGGCTCGGGGCCCCGCACCACGCTCGCCGAGGCGAAGGCCACGTTCGACCAGGCCCTCGCCGCCCGCGCGGCCGATCCCTCCCAGGCGCTGGCGCTCGCGCAGCAGGCCCACAGCCTCGCGTCCTCCGCCTCCGACGCCGCGCACCGCGACGTGCAGCAGTACGACGCGGGCTCCGCCTACGGCTACGGCGGGCGCTACACCGATCGCCGCGGGTACGGCCGCTCCTCCTCCGGCCTGGGCGACGCCATCATCGGCGGGCTCATCGGCGGGGCGATCTCGGGCGGATCCCGGCGCTCGTCCTCCGGGTTCGGCGGCGGCTTCGGCGGATCCTCCGGAGGAGCGCGCCGCTCCGGGGGCGGGTTCGGCGGCGGATCCCGGCGCTCGAGCGGACGCTCCGGCGGCATCTCGCGATCCAGCGGAGGCCGCCGCTCCGGCGGGCGCCGGTTCTAGGCTGGCGCATAGGCACGGCACGCAGACTTCCCCCACCCCTCACGAAAGGCACGTCCCATGAGCAAGCAGTCCATCTTCGGACGCATCTCCACCCTCATCCGCGCCAACGTCAACGCGCTGATCGACCAGGCGGAGGACCCCGAGAAGATGATCGATCAGCTCGTCCGCGACTACACGAACAACATCCGCGAGGCCGAGTCGGCGATCGCCGAGACCATCGGCCAGCTGCGGCTGCTCGAGCGCGACGTCGAGGAGGACCGCAAGGCCGCGGCCGAGTGGGGCAACAAGGCCCTCGCCGCGAGCCGCAAGGGCGACGAGCTGCGCGCGGCAGGCGACACGGCCGGCGCCGACAAGTTCGACAGCCTCGCGAAGGTCGCCCTGCAGCGACAGGTGCAGACCGAGGGCGAGATCAAGGCCGTCGAGCCGCAGATCCAGCAGCAGACCGAGGTGGTCGACAAGCTGAAGGACGGCCTCAATGGCATGAAGCAGAAGCTCGAGCAGCTGAAGAGCAAGCGCAACGAGCTCGTCTCGCGCTCGAAGCTCGCCGACGCGCAGAACAAGGTGCACGACGCCGTCAAGTCGGTCGACGTCATGGACCCCACGAGCGAGCTCGGCCGCTTCGAGGAGAAGGTGCGCCGCCAGGAGGCCCTCGCCACCGGCAAGGCCGAGCTGGCCGCCTCGAGCCTCGACGCCCAGTTCGAGAGCCTCGAGGACGTCGGAGAGCTGACCGAGGTCGAGGCGCGCCTCGCGGCCCTCAAGTCGGGCGGCGCGAACGGCGGCTCGCTCACGGCCGGCTGACCCCGACCACGGCCGGCGGCCTCCTCCGGGAGCCGCCGGCCGCCCTCTTCCGCTTCGCCCCGGCAAGGAGCATCATCGTCCCATGGCTCGGTTCGCCGTCATCCCGCAATGGCAGGGCTCTCCCTCCACGCGCGCCATGTCGCTCGTGGACGGCGCGGATGCGATCGCGGGCGACCTGCCTCGCGCCGCCTGCACCCGCATCGACGTGCCCTACGAGGCGGGCGAGACCCTCGACACGGGCGTGCAGCGCGCCAGCACCCTCCGACGCATCCGGCGACGCGTCGACGAGGCGCTCGAGGCCCTGCCCGACGAGCCCCTCATCACAATCGGCGGCGACAGCGGCGTCGCCGTGCCCGCCATCGGGCGTGCGGGAGCGGCGGACGACCTCGCGGTGGTCTGGTTCGACGCGCACGCCGCCCTCCACGACCCCGCGACCTCCCCGTCAGGCGCCTTCAGCGGCATGGCGCTGCGGGCCGTTCTGGGCGACGGGGCCGAGGAGCTCGTCCTCTCCCCCGGCGTCCCCGTCGAGCGCGTGGTGCTGGCCGGGGCCCGCGCCCTCGAGGACGCGGAGAGCGCCTTCATCGAGGAGAGCGGTCTCGCGCACCTCAATCCGCTGCCTGCCGCCTCCGGCGTCGCCGACGCCGTCTCGGCGACGGGCGCCTCGCGGGTGTTCATCCACGTCGATCTCGACGTGCTGGATCCCGCGCAGATCGCGGGCGTCTCCGGCGCTCAGCCGTTCGGCGTCGACGGAGACGAGCTGATCGAGGCGATCGCGGCGATCCGGGAGCGGCTGCCGCTCGCCGGAGCCTCCCTCGCGGGCTTCGCACCGCACGCGCCCGGCGACGCCGTGGACGACCTCGGCACGATCCTGCGGATCATCGGCGCGCTCGCGCGGGCCTGACCTTCCCGCGGGCCGGCTCAGACGTAGGCGGCGAAGGCGTCCGGCACCGTGATCGCGTCGCGCCGGAGCCCCCGGCGGCGCGTCAGGTGCTCGACGATGTCGGCCGACGACGAGAATCCGCCGAGCAGCGAGATGGACGTGCCGCAGGCCGACTCGTTCTCGCAGAGCGCCTCGTCGGCGTACGCGGTGACGGCCCGCGTCAGCGCCTCGCCCGCGGCGCACATGCGCGCCGATCCGGGGGCGCCGCTGCGCGCCGAGCGCGCGAGCCACGTCACGGTCATCCGCGACGGAGCCGCCAGGGGACGGACCCATCCCGCGTCGGGAATCTCGATGAACACGCGCCCCGTCGCGCACATCGGGAGCGTCGCGAGCAGCACCTCGAGCTCGAGGAGCGCGTGCTCGTCGGCGGCGATGAGGTGCTGGGCGCGAGCATGCCGACGACCGCGGCACGCATCCGCGTCATGTGCGGGGGAGATCGAGGCGTGCGTCATGATGCACCCCATGATACTCCGAGGTAAGCCTTACCTCATCCTGTCGGAGGAATCGCAACCCTGGCCCGGGGCGCTCACGCCGCCCCAAAAATCACTCTGCACGCGAAATCATGAGATGTGTCATCGATTCGATGAATTATGATGATCCAAACTGAGCAGATCTTCGATGGATTTCTCTGCGGACTCGTTTCCCCTCCACAATGGTGACGTTCTCGCGCGCTCCGCGCACCCGCTCATCCGAGGAACATCGTGACTCTCACGCACGTCGGCTTCGACGAGTTCGGCTTCCTGCCCGCACAGGCGCGGGATCAGGGCCGCCCCGCGCCCTCCGCGCGACGGGAGACGCTGTCGCTGTCCGATGGGCGCGCGCTGTCCGGGATCCGCTACGGCGACGACCCCGCCCGCACGGTCCTCCTGCACGGCGCCGGCCTCAACGCGCACACGTGGGACCGCACGGTCATCGCCCTCGACGCCCCAGCGATCGCCGTCGACCTCCCCGGTCACGGCGAATCCGACTGGCGAGGAGACGCCGACTACTCCCCCGCGCTCCTCGCCGCCGACGTCATCGCCGCCATCGAGGCCTGGGCGGATGCGCCCGTGGTTCTCGTCGGCCAGTCGCTCGGCGGCCTCACGGCGCTCCACGTCGCCGCCAGCCGCCCCGACCTCGTCCGCGCGCTGACGATCGTCGACATCGTGCCCGGCGCGAGCAGCGGCGGGGCCTCCGGCCTCGCCGCGTTCTACGCGCGGCTCGAGTTCTCCGATGTCGAAGACGTCCTCGACCACGCGCTGTCCTTCGGGCTCGGCGGCGGCCGGGGGGCGGCCCGCGCGGGCGTGCTCCTCAACACCCGCCCGCGGCCCGACGGCGGCGTCGAGTGGAAGCACCACGTCGCGCGGCTCCTGCACGACGGCAGGTTCCTCGCACCCGACGTCGACGCCCTGTGGCGCGCCCTCGACGCCGTCGCGGCGCCCCTGACGCTCGTGCGTGGATCCCACGGCTACCTCGACGACGCCGACGTCGCGGCGTTCTCCGCGCGCGCCCCCGAGGTGACCGTCGTCGAGCTCGACGCCCCGCACAACGTGCAGGAGATCGCCTTCGCCGACCTGGCGCGGATCATCCGCTCCGCTCCTCCCCGCGTCTGAGACGCAGCTCGAAAGGACATCCGATGGCCTCGTCGCTGTCACGCCGCTCCCGCCTCGCCGGGGCGGCCATCGCCCTGGTCTCCGCCGTCGCCCTCGCCTCCTGCGGCGGCGCGGAGCAGCCGGGCGCCGGATCAGGATCCCCCGATCCCGACGCCTCGCTCGCCGTGGGCCTCGTGCTCGAGCCCACCAACCTCGACATCCGGCGCACCTCGGGAGCCGCCCTCGAGCAGGCTCTCATCGGCAACGTCTACGAGGGCCTCGTCGCCCGCGGCGGCGAGGACGAGGACATCGTCACGGCGCTCGCATCCGAGTGGACCGTCTCGGACGACGGCCTCGCCTACACCTTCACGCTGCACGAGGGCGTGACCTTCCACGACGGCGCGACGCTCGAGGCCTCGGACGTCGTCGCCTCCCTCACCGCCGTGCAGGACGACGAGCAGCTGCTCGGCCACGACGACCTGCAGGTGATCGAGAGCATCTCCGCCCCCGACGACCTCACCGTCGAGATCACGCTGAGCCGCCCCGACCAGAACCTCCTGTTCGCCCTCACGGGCCCCGCGGGCCTCGTCTTCGACGAGGACGACGACACCGACATGAAGACGGACGCCAACGGCACGGGGCCCTTCTCGATCGGCGCCTGGCGACAGGGCGACAGCCTCGCCCTCGCGCGCTTCGACGACTACTGGGGCGACCCCGCCGGCGTCGCCGAGGCCGTCCTCACCTACATCCCCGACCAGAACGCGCTCGTCAGCGCCGGCCTCGACGGATCCTTGGACGCGGTGACCGCGGTCGACGCCGACCTCGCCCCGCAGCTCGAGGGGTCGTTCGAGCTCAGCGAGGCCCCGACGACCGACAAGTTCGTCCTGGCCTTCAACCTCGACGTGCCGCCCCTCGACGACATCCGGGTGCGCGAGGCCCTGAGGCTCGCGATCGACCACGACGCGATCCTCGAGGTCGTCGGCGCGGGCTCGTCCCTGTTCGGCCCGATCCCCGAGCCGGACCCCGGCTACGAGGACCTCTCCGACGTCGCACCCCACGACCCGGAGCGCGCCCGCGAGCTGCTCGCGGACGCCGGAGCGGAGGACCTCTCGCTCACCCTGACGATCCCCTCGCCCTACGGCAACCGCGTCTCGACCCTGCTGGCCTCCCAGCTGCAGGAGGTCGGCGTGACCCTCGACGTGCAGCCCGTCGAGTTCTCCACCTGGCTGCAGGACGTCTACGCGAACGGCGACTACGAGCTCAGCTACGTCAACCACGTCGAGCCGCGCGACTTCGCCTCCTGGGCCGACCCCGACTACTACTACGGCGTCGACGAGGAGACCCTGCCGGAGGTGCAGGACCTCTACGAGCAGGCGATGTCGGCCACCGACGCGGACGCGTCGGCCGAGCTGCTCGCCGAGGCCGCGCGCCTCGTGAGCGAGAACCACCCGGTCGACTGGCTCTACGCCCGCGAGGACATCGTCGCGGTCGCCCCCGGGATCGAGGGCTTCCCCCGCACGTCGACGTCCACGCGCCTGCCGCTCGCGGGCGTGACCGTCGAGGCGCCCTGACCCTGCACCGCCGCTCACCGTGATCCGCTACGCGCTCACGAGGATCCTGCTCCTCGCGCTCGGCCTCCTGGTCGCGAGCGTCCTCATCTTCGCGACGCTGCGGGTGCTGCCAGGCGACGTCGCGCAGATGATCGCCGGCACGGAGGGCACGCCCGCCCAGGTGGAGGCGCTGCGCGCCGAGCTCGGCCTCGACCGGCCGCTCGCCACCCAGTACCTCGACTGGATCGGCGGGGTGCTCACGGGCGACCTCGGCGCCTCCATGCTGACCGGGGCGCCCGTGCTCGGCGAGCTCGCCGAGAAGGCGCGGGTGACCGTCCCGCTCGGGATCGGCGCGCTCGTCATCGCCCTCGCGCTCGCCCTGCCCCTCGGCGTCGTCGCGGCCCTGCGCCGCGACCGCGCCTCCGGGGCGGCGCTCGCGATGGGGTCGCAGCTCGTCGCCGCGATCCCCGTCGTGTGGGCCGGGATGATGCTCGTCGTCGTGTTCGCGGTGGGGCTCGGCTGGTTCCCCGCGCAGGGCTTCCCCCGCGGAGGATGGCAGCAGCCGGGCGCCGCCCTCGCCGCGCTCGCGCTGCCCGCCCTCACGATCGGCGTCGTGGAGGGCGCGATGCTCATGCGCTTCGTGCGCAGCGCCACGCTCGCCGCGCTCGGGCAGGACTACGTGCGCACCGCGGCCGCGAAGGGGCTCACGCGCACGCAGGCTCTGCTGCGCCACGGCCTCCCGAACGTCGGCATGTCGGTCGTGACGGTGCTCGGGATCCAGATCGCGGGGATCCTCGTGGGCGCCGTCGTCATCGAGCAGGTCTTCAACCTGCCCGGCATCGGGCGCATGCTCGTCGCCGACGTGGGCGCGCGCGACCTCGTGAAGGTGCAGGGCGAGCTGCTCGCGCTCACGGGCTTCGTGCTCGTCGTCGGGTTCCTCGTCGACCTCGCCCACCACGCCGTCGACCCGCGGCAGAGGGAGCGCGCATGAGACCCGGATCCTGGCTCGCCCGCCTGTGGCGCATGCCGATCGGCCGCACGGCGCTCGTCATCGTCGCGGCGATCCTCGCGGTCGCGCTCCTGTCCCTCGTCTGGACGCCCTTCGACCCGCGGCACGCCGACGCCGCCGCGCGGTGGAGCGGCCCCGGCTGGCCGCACCTGCTCGGCACCGACGCGACCGGGCGCGACATCCTCTCGCTGCTCATCGCCGGATCCCGCGTGACCGTGCTCGTCGCCGCGGGCGCCGGGATCGTCGCGACGATCCTGGGCGTGCTGCTGGCCGCGCTCGGCGCGCTCACGGCGCGCCCCGTGCGAGAAGCGGTCGCGGTGCTCGTCGACATCCTCATCGCCTTCCCCGTCCTCATCATCGCGATGATGATCTCGGCCGTGTGGGGCGGCTCCCTGTGGGTCGTCGTGTGGTCGGTCGGCATCGGCTACGGCGTGAACATCGCCCGCGTGGCTCGCGGGGAGCTGCGCCGCGTGGGGCAGGCCGACTTCGTGCTCGCCGCCCGCGCGTCCGGCCTCTCGGGCGGGCAGATCCTCGTGCGCCACCTGCTACCGAACGCCGCGCCCGTGTTCATCGTGCAGCTGTCGTGGTCGATGGCGGCCGCGGTGCTCGCCGAGGCCGGCCTGTCGTATCTCGGGTTCGGCGCCCCCGTCACGCAGCCCAGCTGGGGCCTGCTGCTCGCCGACCTGCAGCAGGCCGTCACGATCCATCCGCTCAGCGCCCTGTGGCCGGGACTCGCGATCACCGCGACCGTGTTCTCGTTCAATCTGCTGGGCGACGCGCTGCGCGAGGCGACGGACCCCACGCTCATCCGGCGCGACCGGCGCCCGCCGACCCACACCCCGGGGGTGGTCGCATGAGCCTCGAGGTCGAGGGACTCTCGATCGAGATCGGCGGCGCGACGCTCGTCGAGGACGTCTCGTTCTCCGTCCCGGACGGCGCGCGGTTCGGCCTGATCGGCGAGTCCGGGTCGGGCAAGTCGCTCACCTCGCTCGCGCTGCTCGGTCTGCTGCCGGACGGCGCGCGGGCGATCGGCTCGATCCGCTGGGACGGGCGGGAGCTGCTCGGCCGCCCCGACCGCGAGCTGGCCGCACTGCGGGGCAGCGAGATCGGCATGGTCTTCCAGGAGCCGCGCACGGCCCTCAACCCCATCCGCACGGCGGGCAGGCAGATCGCGGAGGCGGCGAGGATCCACCGCGGCGCCTCCCGCGACGAGGCCGCGCGGCTCGCCGTCTCGCTCGCGGAGCGGGTGCGGCTCCCGGATCCCGAGGCGATCGTGCGCCGCTACCCCCACCAGCTCTCCGGCGGACAGCGGCAGCGCGTCGCGATCGCGGCGGCGCTCGCCGGCCGCCCCCGGCTGCTCGTCGCCGACGAGCCGACGACGGCGCTCGACGTGACGATCCAGGCCGAGATCCTCGATCTGCTGGGGCGCCTCGTCGCCGACGAGGGCATGTCGCTCGTGTTCATCACCCACGACCTCGCGGTGCTCGGCCAGGTCGCCGAGCACGCCGCCGTGCTCGAGCGGGGGCGGATCGTCGAGCGCGGCCCGGTGCGTCGCCTCCTCGCCGCGCCCGAGCACCCCGTCACGCAGGGGCTGCTGCGCGACGCGACGGCCACCCTGTGGCGTCCGGGAGGATCCGATGACTGACCCGATCATCCGCGCGCGCGGCCTCTCCCGGTCCTTCGCGCTCCCCCGCCGCTCGCTCTTCGAGCGCCGGCGGGAGACGGTCGCGCTGCACCCGACCGATCTCGACGTGCGCGCGGGCGACGCGGTCGGCATCATCGGCGAGTCCGGTTCCGGCAAGTCGACGCTCGTCCGGCTGCTGCTCGGCCTCGACCGGCCCACGGCGGGCTCCGTGGAGGTCGACGGCCGGGGCGTCGACGCCGGAGGACGGGCGCGCTCCCTGCGCTGGCTGCGGCGACGCACGGGGCTCGTGTTCCAGGATCCGTACGCCTCGCTCGACCCGCGGATGAGCGTGGGGCGCAGCATCGCCGAGCCGCTCTGGGCCCTCGGCGTCGAGGGCGACCGCCGCGACCGCGTGGCCGAGGTGCTGGAGCAGGTGGGGCTGCCGCGCGATGCCGGCGACCGCTATCCGCACGAGTTCTCGGGCGGCCAGAGGCAGCGCATCGCCATCGCGCGGGCGATCGCGCACCGGCCCGCGATCCTCGTCGGCGACGAGCCCCTGTCGGCGCTCGACGTGACCGTGCGGGCGCAGATCCTCGATCTCCTGCGCCGGCTGCGGCGCGAGGAGGGGCTCACGCTGCTGATGGTCAGCCACGACATCGGCGTGGTGCAGAGCCTCGCCGACGAGGTCGTCGTGATGAGCGAGGGCCGGCTCGTGGAGCACGGCCCGACGACGCAGGTGCTGCTGCACCCGCGCGAGGACTACACGCGCCGCTTGCTCGCCTCGATCCCCACGATCGAGCGCTGAGCGGGGCACCCATGTCTCACCTTCCGCGGGAATGAGCCCCCGATTCCCGCACCAATCGAGACACGCCGAACACCACACCCCACCATGTCTCACCTTCCGCGGGAATGGGCCCCGGATTCCCACCCCAATCGAGACACGCCGGGCAGAGGGCGCGCCGGATCCCCGGGAGCGCCCGACGGACCCCGGCCCGCCTCAGAACGCCGAGAGGTTGGCGCGGAGGCCCGCGTCGTCGAGCTCCGTGCGGAGGATGCCGCGGCGGCGCAGGATCGGCACGAGCTCGTCGAGCATGCGGTGCACGGTGACGGGGTGCAGGTCGCCCCACAGCAGGATGCCGTCGTTGCCCCAGTCGCCCAGCTCCTCGATGCGGTCGGCGAACTCGTCGGCCGTGCCGACGAACCCCGTGCCGTCGCTCAGCCGCCCGAGGCGCGCGTGCGCGGCGAGGATCGTGCGCAGCGGCGTGGTCTCCGGGTCGTGCTTCCCGATGAGGCGACGGAGGGATCCCTGCGACACGTGCTCGCCGAACGCGCCCAGGTCGAGGGGCGCGTCGAGGTCGAGCGCCGTGAGGTCGGTCTCGAGGTCGCTCGACTGCCGCTCGGCGATCCACCGCAGCGCGGCGTCGTCGGGGTCAGCCGAGGCGGCGACGATCCGGTCGGCCTCCTCGGGCGACGAGACGATCACGGGCTGGATCGCGAACATGATCGTGATGTCGTCTGCTCGGCGCCCGGCGACGATCGCGGCGTCGTGGATCCGCTGCCGGTACGCCCGGATCGACGCCTCGTCGAGCGGGGCGAGCGCGAGCTGGATGTCGGAGTTCGCCCCGGCGAAGCCGAGGCCGCGGCCGGATCCGCCCGGCGAGGCGATGATCGGCTCGCCGGCCGTGAACGGCACCGCGTTGAGGGGGCCGTCGAACGCGAAGTGCTCGCCGCGGTGGCGCGCGTGATCCAGCAGCGTGCCGTCGGCGTAGCGCCCGCGGGCGGGGTCGGCGATGAGCGCGTCGTCCGGCCAGCTGCGCCACAGCGCCCGGATGCCGGCGAGCCACTCCTCCGCGCGGTCGTACGCGGCATCGTGACCCAGCGGCGGGGCGTCCGAGAAGTGCCGGGCGCTGCCCGTGTCGGTCACGACGTTGAGCCCGAGCCGGTGCCCCGACAGGTGCTGCAGCGACGCGAACTGCCGCGCGGCCGTGTACGGGAGCATCGCGGCGGGGTTGACGGTGGGGAGCACGCCGAGCGCCCGCGTGGCCTGGAAGAGGTAGGGCGCGAGCATGAGGGGGTCGTGCTTGGGGCCGCCGAACGCCTGGCGCACGCGCAGGTCGATCGTCTCCGGGGATCCGAGCGAGGGCGAATCCTCGATGAGCAGCAGGTCGAAGCCCGCCTGCTCGAGGGTGCGCGCCGACTCCTGGTAGAGCGCGGGCTCGGTCCAGCGGTATCCCCAGTCGAGGTACGGGTGCCCCCAGCCGTGCGGCCCGAAGCCGCGGGCGAGGAACCAGCCGAAGTGCTGCAGGCGGCTCACGCGAGCGCGCCCTCCCGCGCATCG
This sequence comes from Microbacterium sp. gxy059, assembly GCF_050958665.1. Lineage (NCBI taxonomy): Bacteria > Bacillati > Actinomycetota > Actinomycetes > Micrococcales > Microbacteriaceae > Microbacterium > Microbacterium sp. gxy059. Next base: position 17,575 of record NZ_JAMXWT010000024.1, on the reverse strand, counting down.
GACGTCGCGGCGCGCGCGGCGGCGAGGCCGCGGTCGAGGTCGGCGAGGATGTCGGAGACGTCCTCGATGCCGATCGAGACGCGCAGCGTGCCGGGGAAGACGCCGAGCGCCTCGCGCTCGGGGATCGTGCGGAACACGTGGCTCGTCGACGCCGGGTGCAGCACGAGGGAGCGCGTGTCGCCGAGGTGGGCCATGTGCGCGAACAGCTCGACCGCCTCGACGAACGCGGCCGCGGCCTCCCGGCCGCCCGTCAGCGTGAACGTGAAGACGGATCCGCTGCCGCCCCGGAGATAGCGCTCGCCCAGGGCGTGGTGCGGGTGCGCGTCGAGGCCGACGTAGTCGACGGACGCGACCTCGGGCCGCTCGTCGAGCCACCGCGCCACGGCGAGCGCGTTCTGCGACTGGCGCTCCACGCGGAGGCTGAGGGTCTCGATCCCCTGCCCGATGAAGAAGGCGTTGAGGGCAGACGGCGTCGGGCCGAGGCGCGGCGCCTCGCTGTCGCGCAGGTACACGGCGCGGGCGCGGGGGCCGTGCAGCTCCCAGAGGCTCGGGGCTCCGGGGGCGGCCGGCTCGGTCAGGTGCGGGAAGCGGTCGCCGGCCCGGGCGGCGTCGAAGCGGCCGCTGTCGACGATCACGCCGCCGAGCGCCGTGCCGTGCCCCGAGAGGAACTTGCTCGCCGAGTGCACGACGACCGCGGCGCCGTGCTCGATGGGCCGCACGAGGTACGGCGTCGCGAACGTGTTGTCGACGATCAGGGGGATCCCGTGCTCGTCGGCGACCGCGGAGATCGCGGCGATGTCGAGGATGTCGTTGCGGGCGTTCGAGATCGACTCGGCGAACAGCGCCCGGGTGTTCGGGCGGATCGCGGCGCGCCACGCGTCGGGGTCGGCGACGTCGTCGACGAAGTCGCTCGTCACGCCCGCGCGCGGGAGGTTCTGGGTGAGCAGGCCGCGGGTGCCCTCGTAGATGTGGTTCGAGCTGACGATGTGCCCGCCCGCGTCGATGAGACCCAGCAGCGCGACGACGACCGCCGCCTGCCCGCTCGCGAGGAGCACCGCGTCGGATCCCGACTCGAGCGACGCGAGCCGCTTCTCGACGGCCGCGACGGTCGGGTTGCCCGTGCGGCTGTAGCCGAAGCCCTGTCCGCCGCCGAAGTGCGCCTCCGCCTCGTCGAGGCTCTCGAAGGTGAATCCGGCGCTGAAGTGGATCGGGAGCGCGCGCGGAGACGCCTCGGGCACCGCCGAGCCGACGTGCACCTGCCTCGTGCTGAAACCCGACTCCCCGGCTGCGAACGCGCTCATCCTCGACTCCTTACGAACGTCTGCGTGCGTCCAGCGAACCAGGTGACCGCGCGTCGGGGCGAAATGTGCGTCGTTGTGTTACCTCGGCGGCACCGGGTCAGGTGTCGAGCAGGCGGAGGCGGTCGAAGGCGCCACCGTCCGTCCGGACGCCCTCCCCACCCGTCCAGATGACGCGAACGGTCCTTCCTGGAGCGAATGACGGGGCATTCGCGTCATCTGGACGTCAGGCGGGGAGGCCGCGGGACCGGAGCGCGCGGGAGACGCGGCGCACCAGCTCGTGCGGGCGGGCCAGAAGCTCCGCCGTGACCTCGATGACGATCCACCCCGCCGCCCGCATCCGCTCCAGGCGCTCGACGTCGCGTGCGTAGCGGGCCGCGTGGTGACGGCCCTGATACTCGATCGCGATCTTCGCCTCCGGGTAGCAGAGGTCGACGCAGCCGAGGAAGCGTCCCTCGCCCGTCCAGATGTCGACGTTGAGCGCCGGCTCCGGAAGCCCCGCGTCGCCGAGCGCGCACCGGACCAGCGACTCGCGCGGCGACCACGAATCGGTGCGGATCCGCGCCAGCGCCTCGCGCAGTCGGGGTGCGCCGAGGCGCCGCCCCGCGCCGAGCGCCGAGGCGAGCTGCGCCGGGGTCGCGAGCGGTGCGCGACCGGGAGGCGGGCGCCCGACGCCGTCCCGCCACACGCGGCAGAGGACGTCCCCCAGGACGACGAGGTCGCGCACCGGAAGCGCGCCGAGCATCGCCCAGGTCGACGCCGGCGAGGTCACGGGAAGCCCCTCCCGCCGCCGCACCGTCGCCAGGTCGCGCCGCACGCGGTGTCCGCAGATGCCTGCCGTGCGCGGGAGGCTCCCGTCCTCCCAGACCGTCACGTGAATCCGCTCGTCCGCCAGAGGAACGGGTGCGCCCCACAGCACGGCGGCCGTCTGGTGGCTGAGGAACTGATCGGATGAGAGAAGCGGGATCGCGGCCTGAGCCGCTCGTCGGATCCGCTCCCGACGCGCGTCGTCCGCGCCCGCGTCCGGATCCTCGGGTTCCCCGGCTCGCACCCGGATGCCGTGGAACGGGCGTTGGAGGTCCGCCCCGCGCAGCCGCGATCTGCTGATGCCCGCCCCTCGGGCGTCGGCCACGCGGGACGCGGCGGGCAGGTCGCCGGGAAGCGGGAGGCGCGGCATGTCTCCCACCGTGCCCTCCGCGGCGAACGCCCGCTTCGTTATCCACAGGCCGGATCCGGGCCCCGCCCGGATGACGCGAACGCCCCTTCCCCAGGCCGGTGAAGGGGCGTTCGCGTCATCCGGAGCGTCAGGCGGGGAGGCGGAGGGACTCCACGAGGGCGACGAGGCGGGCGCCAGCGGTCGAGAGCGCCGCGTCGTTGACGATCTCCAGGTCGACGGGGAAGTCGGGGGCCGGATCGGGGCGGCTCAGCCGCGCCTCGGCGGCGGCGGATCCCTCGCGTCCGCGGGCGAGGATCCGCTCGCGCCGCACCTCCTCCGGCACCGTCACCCGCACGACGCGCACGCGCCCGAAGACATCCGCGAGGCTCGGGAGCACGCCGCGGGAGACGTTGACGACCGCGACGCCGCCGTCCGCGACGTGGCGGGCGACGGAGGCGGGCACCCCGTAGCTCAGCCCGTGCGCCTCCCAGCGCACCGCGAACTCGCCGCGGTCGGCGCGCGCGGCGAAGTCGTCCGGCGCGCACGGCTCGTGCTCCTCCCCCGGGCCAGCCGGCCGGGTGACGACGCGGCGCGGGAAGAGCGCGTGCGCCTCCGCGAGCCGCTCGCGCGCCCAGCCGAGCACCGCGTCCTTGCCGGATCCCGACGGCCCGACGACCGCGACGAGGCAGCCGGTCATGCCACCCGGCTCCCTTCGCGCCACACGCCGCGCACGATCGGCACGAGCGCGCCCTCGGGGAGGTTCCCCACGATCGGCCGGTGGGCGCGCACGCGCACGAGGTCGGCGCGCCGCCCGGCCGCGATCTCGCCCCGGTCGTCGAGCCCGATCGCGCGCGCGGGGTTGCCGCTCACGAGAGCCGCCGCCTGCGGCAGGGTCACGAGATCGCGCCCGAAGAGGCTGAACGCCGCCTGCAGGGGGCTGGCGGGCACGTAGTCGCTCGAGAGGATGTCGAGCAGCCCCTCGACGAGGAGATCCTGCGCCGCGACGTTGCCCGAGTGCGAGCCGCCGCGGACGATGTTCGGGGCGCCCATGACGATGAGCTGGCCGGCCGCGCGCGCCGCGCGGGCAGCCGTCTCGGTCGTCGGGAACTCCGAGATGCGCACGCCGAGGTCGGTCGACTCGGCGACGTGCAGGGCCGTCGCGTCGTCGTGCGCGGCCATCGTGATGCCCCGCTCGCGGGCGCGACGCGCCATCTCGCGGCGGTTGACGTCGGAGTACTTCTCGGCGCGCACGTGCAGCTCGGCGACGTGCGCCTCGAACTCCTCGTCGGTGAAGCGGTGCTTGCCGCGCATGTAGGTGCGGAACGCCGACACGTCGGCGTACTGGCGCTGGCCGGGGGTGTGATCCATGAGCGAGACGAGGCGCACCCGGTCGTGTCCGCCGACCTCCTCGAACGCCTCGATCACGTCGTCGGTCGCGACCTCGCAGCGCAGGTGCACGAGGTGGTCGGCGCGCAGCAGCCCCTCCTCGGCGGCGTGCACGATCGCCTCGATGAGGGTGCCGGCGCTCTGCGACACCGTGCGGTCGCCTGGCCCCGATCCGATCCGCAGGGCGTCGAAGACCGTCGTGATGCCGGAGGCGGCCATCTGCGCGTCGTGCGAGATGACGGCCGTCAGCGGATCCCAGAAGCGGCGCGGGCGCGGCTGGTAGTGCGACTCGACCTGGTCGGTGTGCAGCTCGACGAGGCCGGGCAGCAGGTAGTCGCCCGCCATGTCCTCCCCTGACGCGTCGGGGGCGCCGAGGCCGATGATCCGGTCGCCGTCGATCTCGACGGACGCGTGCACGACCTCGTCGGGCAGGACGACGCGGGCGTTGGCGAGGGTGGTCGTTGTCATGAGTCTGCGTGCTCCGGGGTCGTGGCGGGCATGGCGGGCATGGCGCCGAGCGGGTGGGTGGAGAGGAGGCGGAAGGGCGCGCCGGGCGCCGGCTCGACGCTCACCGCGAGCGCCGTCAGCGGGATGTCGGCGCCGAGGAGCCCCGCGAAGTGGTCGGCGATCGCCTGGTCGATCCGCGCCGCCTCGCTCTCGGGGACGGGATCGGTGAGCGTCATGTGGAAGCGGAACTCGTCGAGCACGTACGGATAGCCGTAGGCGTCGAGCAGCTCGCTCTGCCGGTCGGTGAGGCGCTCGGGCCGGCGGCGCGCGATCTCGTCGGGCGTCAGCGCGGCGCGCTGCGGCTCGAACGCGGCCACGACGTCCGCGGCGAGCGCCGCGAGGTCGCGGTGCCGCTCGCCGGGGACGAGCGCGCGGAACCGGCCGATCGCGGCGGGGCGGATCGCGGGGATCCGCACCGCCTGCGCGCCCGCCGCGAAGTGGGAGACCGCGCCCTGCAGGTCGGCCTCGGTCACCCCGTCGGCCAGGCGGAAGGGCGCCTTGAGCGTGGCGTGGAACCCGTAGCGGACGGGATCCGTCACGAGATCCCGCACGTCGTCGCGGGCGTACCAGGCGAGGGCGGCGTCGCGCAGGCGCCGGGCGACCCCGGGGGCGGCGTCGTCCGCTCCCGGGATCGCGTAGACGGCGTAGCGCGTCATGCGGCGACCGGCTCCTTCGCGGGGGTGAAGCGCTGCACGTCGACGACCTCGTCGCCGACGGCCTCGCGCACGTCCGCGTCGTGGAAGATCGCGATGATCCCCGTGCCCTGGGCGAGCCGCTCGCGGATCATCTCGATGACGACGACGCGGTTGCGGGCGTCGAGCGACGCGGTGGGCTCGTCGAGCAGCATGAGGGGGCGCTCGGTCGCGAAGCCGCGGGCGATGTTCACGCGCTGCTGCTCGCCGCCGGAGAACGTCGCGGGCGGCAGGTTCCAGAGCCGCTCGGGGATGCTGAGCCGGGCGAGCAGCCCGCCCGCGCGCTCGCGCGCCTCGTCGCGGGAGACGCCGCGCTCGATGAGGGGCTCCGCGACGACGTCGAGCGCCGCGACGCGCGGCACCGCGCGCAGGAACTGGCTGACGTAGCCCATCGTGTCGCGGCGGGCGGCGAGCACCTGCCGCGGGGCGGCGCGCACGAGGTCGAGCTCTCCCCCGTCGTGCCGGAGGAGGATGCGGCCCCCGTCGGCGGCGTAGCTGCCGAACACCATCTTCATGATGGTGCTCTTGCCCGCGCCCGACTCGCCGCCGAGCACGACGCACCGACCCCGCGGCACGTCGAAGGAGACGTCACGCAGCACGGGCAGCCGCTGGGATCCCTGCAGGTGCAGGGTGAAGGTCTTCGAGACTCCGACGAGCGAGAGGACGGCGCCTGCGGGATCGGTGTGGGTCATGCGGATCACCCCTGGAGGATCGAGGAGACGAGCAGCTGCGTGTAGGCGGCCTGGGGGTCGTCGAGCACGCGGTCGGTGAGACCCTGCTCGATGACCCGGCCGTCCTTCATCACCAGCGTGCGGTGGGAGATGAGGCGCGCGACCGCGAGGTCGTGCGTGACGACGACCACGGCGAGGCCGAGGTCGGCGACGAGGCGCCGGATGAGGTCGAGCAGGCGCGCCTGCACCGACACGTCGAGGCCGCTCGTGGGCTCGTCCATGAACACGAGCCGGGGGCCGAAGACGAGGTTGCGGGCGATCTGCACGCGCTGGCGCATGCCGCCGGAGAACTCCGCGGGGGCGTCGTCCATGCGGTCGCGCGGGATCTCGACCCGCTCGAGCCACTCGGCCGCCTGCGCGCGGATGCGCCCGTAGTGCCGCAGTCCGTTCGCCATGAGCGGCTCGCCGACGTTGCCCCCGGCGGAGACGTGCATGCGCAGCCCGTCGGCGGCGTTCTGGTGCACGAAGCCCCACTCGGTGCGCCACAGCCGCCGCACCTCGCGCTCGGAGAGCGTAGAGAGGTCGACGAGGTCGTCGCCGTCGCCCGCGCGATAGCGCACCTGGCCGACGTCGATCGAGAGGCGCTGGGAGAGCATGCCGAGCAGCGTCGACTTGCCGGATCCCGACTCGCCGACGACGGCGAGCACCTCACCCGGCCACAGGTCGAACGACACGTCGCGGCAGCCGAAGCGGTCGCCGTAGCGGTGCCCGGCGTCTGCGACGCTGAGCAGGGGCAGCTCGGGGTTCATGCGCGCACCTCGGTCTTCTTCTCATCGCGCCGGGCGATCGCCGCCTGGCGCTCGCAGTGGTCGGTGTCGCTGCACACGTACATCGCGCTGCCCTGGTCGTCGACGATGACCTCGTCGAGGTAGACGCCCTCCGACCCGCAGATCTCGCACGGCGACGAGAAGGTCTGCGGCTCGAACGGGACGTCCTCGAAGCCGAGGCTCTCGACGTCGGTGTACGGCGGGATGGCGTAGATGCGCTTCTCGCGGCCCGCGCCGAACAGCTGCAGCGCGGGGCTCTGGTGCATCTTGGGGTTGTCGAAGCTGGGGATCGGCGAGGGCGCGGTCACGTAGCGGCCGTTCACGAGCACCGGATAGTCGTAGGTGCGCGCCACGTGCCCGTATCGCGAGATGTCCTCGTAGAGCTTCACGTACATGAGGCCGTACTCCTCGAGCGCGTGCAGGCGGCGGGTCTCCGTCTCGCGGGGCTCGAGCATGCGCAGCGGCTCGGGCATCGGCACCTGGTAGACGATGATCTGCCCGTCGGCGAGCGGCGTCTCGGGAATCCGGTGCCTGGTCTGGATGATCGACGCGAGGTCGGTGCGGGTCGTCGTCGCAGACCCCGCGACGCGCTCGAAGAACTGCCGGATCGAGACGGCGTTGGTCGTGTCGTCCGCACCCTGGTCGATGACCTTGAGGGTGTCGTCCTCGCCGATCACCGACGCCGTCACCTGCACGCCGCCCGTGCCCCAGCCGCGGGGCATCGGCACCTCGCGCGACGCGAACGGCACCTGGAAGCCGGGCACCGCGACGCCCTTCAGCAGGGCGCGGCGCACGACGCGCTTGGTCTGCTCGTCGAGGTAGCCCTCGTTGTAGACGATGCGGGGGCCCGTGCTCGTCGCGGCGGGATCCGTGGTCATCGTGCGTCCTCCTTCTCGCGGGCCGTCTCGGGGTCCGCCTCCTCCGGGGCTCCTGCGGCCGCGCGGCGCGCGCGGAACTCCTCGTTCAGCGTGCGGATGAGCACGAGCTCGGCCTGGAAGTCGACGTAGTGGGGCAGCTTGAGGTGCTCGACGAAGCCCGCCGCCTGCACGCTGTCGGCGTGCTCGATGACGAACTCCTCGTCCTGCGCGGGGCTCACCTCGCGCTCGCCGAACTCGTCGCGGCGCAGCGCGCGGTCGACGAGCGACATCGACATGGCCTTGCGCTCGCCTCGGCCGAACACGAGCCCGTAGCCGCGGGTGAACTGCGGGGGCCGGTCGGCGGATCCCGTGAACTGGTTGACCATCTGGCACTCGGTGACCTCGATGCGCCCGATGGGGATCTCGTGCCCGATCTCGGGAGCGTCGAAGACGACCTCGACCTCGCCGACGCGCACCTCGCCCACGAAGGGGTGGGTGTTGCCGAAGCCGCGCTGCGTGGAGTAGCCGAGCGAGAGGAGGAAGCCCTCGTCGCCGCGGGCGAGCGCCTGCAGCCGCTCGGCGCGCGTCATCGGGAACGTCGTCGGCTCGCGCGTGAGGTCGCCGGGGTCGGGGTCGGTCCACCCCTCGGGGCGGTCGGGCTCGATGAGCGCGCCGGCGCCGAGCAGGTCGGTGACGCGCGGCATCGGCTCGTCGACGTCCGCCTCCGGAGCGGGCACCTCGGGAACGGCGAGCTCATCGACGAGCAGGCGGTGCGTGTAGTCGAACGTCGCGCCGAGCTGCTGGCCGCCGGGGATGTCCTTGAACGTCGCCGACACGCGCCGCTCGGACGGGAGGGATCCCGTGTCGAGCGGAGCCGTCGTGCCGAACCGCGGCAGGGTCGTGCGGTAGGAGCGCACGAGGGTGATCGCCTCGAGCACGTCGCCCTGCGCCTGCAGGAGAGCCTTCGCGGCGAGGTCGGGGTCGTAGAGCGACCCCTCGGACATGACGCGGGCGACGAGTACGCCCATCTGGTCGCGCACCTGCTCGAGCAGGATCCGCTCGTGCGCGCCCTCTCCGCGCTTCGCGAGCAGCGCGTGCGCGTTGGCGATCGCCTTCTCCCCGCCCTTCACAGCCACGTACATCAGCGCGCCTCCGCGTTCTCGAGTCGGGTCGTCCGGGGCAGGCCGACGATGCCGTCACGCCCCGCGAGCAGCACGTCGACGCCGCGCGGGAAGCGCTGGCCGTTCTCCCGCCACTGCGGGAGGAACCCGGCGGGCAGCCCCGCGCCGTCCCAGGCGAGGGATCCGTCGACGCCCGGCCCCGTCGCGACGAGGTCGCCGGTCGGCCGCGCGTCGGAGGCGTCGATGACGAGGGTGGCCGACAGGTGCGGCTCCTCGTCGGTGCCGGCGGAGAGCTCGTCGAGGCGCGGCGCCGCCGACGGGCAGGAGGCGATCGCGAACGCGGCGTCCCACGCGTCTGCGACGATCGGCGCGCCTGTGTGGAAGCGGATCCATCGCGCCGCCGCCTCGTCGCGGGTGAGGGCGGGATCGAGCCAGACGGGCGTCTGCGCGTCGGCGAGGGCCAGGACGATGGCGCCCGCGAGGGGCCCGAGGGGCGCGGGCGGCGCGACGCCGGGATCCACGGGGTGGGGCCGCGCGGGCCGCGACATCGCCTCGAGCACGGCGCGGAACACGCGCTGCGCGTCGCGGACGGGGGCGGAGAAGCCCGGGGTGTGCAGGGCCTCAGTCATTCGTCGTCCTCGTCGTCTCCGTCGTTCTCGCGGGCCACGGTGAAGAAGTCGACGACCGTGCTGCGGGCGTCGCGCCGACGCTCGGCGTCGCGCTCCGCCTGCTCCCTCTCGAGGGGCTCGATGACGCGCTCGATGACGCGCTCGCGGTGCGCGGACCCCAGCAGGCCGTCGAAGATCGCGACGAGCGCCGCGTGCTCGGGGCTGCTGCCCAGCACGTAGCCGGTGCCGAGGGCCTCGTCGCCGGCGCCGCGCACGGCGACGGTCGCCCGCGTCGCGGTCGCCTCGCCGAGGTGGAACCGGTCGCCCGTCCCCCCGGTGCGCGCCTGGACCATCACGAGGCCCTGCTCGGGCCCGCGGATGTACTCGATTTCGGGGCGATCCGGCCAGTCGGCCCACAGCCGAGCCAGCTGCCCCTCGTCCGCCCCGGAGAGCACGCGCGCCGTGCGCCGCCTCTCCTCGGGGGTGCGTGTCGTCGTCTCCATGCCGCTCAGCTTCGGCGGCCGACGTGGCGCGCTCCCTCCCCCGAGGTGACGCGGAGGTGAACCCGCAGGTAAACCGCGCGTGGCTTGTCGCGGTCGCGGGGTGCGGGGCCGGGGCGGCCCGGCGCGGGGGCGGGCTGGCGCGCGGTCGTGCCGCGCGGCATGTCTCACGAACGGCTGATATGCCGCGCCCTTTCCCACCATTCGCGAGACACGCGAAGGTCCCCCCTCGGAGCGTGTCTCACCTTCTGCGGGAAAGCGGGCGGCATTCCCGCAGAAGGGGAGACACGCTCGAGTGACGACGTCTCACCGCCGCACGTGGACGATCCCGCCGGCGGGGCGTCTCGGCCCCGCGAGGGATCGGCGCGGTTCAGGGTGCGCTCGGCGCCGCCGCGATCTCCCTCAGCGCGGACAGGCGCGCAGACGGATCCCTCCCCGCGAAGAGATGCGTCCCGACGACCGCGCTCCGCGCGCCGGCCGCGACGAGATCCGCCAGGTTGTCGGCGGAGACGCTCCCGTCCACCCCGACGACGACCTCCCGCGGCTCCCGCGCGACGAGCGACGCCGCCCGGCGGACGCGATCGGCGGTTCCCGGGAGCATCCCCGTCCCGCCCCGCCCCGGCTCCACGCCCATGACGAGCACGAGGTCGACGCCGCCCGCGAGCGCGGTCAGCCGCTCGATCGGGGTGCCGGGCGACACCGCGATGCCGGGGCTCGAGCCGCGCTCGCGGATCCGGTCCGCGAGGTCTCGCGGTCGCTCCGTCGCCTCGACGTGGAAGACGACGCGATCGCATCCCGCATCGCTCGCGGCGTCGACCCACCAGTCGAGGTCGGCCGCCATCAGGTGGGCCTCCACCGGCAGGGCGCTCTCGGCCGTGAGAGCCCGGAGGGTGTGGGGCCCCCAGGTCGCTCCCGCGACGAAGTCCCCGCCGAAGATGTCCACGTGGAGGAAGTCGGCCTCCGCGACCCGCGCCACCTCCTCGCGAAGCGCGAGAGGGTCGGCGGCGAGCAGGGAGGGGCCGATCCTCACCGTCCGCCGCTCACGCGACGACATCGGCCGCACTCGTCTCCGCGGCGGCACGGCACGCTCGCTCGTACCCCGCGCGGAGGCCCTCCCACTGAGCGCGGTCGACGCGCGGCGCGGCGGCGATCTCGACCGCGGGCGCGAGGAGGCGCCCGGTCTCCGCCACGTCGCGTCGCTCCAGGACGGCGAGGGCCTGCACGCAGGCTCCCCGCGCGGTGGCCTCCGGCTCGTCGATCACGCTCACGACGCCTCCGATGAGATCGGCCAGGAGCTGCGTGTACGCCGCGGAGCGGGCGCCTCCGCCCACCGCGATGACCCGCCCGTCGACAGGGACCCCGCAGTCGGCGATCGCATCGCGTCCGCGCATGAGCCCCATCAGCACGCCCTGGAAGGCGGCGCGCGCGACGGTCTCCCGTGTGTCGGCCCCGACGATCCCGCACAGGAGGGCCCTCGCATCCGGCAGCGACGGCGAGCGCTCCCCGTCGAGGTACGCCGCCAGGATCGGCCCGCTGCCGGCTCCGGCGGACAGCGCGAGCTCTCCGAGGCCGACGACGTCCACACCGAGGAGCCTCGCCATCCAGTCGGTCACCTTCGTCGCGTTGAGCGTGCAGACCAGGGGCAGCCAGCCGCCGACCGCGTTCGCCACGCCGTCGACCCAGCCGCTCGGATCCATGACGGGGCGGGCGGACGAGGCGAACACGACCCCCGACGTTCCGAGGCTGAAGGCGACGTCCCGCTCTCGGATCCCGAGCCCCAGCGCCGCGACGTGCTGGTCGCCCCCGCCGACGGCGACAGGGATCCCGGAGCGGAGGCCGAGCGCCTCCGCCGCATCGCGGGTCACCTGCCCCGCCGTCTCCGAGGGGCCGCGCACCTCGGGGAAGAGCCCCTCCCACGCCAGCGCGGATCCGAAGCACTCGCGGAGGAGATCGTGGTCGTACCGCATCCGCACCGCGTCGAAGTAGCCGGTTCCCGAGGCCTCCGAGCGGTCCGTCGCGAACTCGCCCGTCAGCCGATAGGTGAGGTAGTCGTGCGGGAGGACGACGCGGGCGAGACGGGCGATGGTCTCCGGCTCCTCCTCCAGGAGCCACGCGAGCTTGCCGATCGTGAACGCCGCGGTCGGGACGGACCCGACGCGCCGGGCGAACTCCTCCCGGCCGACGCGATCGAGAAGGCGGCTCGTCTGCGGGGACGACGTGGTGTCGTTCCACAGCTTCACCGGGCGGATCGCCTCTCCCGCGCCGTCCAGCGGGACCAGGCCGTGGCACTGACCGGCGACGGACACGGCGGCGATGTCGCCGAGCTCCACGCCCTGCGCGCGCAGGGACGCCGTGCACCGGCGGAGGGCCTCCCACCAGTCGCCCGCCCGCTGCTCGGACACGGGCGGCGCGGTGGGGGCGAGGGGCTCCCTCGCCGTCCCCACCACGGCGAAGGACGCCGCGTCGCGGACCTCGGCCGTGCACGCCTGGGTGGAGAGGTCGACTCCGAGGACGAGGGTCATCGCCGTTCGGCGTCGCTCGCGCCGATCTTCCCCACGTAGCCCGCGGGGTGGATCCCGATGGAGTCCCCGGTCTCCCAGTCGCGCATCCTCATGAGCGTCCGAGCGAGCGCGTCTCCCCAGGTGGCGGCCACGAGGGTCGACCCCATCGCGAGGATCCCGCCGGGGTCGGCGCCCTCGGCGGTGCGCAGCGGCACGAAGACGTCGGAGAGGCGCGCGAGGGTCGACTCCGGCCGTTCGCCGATCCCGACGACGACCGTCCCCTTCTCGCCCACCATCCGGCAGAGCTGGTTGATCTCGTCCGACTCCCCGCCCTTGGACAGCGCGATCAGCAGGTCGTCCGGCTCGATCGCGCCCATCGTGCCGTGGAGGGCGTCCATGGCGTGCACGAAGAGCGACGGCGTCCCCGACACCGACAGCAGGTGCGCCATCCGGCGGGCGATCGTCGACGAGGTCCCGCCTCCCGTGACGAGCACCTTCCCCTTCAGCGCCGTGATGATCTCGATCACGGCCACGAGGCTCTCGTCGATCTGCTCGGCGACGCCCTGGATGGCGGCGGCCTCCGCCGAGGCGGCCTCCCGCGCGGCGGCGAGCATCTGCTCGGGGGTCATCGTTGTCGACACGTGGTCCTCCTTCTGCGCGCCCCGCTCACGCGGCCTGCGCGTCCTCGTTCCAAGCCAGTGTGCGCAGCTGCGCGATGTCCAGGTCCTCGGCGGGGGTCGGCCCCGCCACGACGCGCCCGCCCGCGAAGACGAGCACGCGATCCGCGACGTCGAGGATCTCCTCCTCCTCGGAGGAGACCATCACGACCGCGATGCCCTCCTCGTGCGCGAGCCGTCGCATGATCGCGTGGATCTCGCTCTTCGCGCCGATGTCGACGCCCTTCGAGGGCTCGTCGAGCAGGAGGATCTCCGGGCGCTGGATGAGCGCGCGCGCGATCAGAGCCTTCTGCTGGTTGCCGCCCGAGAGCGACGAGATCGGCTCGCGCGGGTCGCCGCGGAGGCCGAGGCCCGTGAGCAGCTCGGACGCCTCCGACCGCAGCGCCCGGCGGTCGAGCACGCCGGCTCGGCTGAAGCGCCGCAGCACCGGGAGCGCGGTGTTCATGAGGGAGTCCATCAGCGGGACGATGCCGTCGTGCTTGCGCTCCTCCGTGAGGAACGCGATGCCGCGCTTCTTCGCGTCGCCGGGGCGACGCGGCCGTATCTCCGCCCCCGTGCGGTCGCAGATGCTCCCCGACGCGACCGGCTGGACGCCCGCGATGGCGCGCAGCGTCTCGCTGCGTCCGGATCCGCCCAGACCGTAGATGCCGAGGACCTCCGCGCTCCGCGCGCGGAACGTGATCCCGTTCATGCCCTTCCCCCGCAGGTCGTCGACGCGCAGCACCTCCTCTCGCGGGAGGTCGGTCGTGCTCCGCGTCCGCGCGGCGGTCGTGAAGTGGTCGGCGCCCGCGATCGCCTGGACGACCTCGCGGCGGTCGATCGTCGCCGCCGGGGCGTCCAGCAGGATCCGTCCGTTCATGAGGGCGGCGATGCGATCCGCGACGCCGTACAGCTCGTCCAGCTTGTGGTTGATGATCAGCACCCCGATGCCGCGTTCGTCCGCGAGCGCGCGGATCCGGGACAGGAGGGTGCCGACCTGCTCGCCCTCGAGCGACGTCGTCGGCTCGTCGAGCAGGAGGTACCTCGTGTCGCGGCTGGAGGCGATGGCGATCTCGAGGAGCTGGCGCGTGGCGACGGGGTGGTCGCCGACCAGCGAGTCGGGGTCGACCGCGAGACCGAAGTCTCCGAGGAGGTCTCGGGCTTCCCGCCTCATCCGCCTCCGGTCGAGCGCGATGCCGCCGCGGGACTTCTCCCGCCCCAGCCAGATGTTCTCGGCGACCGTGAGGTTCGGCAGCAGCGACAGCTCCTGGTAGACGGTCGAGATGCCGTGGGCGATCGCGTCGGAGGGCGAGGACAGCGAGGTCGGCTCCCCGTCGATGAGGAGGTCTCCGCCGGATTCGCGGTGCGCGCCGGAGAGCACCTTGAGCAGCGTCGACTTGCCTGCCCCGTTGTGCCCGACGAGTCCCACGACCTCACCGGGGCTCACCGAGAGGGACACGCCCAAGAGCACGGGCACGCCCGAGTAGTCCTTCGTGATCTCCTTCGCCTCGAGTCGCCGCGCGCTCGAGGGCGTGTCCCTGGTGGTCATGGGGTCAGCCGACCTCTCCCGGCGCCGGCGTCTCGCCGTCCGAGAACATCTTCAGCGGGCGGAGGATCTCGGGATCCACGCTCTCGCCGTCGACGAAGAGCGCGATCTGCTCGACGACCCGGGCGCCGTAGTCGGCGGGCTCCTGGGCGACGCACGCCGGGTAGGAATCGGTCGTCTGCACCTCCGGTGCGCAGAACCCGTAGACCTTCACGTCGCGCCCCGAGGCGATGACCGCTTCGAGAGCGCCCTGGGCCGCGGGCCCCGTCGACGCGAAGATCGCGTTCATGTCGGGGTTGCCCTGGAGCATCGCGCCCGTGACGTCCAGGGAGTCCGTCGCCTTCACGTTGCCGTCGACCTCGGCGACGATCTCCGCGTCCGGATGCGACGAGATCGCCTCCTCGAAGCCCTCGTCGCGGATGACCACGGGGACCTCGTCCGGCTCCGTGACGAGGCCGACGCGCAGCGCGTCGTCTCCGAAGTCCTCCGCGGCCTTCTCGCCCACCTGGGCGCCACCTGCCTTGTTGTCCGCGCCGAGGTACTGGACGATCGACGCGCCCTGTGCGGCCAGCGCGTCCTCGTCGACGATCACGTTGACGGTGAAGACGGGCACGCCCGCGTCGTTGGCGGCGCGGACGATCGCCGCCGCCGGCTCGGACTTGACGGGGTTGAGCGCCAGCGCGCACGGGCTCTTCTGGAGCGCCGCCTCCGCCTGCGCCAGCTGCTGCGCGTCGTCGTCGTCGGCGATCTGCACCTCGGCCGTCATCCCGTGCTCCGCGGCCGCCTCCTCGAAGCCCTCCTTCATCGCCACGTAGTAGGGGTTGACCTGGTTCGGGAGGAGGACGGAGATCATCGCCCCGTCCTCGGAGCACGACTCGGGGACCTGGGCCTCCGCGGGCGCTCCTCCCTCGGACGCGCCGCCGGCGCCGGTGTCGATGGCTCCGCTGCAGCCGCTCAGGACGAGGGCGAGGCCCGCGAGCGCCGCGGCGCCCGCGAGGGTGTGTCGAATGGACATCATTGTCTTTCCTTCTCGTGGTGTCGGACCGGGGTGGGGGTGTCAGCTGGAGGCCGGCGGCTGCGGAGGCGGGCTCGCGAGCTCTGCCGGCGGGGCAGGAGGACGCTGTCCGTCCGGGCGCGTCTGCTGCTTCAGAAGCCGCTGACGCAGCCCGCGCAGGCCGCCCTTGTTCGTGTCGAGGAGCACGCCGATCAGGATGATCGCGCCGATGACGAGCGGCTGCCAGTAGGAGTCCACGCCGATCACGTTCATGCCGTTCGAGACCTCGGCGATGAGGAGCGCCCCGATGAACGCCCCGACGACCGTGCCGACGCCGCCGAACAGCGACACCCCTCCGACCACCGAGGCCGCGATCGAGTAGAACTGCTCGTTCCCGGAGCCGGCCGTGGGGTATCCGACCATCAGGCGCGAGGCCGTGATGATCCCGCCGAAGGCCGCGCAGATCCCGGAGATGACGTACACGAGGATCGTCGTCCTGGCGATGTTGATGCCGGCGAGACGAGCCGTCTCCTTGTTCCCGCCGACCGCGTAGATGTGCGTTCCCGTGGCCGTGCCCTTGAGCAGGAACCAGATGACCAGGGCGGCGAGGATCACGAGCAGGATCGGCACGGGGATGCCGAACACGCTGCCCCGTCCGAAGAACGCGAACATCGGGTCGGTCACCGTGACCGACTTGGCCTGGGTCAGCACGTTCGGGATGGACGCCGTGATCCCGAACGTCGCGAACGTGACGATGAACGGAGGCATCCGCCCGTAGTGCACCATCACGCCGTTGAACACGCCGACGAGGACGCCCGTCGCGATCGCGAGCAGCGCCGCTCCCCACCACGGCACTCCCGCCGCCATCGACATCGCCGCGATCACTCCGGTGAGCGCGATGTTCGATCCGACGGAGAGGTCGATGCCGCCCGTCAGCAGAACGCACGTCTGCCCGAGCGCGAGGAAGGTGACGACCGCTCCGTTGAGCAGGAGCACGCTCAGGTTGCCCGGCGTGCGGAACTCCGGCGACATCGCGCCGAGGATGACCGCGACGATGACGACGACGAGCAGCACACCGAGTTCCTGCGGAAGACGCCTGCGCCTTTGCATAGATAAGCCCCTTTGCTCATTTGAGCGAATAATTCGCTCGTGTGCTCAGAATGCTAGCAGGGCAATCAGACGAGCGCCAGTGTCGGATATATGCTCTAATGAGCGACCGGTGGGCCGAAAGGCCCGGAGAACTATGCTCATCCGAGCAGCAGCACGTCACGCCACGGCAGGAGCACCCATGTCCTCTCTCGCGTCCTCGCGACCCCCCGGTGCCGACGACGCCGCACGAGACCTCCTCTCCGAGGTCGCGACGCGCTTCTACCTCGACGACGAGTCGAAGGTCAGCATCGCGAACGACATGGGACTGTCGCGGTTCAAGGTCGCGCGCCTCCTCCAGGAAGCGCGCGCGCAGGGGATCGTCGAGATCGTCGTCCACGACACCCGCGACGACGCGGCTCGCCTCGCCGAGGAGCTCCGCACCCGCTTCCGCCTCCGCGCCGTCCGGCTCGCGCCCCCCGACGACGACCCGGAGGTCGAACGCGACGGGCTGGGCCGCGCGGCGGCGGCGCTGCTCGCCGAGCGGGTGCGCGAAGGGCAGCGGATCGGGCTCTCCTGGGGCCGCACGCTCCTGTCCATCCCCTCCCACCTCGGGGAGCTCCCCCGAGCGGAGTTCATCCAGCTGACCGGCGTCGTCGGCAACGACCCGTCGCAGTCGCCCGTCGCGTTCCTCGACCACCTCTCGCGGAAGTCCCGGTCGACGGGCAAGGCCCTCTTCGCGCCGCTCTTCTGCGGCTCGCCCGAGTCGGCCGCAGCGCAGCGCGCGGAGCCCGCGGTCGCCGAGGTGATGTCGCTGTACGACCGGCTCGACATCGCCCTGCTGTCGGTCGGATCCTGGTCGCCCCGCGTGACGCAGCTCGGTCAGCACATCTCCCCCGCCGACGCGAAGCTCCTCGACGAGAAGGGAGCCGTCGCGGATTTCGGCGGGATGTTCCTCGACGAGCACGGGCGCTATCTCGACGTCCCGCTGAACGCCTGCCGCCTGTCCGTCGGCGTCGAGCACCTCGCGCGCACCCCGGTCGTCATCGCGGTCGCGGGTCAGCGCGAGAAGACGCGGGCGATCTCCGCCGTCGCCCGGTCGGGGCTGATCAGCGACCTCGTCACGACCACGGAGGTCGCCCGCGAGCTGCTCGCCCTCCCGGCCCCCT
>NZ_JAMXWT010000023.1:0-46979 GCF_050958665.1 Microbacterium sp. gxy059 | reverse complement strand
TGCACGGCGATCGCCGACGTGCTCGACCACATCGAGGAGAACGGGAACTCATGACATGCACGGGAACGAGACGCTGGAGCTGCGTGACGTGCCGGGGCTCGAGCTCCTCGATGCTCGAGACGCCGAGCAGCGCCATCGTGCGGCGGATCTCGCTCGACAGGATCGCGATCATGCGGTCGACGCCCTCGCGGCCTCCGGCCATCAGACCGTACAGGTAGGCGCGGCCGACGAGCGTGAACTTCGCGCCGAGCGCCATCGAGGCGACGATGTCCTGGCCGTTCATGATGCCCGTGTCGAGCATGACCGTCGCGTCGCGGCCGACCTCCCTGACGACCTGCGGCAGGAGGCGGAACGGGATCGGCGCGCGGTCCAGCTGGCGGCCGCCGTGGTTCGAGAGGACGATGCCGTCGACGCCCCTGTCGATGAGCCGCACAGCGTCGGGCACGTTCTGCACGCCCTTGACGACGATCTTCCCCGGCCACATCTCGCGGATCGTGTCGAGATCCTCGTAGCCGATGGTGGGATCCATCGCGGCGTTCAGCAGGTCGCCGACCGTGCCGCCGGTCGACGACAGCGAGGCGAACTCGAGCTTGGGCGTCGTGAGGAAGTCGAACCACCACCAGGGCCGCGGGATCGCGTTGGCGATCGTGCCGAGGGACAGCCGCGGCGGGATCGAGAAGCCGTTGCGCGCGTCGCGCATCCGGTTGCCCGCGATGGGCGTGTCGACCGTGAAGTGCAGCGTGTCGAATCCGGCCTCCGCCGCGCGCTTCACGAGCCCGTAGGAGATCTCGCGCTCGCGCATGACGTACAGCTGGAACCAGTTGCGGCCGTTCGGGTTCGCCTTCTTCACTCCCTCGATCGACGTGGTGCCGAGCGTCGAGAGCGTGAAGGGGATCCCCGCGGCGCCCGCCGCGCCCGCGCCCGCCGTCTCGCCCTCGGTCTGCATGAGGCGGGTGAAGCCGGTCGGGGCGATGCCGAACGGCAGCGCGGAGGTGCCGCCGAGGATCTCGGTGGTCGTATCGACGTTCGCCGCGGGCGCGAGGATGTCGGGGTGGAACTCGATGTCCTCGAACGCCTGTCGGGCGCGCGACATCGACAGCTCCTGGTCGGCGGCGCCGTCGGTGTAGTCGAACGCCGCCGCGGGCGTGCGCCGCTTCGCGATCCTCCGCAGGTCGGCGATCGTGAGCGCCTTCTCGAGCCGGGCGGTCTTGCCGAACTCGGGCATCTTGATCTTGAGGAACTCGAACACGTCTGCCGGGTTCGGGAACTGTCGCTGGACCATGGTCCTCCTTCTGGATGTCACGCGCGGCCGCGCGTCGCCGCGTGGTAGCCGCTGATGTGGTCGTGGATGCGGGTGCGGGCGAGGGATCCGTCGCCCGCGCGGATCGCGTCGAGCACCCCGCGGTGCTCGGCCTGGAGCCGCCGGCGCGCGCCCTCCCAGTCGTCCAGGCCGCCGGCGCCCTGCTGCACGTAGGCCTCGATCGCGGCGCGCAGCCCCGTCATGATCGCGGCGATCACGGCGTTGCCGGAGGCCTCCGCGAGCGCGCTGTGGAACCGGGCGTCGAGCGCGAGGAACTCGTCGCGGGTGAGGGATCCGTCGTCCATCGCGTCGAGGATCCGCTCGGCCGGCCCGAGGTCGCTCCCTCCCCCGGCGAGGCGCGCCGCCACAGCGTCCTCCAGGACGAGGCGGGTGGCGACGACGTCGTCGAAGGGGAACGCCTGGGCGGCGGCCTGCAGCCCGAGCACGGTGGCGACGCCCGACCCCGCGGAGGTGGTGACCATCGCGCCGGAGGTCGGCCCGGATCCCGTGGCGGTGCGGAGGACTCCCATCACCTCGAGCACCCGCAGCGCCTCGCGCACGCTGGATCGGCCCACGCCGAGGCTCGCGGCGAGCTCGCGCTCGCCCGGAAGCCGATCGCCCGGCTGCAGCGATCCGTCGCGCAGCCGCCCCTCGACGTGCGCGAGCACGACGCGCCACGCACGCAGCGCTCCCGCCTGCTGCGCCATCGGCTCCCCCTTCGCGGACATGTGGTCTGACCACAGTACGACACGCGTCCGGCCCGCACCAGCCCGTTCCGTCGGAGATCCTGGCGCCGACGGCCTCGGAATCGGCCGCACGCCCCACCAGCCGGCGGGATCTCCGGCGGAACGGCATCCGTGCTCTCATGGATCCATGGATGCCCGCCCCGTGCTCGCCGCTCTCGCCCACGATGCCGCCCGCGAGGTCTACGCCGCGATCGTGCTCGGCGCCGTCGAGGACTCCCGGGTCGCGCCCGCGAAACGGCGCCGAGCGATCGAGACGCTCGTCTCCGCCGGGCTGATCGTCAGGCGCGGCGACGACCTCGTCGCGGACGGCGGGGTCTTCCGCGCCCTGCTGTCCGAGGACGCGCCGACCGGACGGCCGCCGCGCTTCCTCGACGCCGACGGGCGCATCACGCGCGTGCCGCGCGGCGACGCCGAGCGCCGCGACCTGTTCGCCCGGGTCATCGACCGCATCATCTCTCCCGACGAGGTGCTCGACGAGCCCACCGTGAGCGCGAGGATCGGCGCCCTGCACGACGACGTCACCTCCCTCAGGCGCGACCTCGTCGACGCGGGGTTCCTCGACCGCGCGACCGACGGATCCGCCTACCGTCGAGGCGACGGCTCGGGCCCCGGCCGCTGACGACGACGGGGCGCCGGCCCCTCGCGGATCCGGCGCCCTGTCGTCGCGCCTTCCGTCAGCTCGCGACGAGCTGCTTCTCGCGCTTCCGCGCGACGATGCGGTTGCGCACCGCCAGGATCAGGACGATCGCCAGCAGCCCGTAGAGCGCGATCGGGATCGGCCCCTGCACGAGCACCGAGAAGTCGCCGTTCGCGCTCATCGCGGCGTCGCGCAGGCTCGTCTCCGCGAGCGGGCCGAGCACCATGCCGATGATGAGCGGAGCGAGCGGGAAGTCGAGCGCGCGCATGACGAAGCCGACGATGCCGATGCCGAGCAGCATGAGCAGGTCGAACGTCGTGCCGGAGGTCGCGTAGATGCCGAGCGCGCAGAACATCGTGATGCCCGCGTAGAGGTACGGGCGCGGGATGAGCAGCAGCTTCGCCCACAGCATCGCGAAGGGCAGGTTGAGGATGAGCAGCACGACCATCGCGATGAAGAAGCTCGCCAGCAGCGCCCACACGAGGTCGGGCGCGCGCTCGAACAGCAGCGGCCCCGGCTGGAGGCCGTACTGCCGGAACGCGGCGAGCATGATGGCGGCCGTCGCCGAGATCGGCAGCCCGAGCGCGAGGAGCGCGCCCATCGCCATGCCGGTCGTCGAGTTGCCCGCGGCCTCGGGAGCCGCGAGGCCCCGGATCGCGCCCGTGCCGAACTTCGGCTTCTTCCGGCGCGCGTCGAGGCGCTTCTCGAGCCCGTACGCGAGGAACGTCGGGATCTCGGATCCTCCCGCCGGGACGACGCCGAACGGCAGGCCGATCGCGGTGCCGCGCGCCCAGGCGGGGGCGGCCTCGCGGATCTCCTTGCGGGAGAGCCACGGGCGGCCCTTCGGCCGGATGATCTTCCCGCCCGTCACGTGCCGCTCGAGGCACGCGACGTAGATGACCTCGCCGAGCGCCAGCACGGCGACCGTGACGGTCACGAGCGAGACGCCGTCGAACAGGTAGGGCGAGTCGAGCGTGAAGCGCGGGGCGCCGGAGACGCCGTCGATGCCGATCACGGCGAGGCCGAGGCCCACGAGCAGCGTCGCGAGGCCCTTCACCGCGTTGTCCGTCACGACCGACGACGTGGCCGCGAAGGCGAACACCGCGAGCGCGAAGAACTCCGCCGGCCCGAACTGGCTCGAGAACTCGGCGAGCGCGGGCGCGAGGAAGACGACGAGGATCGAGGCGACGAACCCTCCGATGAACGCGCCGATCGCGGCGGTGGCGAGGGCCTGGGCCGCGCGGCCGTTCAGCGCCATCTTGTGGCCCTCGAAGGTCGAGGCGATGGCGGACGCCTGCCCCGGCGTGTTCATGAGGATGCCCATCGTCGAATCGCCGAACAGGCCGCCGAAGTACACGCCGGAGAACATGATGAACGCGGCCGTCGGCTCGAGCGAGAACGTGACGGGCAGGAGGAGGGCGACCGCCATCGACGACCCGAGGCCGGGCATGACGCCCACCGCGGTGCCGAGGACGCAGCCGAAGACGACCCAGAACAGGTTCTGCCAGGTCAGGGCGCCGAGGAATCCCTCGCCGAGAAGCTGAAGAACGTCCATGTCAGAACCCCCATCCGAGGATGCCCGAGGGCAGCGTCATGCCGAGCGCCATGTCGAAGGCGATGTAGGCGACCGAGCTCATCGTGAAGCCCACGACGAGGCTCGCGACCGGCTTGGTCGATCCGAATCCGCGCGCGACGCACCAGAACAGCAGCCCCGCGGCGATGATCCAGCCGAGCACGTTCAGGGCGAGAGCGAACCCGAGGAAGGATCCGACGACCCACGCGAGCGAGCGCCAGTCGACGCCCACGCGCTGCGACTCGCCCGCGGCGATCCGCTCCTCGGCCTCGATGACCGGGTCGATCTCGCCGGACGCGATCGCGGCCTCGCGCTCGGCCGCGGCGGCGCGCCGCTCGCGCACCCCCTGCACGACGAGCATCGCCGAGAAGAGGTACAGACCGGCCGCGATGATGCCGGGGAAGAATCCGGGCCCGGGGAAGGACGTGCCCTCCGGCACGTCCATCG
The DNA here is from genome assembly GCF_050958665.1 of Microbacterium sp. gxy059. NCBI lineage: Bacteria > Bacillati > Actinomycetota > Actinomycetes > Micrococcales > Microbacteriaceae > Microbacterium > Microbacterium sp. gxy059. The sequence continues at coordinate 42,276 of NZ_JAMXWT010000023.1, read as the reverse complement.
TGATGATCCCCACGAGCAGGTAGGTCGCGAAGATCACCAGCACAGCGGGCATGATGAGGTTCTTCAGCAGCTCGGATCGCCCGGTGCCGACCTCGAGCTCGCGGCCCACGACGGCCGAGACCGCGGTGGGGTTGTTCGACGGCATCATCAGCCCATCTCCTCGTACAGTCGTGCGATCCGCTCGTGCTCCTCGTCGAGGAACGCGTCGAGCTCGTCGCCCGTCAGGACGCGCTCTGACCAGTGGTACCGCTCGATCGCGTCGCGCCACTCGGGCGTCTGGGTCGTCTCCTCGATGAGCTCGTCGAGCCCCTCGGTCTCCTCCTCGGAGATCCCCGCCGGGGCGTGGAGGCTGCGCCAGTTGGTGAGCGTGATGTCGTATCCCATCGACCGCGCCGTGGGGATGTCGATGCCCTCGACGGGCTCCTCCGCGACGAGCGCGAGGGCGCGCAGACGCCCCGACTCGATCTGATCGATGTTGTCCGAGTAGCCGCCCGTCGCCGCCTTCGCGGTGCCGTTGAGCAGCGCCTGGATCGCCTCTCCTCCGCCGTCGGAGGAGATGTAGGTCGTCTCGACCGGGTCGATCCCCGCGGCGAGCGCGAGGTCGGTCACGACGAGCTGATCGAACGATCCGCCGCCCGTCCACGGCAGCGCGGCGGGCTCCTCCTCCCAGTCGGCGACGAGATCCTCGAGCGTCTCGTAGGGCGAGTCGGCGGGCACGACGATCACGTCGTACTCCTCGAAGAGCACGGCGAGCGATCCCACGTCGTCGAGCGTCGCCGCGGATCCGTACTGGATGGTCGCGGCGAGCAGGCCCGTGCCGCCGACGAGCAGATTGTTCGCCTGCCCCTCGAGCGTCGACACGTTGCCGAGAGCGATGGTGCCGCCGGCGCCGGGCATGTTGACGACCTGCACGTTGTTGACGAGGCCGTTGGCCTTCTGCGCCTGCTGCAGCTCGCGGGCGACGGTGTCCCACCCGCCTCCGGCCGCGGCCGGCGCGATGATCGTCATCGACGAGTGGATGTCCTGTCCCGCCGCGGCGGAGCTGATGGATCCGTAGGAGGCGACGCCGATCGCGGCGGCGGCGAAGACGCCGCCGACCGCGCGCAGCACGATCCGCCGTGGGGCGGACGGTCGCCGACCCGCGGAAGGGTCTGGTGTTTCCGTCATGGTTCTTCCTCACATATCGACGTCGTCGTCGAGGGACGCAGTTCTCCGTAGAATGACACCGCCCGAGCCCGCCCGCATCCTCCGAACGGGATTGTGCTCATTGATGATCACGCCGCACGCGACGGGAGGTGACGCCGTGCCTCGGAGCCCGCGCACGCGCGCCGCCCGGCGCGCCCTCCTCCTCCTGCCGTCGCTCATCGTGCTCGTCAGCGTCGTCGCGACGACGAGCATCGCCGCCTCGGTGCAGGAGCGCGGCATCCGCGACGCGGTCGCCGACCGCGTGCACGACGTCGCGACGAGCATCGCCGCGCTCCCGCAGGTGCGCGACGAGGTGGCGCGCGCCGACGCGGGCGACGGCGACCCCGCCGTCCTCGCCTCCTCGACCGCGGCCCTGCAGCCGCTCGTCGACGTCGTCGAGGAGGCGAGCGGCGTGAGCTACGTCGTGATCACCGACGAGGACGGGATCCGCCTCACCCACCCGACACCCTCGGAGAGGGGCCGGCCCGCGTCGACCGACGCCTCGGCCGTGCTCGCGGGCGAGGAGTTCCTGGGCACCGAGACGGGCACGCTCGGGCCGACGCTCCGAGCGAAGGTGCCGGTGCGCGACGGCGGCGCGGTGATCGGCGCGCTCTCGGTCGGGATCAGCGAGAGCAGCATCTCCGCGGAGTTCCGCGAGTCGATGACCCGCCTCCTCCCCTGGGCGATCGGCTCGCTCCTCGCGGCCCTCCTCGCGAGCGCGGCGCTCTCGGCCCTCATCGAACGGCGCTTCCGCCGTCTGGACGACGCGGCTCGCGAGCACGAGCGCCTCGAGCGGACGGCGACCGCGCTGCGCGAGCAGACCCACGACTTCCACACACGCCTGCACGTCATCCACGGCCTCGTCTCGCACGGCGACGACCGCGAGGCTCTCGACTACATCGCGGCGCTCGCGCCGGTTCTCACGGAGAGCGACGAGGACGCGCTCATCGGCCAGCCGCTGCTGCGCGCGACCGTCGAGGGGCTGCGCGCCGAGCTGGGCGCTCTCGGCGCCGCGCTCGAGGCCGACGTCGAGGTGGCGGACGAGATCGACGACGACGTCTCGCTCGCGATCGCGAACCTCTGCCGCAACGCGGCGGAGGCGGGCGCGACGCGGGTGCGGTGCACCCTGCGCCAGGCCGCGAGCGGGGAGCGGCTGCACGCGGCGGTCGACGACGACGGCCCCGGCATCGACCCGACCCAGGCCGAGCGGGTCTTCCAGCGCGGCCACACGACGAAGCCCGACGGGACGGGCGCGGGCCGCGGCATCGGCCTCGCCGTCGTGCGGCGCATCGCGACCTCGCGCGGCGGATCCGTCGAGCTCAGCCGCTCGGACCTCGGCGGCGCGCAGTTCGCCTTCGACGTCGGGATGCCGCGATGAGCGGCGAGATCCGCGTGCTCGTCGTCGACGACGATCGCACGGCGCGGGCGCTGCACGGCCGATTCGTGGCGGAGACGCCCGGGTTCGCGCTCACGGGCGCCGTGGGCACCGGGCTCGGGGCCGTCGAGCGCAGCATACATGGCGACGTCGATCTGATCCTGCTCGACATGCGCCTCCCGGACATCAGCGGCGTCGAGGTGCTGCATCGGCTGCGCACGCTCGGGACGACCTCTCCCGACGTCATGGTCATCAGCTCGTCGCGCGATCAGGTGACGGTGCGGCAGGCCCTGGCGGCGCAGATCGCCGGCTACCTCGTGAAGCCCCTCACGCAGGGCGCCCTCCAGCAGCGCCTCGCCGCGTATCGCGCGGAGCGCCGCGAGAGGGAGCGCGAGCGCCCGCAGCCCCTCGGGCAGGTCGAGATCGACCGCCTGCTGTCGACGGGCCGCATCGCGATCCCCGGCGCGTCCGCGCGCTCGGGCGACCCGGCTCCCGGCCTGCCGAAGGGGCTCGCCGCCGTGACGCTCGAGCGGATCCTCGGAGAGCTGGATCCGGTCGTGCCGCGCTCGGCGGGAGAGGTGGCGCAGCGCAGCGAGGTGTCGCGGGCGACGGCGAGGCGCTATCTCGACCACCTCGTCGCAGAGGGCGCGATCACGATCGCCCACCGGTACGGTCGGCGCGGGCGCCCCGAGGTGCTGTACCGGCTGTCGCCCCGCCCCGGCGAGGGGATCGGCTGACCACCTCGACGAACTTGATGCCACAGGCTAAACTTCACCTAGATTGCACCTTCAAACTCAAGGGGGATCATGTTCGTCCTCACCGCGGATCAGCGGGCGAGCCGCTCCGGAGACGATCTCGTGCCCGAGGCGCTCGAGCGGATCGCGCTCCTGGGCGGCGACGCGCTCGCCCTGCCGCCCGAGCGCACCGCGGGCGACGAGGTGCAGGCCGCCGTCCGGGGGCCGGAGGCCGCCCTCGCCCTCGCGCTCGCGCTCACCCGCGACGGCGCCTGGAGCGTCGGCGTCGGCGCCGGCGCGGTCGAGACGCCCCTCCCCCGCGAGGTGCGTGCGGCGCGCGGGCCCGCGTTCCTCCGCGCGCGGGAGGCCGTCGACCGCGCGAAGAAGACCCCCACCCGGCTCGCGATCGCCGCCGACCTCCCCGAGGCGGAGGACGTCGAGGCCCTCGTCCGCCTGCTCGTCGAGCTGCGCGATCGCCGCAGCGACGAGGGGTGGGAGGTGCACGACCTGCTCGCGGAGGGCCGCACCCAGCGCGAGGCGGCCGAGCGCCTCGGGATCAGCGAGGGCGCCGTCAGCCGACGGGCGAGCGCCGCCGCGCTGCGCGTCGAGGAGGCCGCCCTGCCCGCGCTCGTGCGTCTGCTCTCCGGCCTCGATCCCGTGTCAGACTGACGCACATGCTCTCCGCCGCGACCCTCCCGGGAACGATCCTCGGCGCCGCGCTCGTCGCCGCGATGAGCGCGATCCTCGTGCTCGTCCTCGTGCGACGCCGCCAGCCGGCCGCGGGGCCGCTCCTCGCCGCCGGGATGCTCGCGGCGCTCGCCCTCCTCGCCGCGGCCGCGCTGCCGTTCGCCGTTCCGCTGCCGCTGAGCGCCCCTCTCGCCGCGCTCGCCGCCGCGGCCGCCGTCCTGGGCGGGGATCCCGTGACGAGGCGCGTGCTCGAGACCACCGCGGACGGCCGGGTGCAGGGCGGCGCGCACGGCGGGATCCTGCTGAGATCGCCCGCCGGCCGCGCGGGCGAGGCGCCCGCGGAGGTGATGCGCGGAGGCACGACGATCGGGTACCTCGAGCGGGCGGCGGTGGCGCTCGCGATCATCGCCGGCTTCCCCGAGGCGATCGCCCTCGTCGTGGCGCTGAAGGGCATCGGCCGGTTCTCGGAGCTCGTCTCCCCGGAGGCGCGGGGGCGGTTCATCGTCGGCACCCTCGCCAGCCTCGTCTGGGCGGCGGTCGTCGCGGGCGCCGCACGCCTCGCGCTGGGCTGAGCCGAATCGCGCGGGCATGGCTCGCTTCCGAAGCGTGTCTCACGTCCGGCGGGAATGACGTCCCCATACCGACCGCAATCGAGACACGCCCCGATACGGACTCGGGCATGTCTCACTTCCGGTGGGAATGACCGCCCCATACCGACCGCAATCGAGACACGCCCCGGTACGGGTCCAGAGCATGTCTCGCCTTCGGCGGGAATCACCGCCCCACACCCGCACCAATCGAGACACGCTCAACAGGCAGACGGCGACACGCCTCATCCCGACCGTGTCTCACATCCGGCGGGAATGATCCCCGGATACCCGCCGCAATCGAGACACGCTCGGCTGACAGACGACGCCCCGCAGACGCAGAAGGGCGGCGCGGGGTCGCTCCCCCGCGCCGCCCGATCCGCGATCAGCCCTCGTAGCCGCCCGGGTTCTTCTGCTGCCAGTTCCACACGTCGCGCGTCATGTCGTCGAGGGTGCGAGTGGCCTTCCAGCCGAGCTCGTGCTCGGCCTTCGACGGGTCGCAGTAGGTCGCCGCGAGGTCGCCCGCGCGGCGGGGCTTCACCGACTTCGGCAGCTCGTGCCCCACGGCCCTCTCGAACGACGCGACGAGCTCGCGCACGCTCACGGGGATGCCCGTGCCGAGGTTGTAGGCGGCGAGGCCCGGCTGCGCCTTCTCGAGGGCGGCGACGTGGCCCTCCGCGAGGTCGACGACGTGGATGTAGTCGCGCTGGCCCGTGCCGTCGGGGGTGTCGTAGTCGTCGCCGAAGATCCCCACCTCGGGCAGCGCGCCCACCGCGACGCGCGCCACGAACGGCATGAGGTTGTTGGGCGTGCCCTTCGGATCCTCGCCCACGAGGCCCGACTCGTGCGCGCCGACCGGGTTGAAGTAGCGCAGCAGCGTGATGTTGAGCCCGGGGTTCACCTTCTGCACGTCGGCGAGCACGACCTCGTTCATGAGCTTCGACTTCGAGTACGGATTCGACAGGTCGACGAGGTTGCGCGTGGCCTCCTCGGTGAACGGCAGGTCGGCGGGATCCGAGTAGACGGTGCCCGTCGACGAGAAGATGAAGGAGCGGATGCCGTTCGCGATGCCGACGCGCAGCAGCGCGTAGGTCGTGTCGAGGTTGTTGGCGTAGTAGTCGAGCGGCTTCTCGACCGACTCGCCCACGGCCTTCTTCGCGGCGAAGTGCATGATCGAATCGAACGGACCGTGCTCGGCGAACGCCCGCTCGACGTCGTCGACGTGCGCGGCGCTGCCCGCGACGAGCGGCGCGCGGCCGCCCGTGATGCGGGCGATGCGCTCGGTGACGAGGCCGCTCGTGTTCGTGAGGTCGTCGAGCAGGACCGCCTCGTGTCCCGCCTCGATGAGGGCGATGGCCGTGTGGGCTCCGACGTAGCCGGCGCCGCCGGCGAGAAGAACGCGCATGGCCCCACTCTATTCCGTGAGGCCCGACGCCCCGAGCCGCCCGCCCGACTCGCGCAGGTAGCAGGATCCGCACAGCGACTCGTAGGTCACGAAGTGCGCGTCGCGCACCCCCGCCGTCGCGGCGTCGATCGCCACCTGGTCGCCGTCGAAGACGAACCGCCCGTCGACGACCCGGCCGTTGAACAGCGCCTTGCGCCCGCAGCGGCAGATGGTCTTGAGCTCCTCCAGCGTGTGGGCCAGCTCGAGGAGCCGGCGGGATCCCTCGAACGCGTCGGTCTGGAAGTCGGTGCGGATGCCGTACGCCATGACGGGGATGCGGTCCTCCACCGCGATGCGGAAGAGGTCGTCGATCTGCGGCTGGGTGAGGAACTGGGCCTCGTCGACGAGGAGGCAGGCGACGTCGGCCTGGCGGTCGACGTCGAACAGCGCGTCGGCGGCCTCGCGCCGCACCCGCTCGCGCTCGGAGGCGAACAGATCGCGCGCCGACGCGTCGGGGGCGATGAGGAAGTCGACGCGGCGCGTCACGCCGAGGCGCGACTCGATCTCGTCGGCACCCTTCGTGTCGATCGCGGGCTTGGCGAGCAGAACCCGCTGCCCGCGCTCCTCGTAGTTGTACGCGGCCTGCAGCAGAGCGGTGGACTTGCCGGAGTTCATCGCGCCGTAGCGGAAATACAGTTTGGCCACCGGTCGAGTGTAGTCGGCGCGGTGCCGCGGACCGGGCCGACGACGCGGCGTGTGCGTCGTCGGCCCGGTCGCGTCAGGCTCCGATGCGCAGCGCCTCCGCCGTGCGCCCCATCGTGTCGCGCGCCGCCTCCACGTCGTCGTTGAGCGTCGTGCCGTACGTCGGCACGAGCTCGGCGAGCCGGGGCTCCCAGCGGGCGAAGTCGTCGGGGAAGCAGCTCCGAAGGAGCTTCAGCATGATCGGCACAGCGGTCGAGGCGCCCGGCGAGGCGCCGAGGAGACCGGCGATCGACCCGTCGGCCGACGAGACGACCTCCGTGCCGAACTGCAGCTTGCCGCCCTTCATCACCTGGGCGCGCTGACCGGCCTGGATGAGCTCCCAGTCGGCGCCGTCTGCGGTCGGCATGAACTCGCGCAGGCTGTCGATCTTCTTCGCGCGGCTCTTCATGAGCTCGCCGACGAGGTAGCGCACGAGATCGAGGTTCGTGACGCCGACCTTCAGCATCGAGCCGATGTTGCTGAGCCGCACCTGCTGGACGATGTCGATCCAGCGGCCGGTCTTGAGGAACTTCGGGCTGAACGTCGCGAACGGCCCGAACATCAGCGATCCCTCGCCGTCGACCATGCGCGCGTCGAGGTGGGGCACCGACATGGGCGGCGCACCGACCGCGGCCTGCGAGTAGACCTTCGCCCTGTGCTGCGCGACGAGCTCCGGGTTGGTCGTCTTGAGGAACTGGCCGCCGATCGGGAAGACGCCGTAGCCCTTGATCTCGGGGATGCGCGCGCTCTGGAGCAGCTTGATGGCCCAGCCGCCCGCGCCGACGAAGACGAACTTCGCGTTGAGCCGTCCCGGGGTGCGCCCCACGCGGCTGCGGAAGCGCACGTCCCACGTGCCGTCCTTCTGCCGGCGGAGCTTCTTCACCTCGGTGTTGAGCCGCAGGTCGACGCCCTCCGCCATGAGGTGGGAGAACAGCTGCTTCGTCACGGCGCCGAAGTCGACGTCGGTTCCCGCGGGGACGCGCGTGGCGGCGAAGGGCTCGCCCGCGCGGCGCTTCTGCATGAGCAGCGGGGACCACTGGTTGATGACGCGGGAGTCCTCGCTGTACTCGATGCCCGCGAACAGCGGCTGCTGCTTCAGGGTCTCGTACCGATGACGCAGGTAGGAGACGTCCTTCTCTCCGCGCACGAACGTCATGTGGGGCGTCGCGTTGATGAACGTGCTCGGCGCGTCGAGGATGCCCTTCTCGACGAGCGAGGTCCACAGCTGGCGGCTGACCTGGAACTGCTCGTTGATCCCGATGGCCTTGGCCGGGTCGTCGGGGTCGGGCATGTAGTTCAGCTCGCACAGCGCCGCGTGCCCCGTCCCCGCGTTGTTCCACGGGTTGGAGCTCTCGAGCGCGACGTCGCCGAGGCGCTCGAACGCGACGATCTTCCAGTCGGGCTGCAGTTCTTTGAGAAGGGTGCCCAGCGTGGCGGACATCACTCCGCCGCCGATGAGCACGACATCAACGGATTCGCTCACGATTCTCCAGCCTACTCCCGCCTGGTGGGCGCACCCCGGGAAGCCGGGATCCGCGGGGGCGCGCCTCCGTCGTCGCGGACGCGCGACGAGGTCACGCCGTGCGCGCGCCGATCTCCTCGGCGAGGATCTCGGCGATCTGCACCGTGTTGAGGGCGGCGCCCTTGCGCAGGTTGTCGTTCGAGATGAACAGCACCAGCCCGCGGCCGTCGGGCGCGGAGGCGTCCTGCCGGATGCGGCCCACGTAGCTCGGGTCCTGGCCCGCGGCCTGCAGCGGCGTCGGCACCTCCTCGAGCACCACGCCGGGCGCCGCGGAGAGCACCTCGCGGGCCTTCTCGGGGCTGATCGGGTCGCGGAACTCGGCGTTCACGCTCAGGGAGTGCCCCGTGAAGACGGGCACGCGCACGCAGGTGCCCGAGACCCGGAGATCCGGCAGCTCGAGGATCCTGCGGCTCTCGTTGCGGAGCTTCTGCTCCTCGTCGGTCTCGTTCGATCCGTCGTCGACGACGCCGCCCGCCAGGGGGAGCACGTCGAACGCGATGGGCGCGACGTACTTCTCGGGCCCGGGGAAGTCGATCGCGGATCCATCGTGCACGAGGCGCTCGACGCCGCCCTGGGCGACGGCGGCCTCCACTTGGCCGAGCAGCTCCTGCACCCCGCCGAGACCCGATCCGGAGACCGCCTGGTAGGTCGACACGATGAGGCGCTCGAGACCGGCCGCCGCGTCGAGGGCCTTCAGAACGGGCATCGCGGCCATGGTCGTGCAGTTCGGGTTGGCGATGATGCCCTTCGCGGCCTCGCCGATCGCGTGCGGGTTGACCTCGCTGACGACGAGGGGGACCTCGGGATCCTTGCGCCACGCGCTCGAGTTGTCGACGACCGTCGCGCCGGCGGCGGCGAAGCGCGGCGCGTGCGCGCGCGACGCGGTGGCGCCGGCCGAGAACAGCGCGACGTCGATGCCGGCGAGGTCGGTCTCCTCGATGCTCTCGACGACGACCGTGTGGGGGCCGTAGGCGAGCGCGCGGCCCGCGGAGCGCGGGGAGGCGAACAGGCGCAGCTCGCGCACCGGGAACGCGCGGTCCTGGAGGATCTCGAGCATCTTGCCGCCGACCTGTCCGGTGGCGCCGACGATCGCGAGAGAGACGCCCTGGTCTGCGATGCGGGTCATGGGGGTTCTCCTCGTATCTCGGTTCAGCGGCCGGTGCCGGCGTAGACGATGGCCTCGATCTCGCTGTCGAGGCCGTAGGCGCGGTGCACGGCGCGAGCCGCGGCGTCGAGGTCGGTCTCGCGCAGCACCACGGAGATGCGGATCTCGCTCGTCGAGATCATCTCGATGTTGATGCCGGCGCTCGTGAGGGCGTCGAACAGGGTCAGCGAGACGCCAGAGTGCGCGCGCATGCCGGCGCCCACGACGGAGAGCTTGCCGACCTGGTCGTCGTGCACGAGGTTCTCGAACCCGATCTCCCGCTGCTCGGCCTGGAGCTGCTTGGCGACGTCGGGGCCCTGCTCCTTCGGCAGCGTGAACGAGATGTCGGTGCGGCCGGGGCTCGCCGACTGCACGTTCTGCACGATCATGTCGATGTTCGCGCCGCTCTTGGCGACGCGCGTGAAGATCGCGGCGGCGGATCCGGGCACGTCGGGCACGCCGACGACCGTGATCTTCGCCTGGCTGCGGTCGATGGCCACGCCGGCGACGACGGGCTCCTCCTTGCCGATCACATCGGACATGTCTTCTCCCTTGGCGAGGCGAGGGTCGGTCATTCCCTCGCCGAGAACGTAGGTGCCCTCGTTCGACGTGAACGTCGAGCGTGCGTGGATGAGGACCTGGTGCCGCCGCGCGTACTCGACGGCGCGGATGTAGAGCACCTTCGCGCCGTTGGCGGCGAGCTCGAGCATCTCCTCGGACGAGATGACGTCGAGCTTGCGCGAGAGCGGCACGACGCGCGGGTCGCACGTGTAGATGCCGTCGACGTCGCTGTAGATCTCGCACACGTCGGCGTCGAGCGCCGCGGCGAGCGCGACGGCAGTCGTGTCGGATCCGCCGCGGCCGAGGGTCGTGATGTCGCGGGTGTCGCGGTTGAAGCCCTGGAAGCCGGCGACGATGACGATCGCGCCGTCGTCGAGCGCCTCGCGCACGCGCACGGGGGTGACGTCGACGATGCGCGCGGATCCGTGGTCGGCGGTCGTGATCATGCCCGCCTGGCTGCCGGTGAACGAGCGCGCCTCGTATCCCATCGTGTGGATGGCCATGGCGAGCAGCGCCATGGAGATGCGCTCGCCGCTCGAGAGCAGCATGTCGAGCTCGCGCGGGGGCGGCGTGGGTGTCACGGCGTGGGCGAGGTCGAGCAGCTCGTCGGTCGTGTCGCCCATCGCGCTCACGGCGACGACGACGTCGTTGCCCGCGCGGCGGGTGTCGACGATGCGCTTCGCGACGCGCTTGATGCTCTCGGCATCGGCGACGGAGGAACCGCCGAACTTCTGCACGATCAATGCCACAGTGGTGCTCCCGATGACGCTGCTGGGGACGGCGAGCGGAACGCTCGTCGGATCAGTCTAGGACCAGGTCGCGTCGCCCCCGAACTCGGTTACGCCGACCGGCGCCCGGCGAACGCCCGCCCGAGGGTGACCTCGTCGGCGTATTCGAGGTCGCCGCCGACGGGCAGGCCGGAGGCCAGGCGCGTGACGGCGATGTCCATCGAGGCCATCAGCCGCGAGAGGTAGGCGGCGGTCGCCTCCCCCTCGAGGTTGGGGTTGGTGGCGAGGATGATCTCCTGCACCGTGCCGTCGGCGAGGCGGGACATGAGCTCGCGGATGCGCAGGTTGTCGGGGCCGACGCCCGCGATGGGGCTGATCGCCCCGCCCAGCACGTGGTAGAGGCCGCGGAATTCGCGGGTGCGCTCGATCGCCGCGACGTCCTTGGCGTCCTCGACGACGCAGATGACCGTCTGCTCGCGGCGGGGGTCGCGGCAGATGCCGCAGACCTCGCTCTCGGAGACGTTGCCGCACCGCTCGCAGAACTTCACCCGCTCGCGCACGTCGCGCAGCAGGTCGGACAGGCGCGAGACGTCGAAGGAGGGGGTCTGCAGGATGTGGAACGCGATGCGCTGCGCCGACTTGGGGCCGACGCCGGGCAGGCGCCCGAGCTCGTCGATCAGCTCCTGGACGATGCCGTCGTACATGGGGGGCCTTTGCTACTGGAAGCGGGTCGAGGATTCGTAGGGCTCTTCGCGCAGGAACCGCGCGCCGAGCTTCTGCCGCACGACGGCCTCGCCGTAGCGCTGCACGCCGTCGGAGAGCTGCACCTGGCGCGCCTGCACGGTGGGGCCGGACGGCTCCTCCGGCTGCGGGGCGGGGGCCGAGGCCCGCTCGGCGGGAGCGTCGTCGGCGACGGGAGCCGCGAAGGGAGGCGGCGCGGCCGGGGCCGCGGGCTCCGCCGGCGCCGCGGACGGCTCGGCGGCGGGCGCCCCGCCGGGGACGGGGGCGACGGTCCAGCCGCTCGCGGCGGAGGATCCGGCGTCGTACCCGGAGGTCGCGGGACGGGCGGCTCCCCCGTGGGGCGCGGGCGGGGGCTCGGGGGGATCCTCGGGAGGCGGCCCCGGCTCGCCGGGGTCGTCGTCGGCGGGGGGCTCGTCGTCGATCGGCGGCGCCTGCGACCCCTGAGGAGTCTGCGGCTCCCGAGGCACGTGCCGAGCGAGGAACTTCACGCGCGCGCCGATCGCGCCGATGATGGCCGTGCGCAGGTCTTCGCTGACGCCCGAGCCGTCGGGCCCGCGGGTCTTGAAGCGCTGCAGGTCGGCCTGGTTGGTGAACGCCAGGCCCAGCACGTCGTCGGCCACGTGCGCCACCTGAGCGGCCTGGAGGACGAGCCAGGAGGAGCGGCTGATCTGCTCGAGGCTCGACATGACGCGCGGCCAGTCGGCGCGCACCGACTCGAGGGTGAGCGCGGTGGGCGGCTCTTCGGGATCGGACGCCGCGGCGGCCGGCTCGGCGGGGGCCGCAGGAGCCGACGCGTCGTCGGCGGTCGGTGCGGCGGCCTCGGGCGCCGCGGGTGCCCCCGCCTCGTCGACGGCCGGTGCGGCGGCCTCGGTCGGCGCCTGCGCGTCCTCGCGCTCGGCCGGAGCGGCGGGCGCGGCGCCCTGACCGGGCGCGACCGTGGCCCAGCCGGCGGCGGGCACGTCGTCGGCGCCCGGCGCGGGCGGGCGCGCGGCGGGTGCGGACGGCGCCGCGGCCTCCCGTGCCCCCGCATCAGGGCGCTCCGACTCGGCCGTCGGCCGCTCGGCGTCCTCGCCCGCGGACGGCGCGGCGGTCGAGCCGGGGGCGGCCGTCGGCTCGCCCGCGGGCGGCGCCGTGGGAGGAGCGGCCGCGGGGCCCGGCGCGGCGTCGCCGGACGGGGGCGCGACCGGGGGCGCCGCGGCGGGAGACGCGCCCGCGCTCTCCGCGCGGGAGGGAGCGGCGGCGGGAGACGCCGTCGGCGAGGCGGCGAGCGCCTCATCCGCGGGAGGAGCGGTCGGCGAGGCCGTCGGCGCAGCCGCAGGAGGCGCCGCAGCGGGAGGTGCCGCAGCCGCGGGGGCCGAACGCGGCGCAGTCGCAGGAGACGCGGTGCTCGTCGGGGGCGCCGCAGCGGGAGGCGCCGCAGGCGCGGCGGCCTGCGCAGGAGCCGCCGCAGCGCGGGGCCCGGCGGGCTCCGGCCCGGGAGCCGCCTGCGCCGGGGCCGAAAGCGGCGCGGCCGCCTCGGCGCGGGGGGCGGCGGGGGCCGCTCCCTCCTGCGGCTGATCGGCGGTGAGCACGCGCGCGATCATGAGCTCGAGGTGCAGACGCGGCGACGTCGCGCCCGTCATGCCGTCGAGCGCGGCGCTGACCAGATCCGCGGCGCGCGAGACGCGCGCGGAGCCGTATCGCTCGGCCTGCTGCTGCATGCGCGCGAGCTCGTCGGAGGGCAGCCCGCGCAGCACCGCCGCGGCGCCCTGGCCGGTCGCCGCGATGATGAGCAGGTCGCGCAGCCGCTCGAGCAGGTCGTCGACGAAGCGCCGCGGATCCTGCCCCGTCTGCACGACGCGGTCGACCGCGGAGAACGCCGCCGCCGCGTCTCCGGTCGCGAACGCGTCGACGACCTCGTCGAGCAGCTCTCCGTGGGTGTAGCCGAGCAGCGCGACGGCGCGCTCGTACGACACCGACGCCCCCTCGGATCCGGCGATGAGCTGGTCGAGGATCGACAGGGTGTCGCGCGGCGACCCCGCGCCCGCGCGCACGACGAGCGGCAGCACGCCGGGATCGGCCGCGATGCCCTCCTGCGTGCAGAGGCTCTCGACGTACTCGAGCATGGCCGCGGGCGGCACGAGCCGGAAGGGATAGTGGTGCGTGCGCGAGCGGATCGTGCCGATGACCTTCTCGGGCTCGGTCGTCGCGAAGATGAACTTGACGTGCGCGGGGGGCTCCTCGACGAGCTTGAGCAGCGCGTTGAAGCCCTGCGCCGTGACCATGTGGGCCTCGTCGAGGATGAAGATCTTGTAGCGGTCGCGGGCCGGGGCGAAGATGGCCCGCTCGCGCAGGTCGCGCGCGTCGTCGACGCCGTTGTGGCTGGCGGCGTCGATCTCGACGACGTCGAGGGATCCGCCCCCCGCGCGCGACAGCTCGACGCAGCTCTCGCAGACGCCGCAGGGGGTGTCCGTGGGCCCCTCGGCGCAGTTGAGGCAGCGCGCGAGGATGCGTGCCGAGGTGGTCTTCCCGCAGCCGCGCGGCCCCGAGAAGAGATAGGCGTGGCCGATGCGGTCGGAGCGCAGGGCGGTCATGAGCGGATCCGTCACCTGCGACTGGCCGATCATCTCGCCGAAGTTCTCTGGCCGGTAGCGGCGATACAGGGCTGTGCTCACCCCTCCACCCTACGGGGGACCTCCGACAAAGGAGCCGGGGAGGAGCCGGTTCCCGGCGCCTCCCCGGCCGCCGCGCTCAGGAGTCGATCTCGACGGGCGTGATGTCCTGCTCGGTCACCATCTCCTCGAGCATGATCGGCGCCGTCGGCGACTGCGGAGGCACCTGCAGGCCGAGCTCGCTGCCGTCGTCCGCGTAGCGGCGCTTCAGCATCGGACGCCCGCGCCGCACCGGCCCCTGATCCGCGAGCTCCACCCGCACCGACTCCCCCGGCGCGACCTCGAACCGCTCGCCCCTCACCGAGAACGAGACGGACGAGGCGCCCTCCTCCTCGCGCGCGGACACCGTGAGCTGCTCGCGGCGCACCGCGACGTCGAGGCGCGTGCCGTGCCACGCGAGCGGGAACGACAGCTCCGGCCAGGCGTGCGGCAGCCGCGGATCGAAGCTCAGCTCCCCGCCGTGATCGCGCATGCCGCCGAAGCCGCAGACGAGGCTCGTCCACGCGCCGCCCGCCGACGCGATGTGCACGCCGTCCGACGCGTTGCGGTGCAGATCGGCGAGGTCGACGAACAGCGCGTGCTCGAAGTACCGCAGAGCGAGATCCTGATAGCCGACCTCGGCCGCCATGATCGACTGCACGACGCCGGACAGCGTCGAGTCGCCCGTCGTCAGCGGATCGTAGTACTCGAAGTCGGCGAGCTTCTCGTCGGGCGTGAAGTGGTTGCCCTGGAGGAACTCGGCGAGCACGACATCGGCCTGCTTGAGCACCTGGAAGCGGTAGATGACGAGCGGGTGGAAGTGCAGCAGCAGCGGACGCTGCGAGGCCGGGGTGTTCTCGAGGTCCCACACCTCGCGCTGCAGGAAGAGCGCGTCCTGCGGGTGGATGCCCGCTTGGTCGCTGTACGGGATGTGCATCGCGTCGCCCGCGCGCTCCCACTCCTCCGGCTCGTGCGACGCGAGAGAGAGCCTCGCCACCATCGCGCGGTACTCCGCCGGGCGCTGCTCCGCCAGCTCCCGCACGACCGAGGCGGCCGCGCGCAGGTTGAACCGCGCCATGACGTTCGTGAAGAGGTTGTCGTTGACGACCGTCGTGTACTCGTCCGGCCCCGTCACGCCGTGGATGTGGAACGTGTCGTCGCCGTCGTTCTGCCTCCAGAACCCGAGCGTCGTCCACATGCGCGCCGTCTCGACGAGCACGTCCACGCCCTCGCGCGCGAGGAAGTCGACGTCGCCCGTCGCCCTCACGTACTTCACGAGGGCGTAGGCGACGTCGGCGTTGATGTGGTACTGCGCCGTGCCCGCCGCGTAGTAGGCCGACGCCTCCTCGCCGTTGATCGTGCGCCACGGGAACAGGGCGCCCGCCTCGCTCATCTGGGCGGCCCGACGGCGAGCGGCTGGCAGCATCTTCACGCGCATGCGCAGCGCGTTGCGCGCCCACCAGGGCGTGGTGTAGTCGAGGAACGGGAGCACGTACACGTCGGTGTCCCAGAAGTAGTGCCCGCTGTATCCCGATCCCGTCATGCCCTTCGCGGGCACGCCCCACCCGTCGGCGCGCGCCGACGCCATCGCGACCTGCAGGAGGCACCAGCGGGTGGCCTGCTGCAGGCTGTCCTGCCCCGCGATCCGCACGTCGGAGCGGTCCCAGAACTCGTCGAGCCAGGCGCGCTGCCTGCCCATGATCTCGTCGACGCCGGCCCGCGCCGCGCGGTCGACCGTGCGGCGGCCGCGGTCGACGAGCTCCGACGCGGGCACGCTGCGCGAGGTGTGGTACGCGACGAGCTTGGTGACGGTGACGGGCACCCCGGCCTGCGCGTCGACGCGGAAGACGTTCTTCGCGATGTCGGGCTCGATGATCCGCCGCGACTCGAACGGGTTGTCGGTCTCGACGATGTGGTCGGCGACCACGGCGATCGACATGCCGCTCGACGCGGTGCGATAGGACAGCACCGAGCGCTCCCCCGCCTGCCAGTGCTCCTGCGGCACGAGCACGCGCTCGGCGATGCTCTCGGCCTTCCGCGGATCGAACGCCGGCTCCTGGGCGGCAGCCTTCGCGGCGGACGGGCGCCCGCCGTAGACGTCCTCGCCGTCCTGGCGGTTGATGAGCTGCGAGCTGATGACGACGGGCGCGTCGGCGTCGAGCACCGTCACGGTCATCTGCAGCAGGACGAGGTGGCGGTCCTCGAACGACACGACCCGGCGCGACTCGAGCAGCACCCGCTTGCCGGACGGCGTGACCCACAGGATCCGCCTGCTGTGGCTCGCGTCGCGGAAGTCGAGGCTGCGCTCGTACTCGACCATCTCCGACAGGTCCATCGTGAGCGGCTCGTCGTCGACGTAGACGCGCATCACCTTGGCGTCCGGCACGTTGACGATCGTCTGGCCGACCTCCGCGAAGCCGTAGGCGTTCTCCGCGTGGCGGATGGGCCACGTCTCGTGGAAGCCGTTGATGAAGGTGCCGTGCTCGCGCGCGTTCCTGCCCTCCTCGAGGTTGCCGCGCAGTCCGAGGTAGCCGTTCCCGGCCGCGAAGATCGTCTCCGTCACGCCCAGATCGTCGTCGCTGAAGTGGGTCTCGACGAGACGCCACGGGTCGACGGGGAAGCGGTCGCGATCGATCATTCGTGTCCCTCCATGAGGTCGGCGAGGTCGGTGATGACGGTGTGCGCGCCGGCCGCGCGCAGGGCGGCCTCGCCCGCTCCGCGGTCGACGCCGATGACGAGGCCGAAGCCGCCGGCCGCGCCCGAGGCGACGCCGGAGAGCGCGTCCTCGACGACGACAGCCCGGCCAGGGGCGACGCCCAGCTCGTCCGCGGCGGCGAGGAACATGTCGGGAGCCGGCTTCGACGCGAGGCGGCGGGCCTCGGCCACGACGCCGTCGACGGACGCGGAGAACCGGCCGTCGAGCCCCGCCTGCGCGAGCACCGGACCGGCGTTCTTCGAGCTCGAGACGAGAGCGAGCGGCATGCCGGCGTCGCGCAGCAGGTCGAGGACCGCGAGGGAGCCCGGGTAGGGGGCGATGCCCTCCTCCTCCAGCACGCGCAGGAAGACGCCGTTCTTGCGGTTGCCGATCCCGCAGACGGTGTCGGCGGACGGATCGTCGTCCGGCTCCCCCCACGGCACCTCGATGTCGCGGCTGCGCAGCACGGAGGCCACGCCGTCGTAGCGGCGCTTGCCGTCGAGGTGCGCGTAGTAGTCGCGCTCCGCGTACGGGGGGCTCACCTGCCAGGCAGCGAACAGCTCGTCGAACATCGTCTGCCAGGCGCGCATGTGCACGTCGGCGGTGGGCGTGAGCACGCCGTCGAGGTCGAAGAGCACCGCGTCCGCGTCGGCGAGGGCGGGGACGCGGCGTCGGAGGAGGTCGCGGGTGGGCGTCACGGATCGCTCCTGGGGGTCGAGGCGGGCGGGACGGTGGTGCGGCCAGCGTACCCGCGGCGTGTGTCGGGAGTGTGTCGGATCCGCGGGATTCGCGACGAGCGGATCAGCGGATCGCCTCGAGCGTCTGCCTGGCGATCTCGAGCTCCTCGTTCGTCGGGACGACGAGGACCTCGACGCGCGAGTCGTCGGACGAGATGCGCGCGATCTCGCCCCGCGGGGCGCTCTCGTTGCGCGACGGATCGATCTCGACGCCCAGGAAGCCGAGCGTCGCCATCGCGCCCGAGCGGATCCGCGGAGCGTTCTCGCCGACGCCCGCCGTGAAGCTGATGACGTCGACGCCGCCGAGCTGCGCCGCGTAGGCGCCCGCGTAGGCGCGCAGACGGTGGATGTAGACCTCGAGCGCGAGCGCCGCGTCGTCGTCTCCCGCGTCGGCGGCCGCCGTCAGGTCGCGCATGTCGCTGCGTCCCGCGAGGCCGAGCAGCCCGCTGCGGGTGTTGAGCAGCCGGTCGACGTCGCCGACGCTCAGGTCGGCCCGGCGCTGGAGGTGCACGAGGATCGCGGGGTCGATGTCGCCGGAGCGGGTGCCCATGACGAGGCCCTCGAGCGGGGTGAAGCCCATCGACGTCTCGACGGACCGGCCGCCGTCGACCGCGGTGACGGAGGCGCCGTTGCCGAGGTGGAAGACGATCTGGCGGAGCTCGGCGAGCGGCCGGCCGAGGAAGCCCGCCGCCGACTCGCTGACGAACTTGTGGCTCGTGCCGTGGAAGCCGTACCGGCGGATGCGGTGCTTCCGCGCCGTCTCGCGCTCGAGCGCGTACGTGTATGCCGCGGGAGGCATGGTCTGGTGGAAGGCGGTGTCGAAGACCGCGACGTGCGGCACGTCGGCGAAGGCGGCGCGCGCGGCGCGGATGCCCTCGACCGCCCCGGGGTTGTGAAGGGGCGCGAGCGCGGAGAGGTCGTCGATGTTGATCTCGACGAGGTCGTCGATCATGGTGGCCTCGAAGAACCGCGCGCCGCCGTGCACGACGCGGTGGCCGACGGCGACGGGCGGGTGCGCGTCGAGCGAGGGCCCGTGCGCGGCGAAGGCGTCGAGCATGACGCCGAAGCCCGTCGTGTGGTCGGGGATCGGGCGCGCGGTCTCGGTCGTCGCGTCGGTCGCGGCGACCGCGGGCGACGAGGGATCCGCGACGGCGTGCACGGTGTGGCGCGCCAGCCCCTCGGCCTCGCCGATGCGCTCCACGAGGCCGGTCGCGAGCACGCGCTCGCTCTCGGCGTCGCGCAGCTGGTACTTGAACGAGGAGGATCCGCTGTTGACGATGAGGACGACGCTCACGTCGCGCTCCCTTCCGTGACGGGGCCGGGGATCACTGCTGCGCCTGGATCGCCGTGATGACCACGGTGTTGACGATGTCGTCGACGAGCGCGCCGCGCGACAGGTCGTTGATGGGCCGGTTCAGCCCCTGCAGCACGGGGCCGATCGCGACGGCGCCTGCCGACCGCTGCACGGCCTTGTAGGTGTTGTTCCCCGTGTTGAGGTCGGGGAAGACGAACACCGTGGCGCGGCCGGCGACCTGCGACTCCGGCATCTTCGCGCGGGCGACGGCGACGTCGGAGGCCGCGTCGTACTGGATCGGCCCTTCGACGGGCAGCTCCGGGGCGCGCTCCCTCGCCAGCCGGGTGGCCTCGCGCACCTTCTCGACGTCGGCGCCCGATCCCGACTCCCCCGTCGAGTACGAGAGCATCGCCACGCGCGGCTCGATGCCGAACTGCCTGGCGGTCGCGGCCGACGACACGGCGATGTCGGCGAGCTGCTCGCTCGTGGGGTCGGGGATGACGGCGCAGTCGCCGTACACGAGCACGCGGTCGGCGAGCGCCATGAGGAAGACGCTCGAGACGACGGAGACGCCGGGCCGGGTCTTGATGATCTCGAACGAGGGGCGGATCGTGTGCGCGGTCGTGTGCGCGGCCCCGGACACCATGCCGTCGGCGAGACCCAGGTGGACCATCATCGTGCCGAAGTACGACACGTCGGTCATGAGGTCCGCTGCCTTCTCGTAGGTCATGCCCTTGTGCGCGCGCAGGCGGGCGTACTCGACCGCGAAGCGATCGATGTGCACGGGGTCGAAGGGGCTCAGCACCTCGGCGCCCGCGATGTCGAGACCGAGCTCGATCGCCCGCGCCCGCACCTCGAACGGCTCGCCGAGGACGGTCAGGCGCACGACGCCGCGCTCGAGGAGCACGGCCGCCGCGCGGAGGATGCGGTCGTCGTCGCCCTCGGGCAGGACGATGTGCCTGCGGTCGGCGCGCGCCCGCTCGATGAGGCGGTGCTGGAACATGAGGGGCGTGACGACCGTCGCGCTGGCGACGCCGAGCACCCGCACGAGCTCGTCGATGTCGACGTTCTGCTCGAACAGGCTGAGGGCCCTGTTGTACCGCTGCGCGTTGGACGCGGCGAAGCGCCCCCGGGTGCTCATGATGCGCACGGCGGTGGGATAGGTGTCGCCCGCGGTGCGGATGAGGGGGATCGAGGTGGCGAGGCCGTCGACGAGGCGCTGGAGCGGCTCGGGGATCTCGAAGGGGCCGTTCAGCACGATGCCCGCGAGCGAGGGGAAGGTGCCGGAGCTGTTCGCCGTGAGGGCGGCGAGCAGCGCGTCGCCGCGATCGGCCGCGATGAGCACGACGTCGCCCTCGTCGAGGCGGGGCAGGACGTTGGCCATCGACATGCCCGCGATCGTGACGCCGAGCGCCTCGCGCCCGAGGAGCGCCTCGTCGCCCTTCACGAGCTCGCCGTCGACGGCGCGGAGGACGTCTCCCATCGTGGGGGCGACGAGCAAGCGGTCCTCCGGGATCGCCCACACCGGAGCGTCCGGCGTGTGCGCGGAGACGGAGCGGACGATCTCGTCGGCGCGATCGCCGTCGGCGCGGTTGACGATCGTCGCGGCGAGCTCGGCGTTCCCGCGACGCAGCTCCTCGACGGCGAGCGACGCGATCTGCCCCATCTGCTCGGGGGTGCGGGCCTCGGTCGAGCCGAGCGCCTCGGTCTGCCCCTGGCGCCGGCGTCCGCCGAGCACGAGCAGCACGGGCGTGCCGAGGTTCGCCGCGATCCGCGCGTTGAACGCGAGCTCGGCAGGGCTGCCGACGTCGGTGTAGTCGCTGCCGAGCACCACGACCGCGTCGCAGCGCGAGGAGACGCGCGTGAAGCGGTCGACGATGTCGACGAGCGCGGCCTCGGCGTCGGCGCGCACCGCGTCGTAGGTGGTGCCCACGCACTCGTCGTAGTCGAGGTCGACGCCGTCGTGATCGAGCAGCATCTCGAGCACGTAGTCGCGCTCCTGGGTCGAGCGCGCGATGGTGCGGAAGACCCCCACCCGCGGCGCGACGCGGCTCAGCGAGTCGAGCACCCCGAGCGCGACGGTCGACTTGCCCGAGTGCCCCTCGGCGGATGAGATGTAGATGCTTCTCGCCACGGCTTCAACCTACCGGCGCGCGGGCGCTCGCGGGAGGCCTCCGCGCGGTCCGGAGCGGATCGTCAGGCGCCGCTCTCGCGCGCGAGCAGCGCACGCTTGACGTCGACGCCCCACGCGAACCCGCCCATGCTGTCGTCGCCGCGGAGCACGCGGTGGCAGGGCACGAACAGGGCCGGGGCGTTCCGGGCGCAGATGCCTGCGGCCGCCCGCACGGCGCGCGGCGCCCCGAGGACCGCGGCGAACTGCGCGTAGGCGAGGGGCTCTCCGGGCGGGATCTCGCGCAGCGCCCGCCACCCGCGCACCTGCAGGTCGGTCCCCCGCTGGCGGACGGGGACCCGCATCGCGGCGGCGAGGTCTCCCTCGTAGAACGCGCGCACCGCGTCGGACGCGGCGAGCGGCTCCTCCCTGAGCCCCTCGGGCCGGAGCGACGGGTGGATCCGCTCGAGGAGCGCGGGGACGCAGTCCGTCCATCCCGAGGCGAGCACGGCCCCGTCGGCGTCGGCGACGATCGCGAACGCGCCGTCGGGGGTCTGGAGCTGGTCGACGAGTGCCATCAGGCGTCTCCTGTCTTCGGTGCCCGGGCGTTCGCCCAGAGGCGGATGGCGGCGTACGAGCGCCACGGGGCGAGGCGCTCTCCCCACGCGGCGAGCGCGCGCGGCGAGTCGGGGATGCCGGCGCGCGCCGCTCCCTGGCGAAGCGCGAGGTCGCCCGTGAGCAGCACGTCGGGATCCCCCGACACCCGCATGCGCACGTAGTCGGCGGTCCACGGCCCGACGCCGGGGAGGGCGAGGAGGGCCGCGCGCTGCTCGGCGGCGTCCTCCGCGCCCGTGAGGGAGAGCGAGCCGTCGGCGAGCGCGGCGGCCGCGCCGACGATCGCGTCGACGCGCCGGGCGGGACCGCGCAGGGCGTCGCGCCCGCGCTCCGCAATCGCCTCGGGCGTCGGGAAGAGGGTCCTCTCCTCCCCCGCGATCTCGAGGCGCTCGCCCAGTCGGTCGGCGAGGCGGCCGAGCAGCGTGCGCGCCGAGGCGACGGAGATCTGCTGGCCGACCATCGCCCGCACGAGCATCTCGCCGGGGTCGGCCGCCCCGGGGACGCGGGCGCCAGGCGCGGCCGCGACGAGCGGCGCGAGCTCGGGATGGGCGGAGAGCGCGGCGTCGACCGCGACCGGGTCGGCGTCGAGGTCGAACAGGCGCCGGACCCTCCCGATGAGGGAGCCGAGATCGCGCAGGTCCTGCAGGTGCGCGGTGAGCCGCACGCCGTCGTCGGCGCGCACGCGGAACCAGGCGGATCCGCGGGCGAGACGCAGGGTGCGGGAGAAGGAGGCGTCGTCCGCCTCCTCCACTCCGGCGACCGCGCGCGACGCCATCCACCGGAAGAGCCCCGGCGCGTCGAACGGTTCGCGCACGGGGAGGGAGAGCGAGATCTCGCCCGGAGCGGCGCGCTGTCCAGGGCGCAGGGCGCGCAGGCGCGTGGGCGAGAGGGCGAACACCTGCCGCACGGTGTCGTTGAACTGCCGCACGCTCGCGAAGCCCGCGGCGAAGGCGACGTCGCCCATCGGCAGGTCGGTCTCGACGAGGAGCGCCCTGGCGGTGTGCGCGCGGTGCGCGCGGGCGAGCGCGAGGGGTCCCGCGCCCAGCTCGTCGGCGAGGAGCCGCCCGAGGTGGCGAGACGAGTAGCCGAGACGCGCGGCGAGGCCGGAGACGCCCTCGCGATCGACGATGCCGTCGGCGATGAGCCGGAGGGCCCTGGCCGCCGCGTCTCCTCGGATGTCCCACGCGGGCGATCCCGGCGCGGCCTCCGGCAGACAGCGTCGGCAGGCGCGGTACCCCGCCTCGTGCGCGGCGGCGGAGGTGGGGTAGAAGGAGACGTTGGCCGGCAGCGGCGTCCGCGCGGGGCAGCTGGGGCGGCAGTAGATGCCCGTCGTGCGCACGGCGGTGACGAACTGTCCGTCGAATCGGCGGTCGCGGGCGCTGACGGCGCGATAGCACTCGTCGAATCCCATCCGCGTCGTCATGCCTCCACTCTGGCACGCGGGCGGCCCGCGCTCCGGCGGGAATCGGACATGACGGTGGCGCCGCCCATCACCCGACGGTGCGGCTCGCGGCGGAGGGCGCGAGTGCCCCGAGGGGCTGCGCGTCGACGCGGCGGGATCCGCAGATCGCGCAGCGGACGTAGCGGATCCGCCCGCCCGAGGTGAGATGGGTCGACTCGGTCTCCCAGGCGTGCTCGTGGAGCTCCGCGCGGGGAGCGGGATGAAGGGCGGTGCGCGTCATGCTCCCAGCGTGATGTAATGCCCGTATGCATCTCAACCCTTACGGTGAGTACGCGGCGCTCCTCGCGGCCTCGCTCGCGAACGACTGGCCCGCGGACCGCGCGGGGGTCTTCGCGCGCACACGGGATTTCGGGATGACGCTGCGCTGGCCGGCCGCCCCGGACGACCACGCGCGCACCCGCGGGGTGATCGACGACTGGCTCGAGGTCGTCGACGCCCCCTCGCCCGCCGAGCGCGCCCGGCGGCTCAACGCGCAGATGGCGGCGGTCGCGGCCTACCCGCGCCTGACCGATCACGACGACGAGGGGTGGCACCTGCACTACCGCGACGAGGACCGCACGATGTCCGACGCCCTGGCGGCGGTCATCAGCGTGGGCACGGCGCTGCATCTCGCGACGCGCGGCATGCACCGGCTCGCGCGCTGCGCCGCGGATCCCTGCACGCGGGTCGTCGTCGACGTCACGCGGAACGGCCGGCAGCGCTTCTGCTCGACCCGGTGCGCGAACCGGGCGGCGGTGCGCCGGCACCGGGCGCGGAGCGCCTGACCGGCCGGAGGACGAAGAAGACTCTCCGCGCACCCGACAGAGCCCGGTTACCCTTGCTACGTTTCCGTCCTGGGGGAGTTGGCCTGGATGCCGTCACGCGGAGAGCCGTCATCAGCCTAACAGCCGCGCCGGGCGCGAGGCCAACCGAGGCGGCCCGGGCGCGCGCCTCGCGTGTCGGCCCCGGCGATAGGCTGGCGCCGTCGCCCGTCCCCGCGAACGCAGGAGCCTCATGCTCGACTCTTTTCCCCCGCCGTCGGCGATGACGGCGCACGAGTTCCGCGAGACGACCGATCGCGTCCTCGAGGCCATGCGGGGCGTGATCGACGGCAAGGAGCACGCGCTGCGCGCCGCCCTCGTCACCCTGCTCGCGGAGGGCCATCTGCTCGTGGAGGACGTGCCTGGCGTCGGCAAGACCATGCTCGCCCGCGCCCTCGCGGCGGCGGTCGACGCCGACGTGCGCCGCATCCAGTTCACCCCCGACCTGCTGCCGGGCGACGTCACGGGCGTGTCGATCTTCTCCCCCGCCTCGCACGCGTTCGAGTTCTCCCGCGGCGCCGTCTTCGCGAACATCGTGATCGCCGACGAGATCAACCGCTCGTCGCCGAAGACGCAGTCGGCACTGCTCGAGGCGATGGAGGAGCGGCAGGTCACCGTCGACGGCCGCACGCACCCGCTGCCGTCCCCGTTCCTCGTCGTCGCGACCCAGAACCCGCTCGAGATGGACGGCACCTACGCCCTCCCCGAGGCGCAGCTCGACCGCTTCATGATGCGCCTGTCGATGGGGTATCCGGATGCCGAGGCCGAGGCGCTCATGCTGCGCCAGCGAGACGCCGAGAACCCCCTGTCGGCCATCCGCCCCGTCGTCTCCCTCGACGAGATCGCGCGGCTGATCGCCTTCGCGCGGCGCGTGCACGTCGCCCCCGTCGTCGAGCGCTACGCCGTCTCCGTCTCCCAGGCCACCCGCGCGCACCCCGACCTCCGGCTCGGGGCGAGCCCGCGCGCCACCCTGCAGCTCGTGCGCGCGGCCAAGGCGCACGCGGCCCTGAAGGGCCGCGACTTCGTCCTGCCCGACGACGTCTCCGGCCTCGCGGGCGCCGTGCTCGCGCATCGGCTCGTGCCCACCCGCACGGCGCTGGCGCGCGACGACGAGGCGGCCGCGCGCATCGTCGACGAGGTCCTCGCGTCCGTGGCTCCGCTGCCGACCTCCCCGTGACGATGCGCGAGCGCCCCGGCCGCGCCGCGGCGATCCCGCGCCCCACCCGCCGGGGCGTCGCCCTCGCCGTCCTCGCCGGAGCGGCTCTCGCGGCGGGCGGGCTCGCCGGTCGCATCGAGCTCGTCTTCGCGGGCCTGTCCGCCGCCGCGCTCCTCCTGCTCTCCGCGCTCGTCGTCCTCCTCGCGCCCCGGCCCCGCGAAGCGAGGCGCGCGCTGGCCCGCGACCGGGTCCCCGTCGGATCCGCGGCGCGCATCCGCACGACGCTGCGCCCCCTCGCGGCCGTCGACGTGCGCGACGCGGTCGAGGAGACTCCGCCCGGCGTCGACCTCGCCGAGGCCAGGCTCGAGAGCGAGGAGGGCCGGCTCGCGCTCGACGCCCGCGTCGTGCCGCGCGCCCGCGGACGGCACCGGATCGGCCCCCTCCGGCTCCTCGTCGAGGATCCGCTGGGGCTCGCGCGGGCGCGCATCCGCGCGGGCGGCATCGCCGAGCTCGTCGCCACGCCCGCCGTCATCGACCTCGACGACGTCTCGGCCGTCGAGGCGGGAGGGGAGAGCCCGGATCCCCGCCCCGCGCGGCGCGGACAGGGCGCGGACGACCTCATCCCCCGCCCGTACGCCCCCGGCGACACGATGCGTCGCGTGCACTGGCGCGCCTCCGCGAGGCACGGCGCGCTCATGGTGCGCGACGAGGAGAGCGACGGGGCGCGCAGCGCGGTCGTCGTCCTCGACCTGACCCCCGCTCCGACGTCCGCCCCCGACGCCGCTTCCCTGCTCTCCCCCTCCCCCGACCCGATGGACGTCGCCGTCTCGGCGGTCGCGTCCGTCGCCGTCCACCTCGGATCCCGGGGGTTCTCCGTCGAGGTCGTCGACCAGGCGCTCCAGCCGATCGGACGCGTCGACGAGGCCGACCCGCGCGGGGCCGGCCTGCTCGATGCGCTCGCGCTCGTCGAGCCCCGCGCGCTCGCGGCGTCCGCGGCGTCTCCCGAGGCCGACGTCGTCGTCGACGTGCGCACGACGGGCGCACCCCCTCCCGCGCGCGGACGGGGCGCGCGGATCCTCCTGTCATCCGCGTCGGACGACGACCTCGAGCGGGCCGCGGCGCGCGGGTGGCGCGTCGCCGAGCTGCGGGACGACGTCGCGGCGGCCTGGCGCGCCGTCCGCGGCGGGAGGCGCCCGTGACCGGCGCTCGCCGGCGCCCGAGCCGCGGCGAGCGCGCCGCCCTCGCCGCGATGACCCTGGCGGCCGTCGCCTCCTCGCTGCTGCCGCTCATCCGGCCGTTCGGCTCCTCCTGGATCCCGGCGGCCGCGACGCTCGCCGTCGCCGTGATCGGCGCAGGGCTCGTCGTGCGGATGACCCGGCTGCCGGGAGCGGTCGCCGTCCTCGCGCAGCTCGCGGTGTGGATCGCGGGCGGTCTCGTCGCCCTCCCCGGATCGATCGGCCGGGCCACGCCGGGGCGGGTGCACGAGATCGTGGCGCAGAGCGCGCACGAGATCGTCACGGGCGTCATCCCGGTCGACCCGAGCCCCGCCCTCGCGTTCCTCCTCATCGTCGCGGTCGGCGCGCTCGCGCTCCTCGCGGACCTCCTCGTCGCCGCCCTGCGCGCCCCGCTCGCCGCGGCGGCGCTGCTGCTCGCCGTCTTCGCGCTCCCACAGATCGCCGTGCCCCAGGGCGACGATCTCGCCCTCGCGCTCGTCCACGTCCCCCTGCTCCTCGCGCTGCTGCTGGTCTCGTCTCGCGTCCGCGTCCCCCGCGCGCGGCGCGGCAGGGGCGCGCTCGGCGTCGGGGCGGCCCTCGCGGTCTGCGCCATCGTCGCGGGCCTCGCCGTCGCGCCCGAGGTCGCCCTCCGCCCCCTCGCGTTCGACGGATCCGGCCCTCGCTCGACGCGCATCGACGCCGCGCTCGATCTGGGCGACGACCTCCGCGACGCCTCGGGGACCGAGGTCCTGCGGGTGCGCACCGACGCGGCGCGCGCCCCCTACCTGCGCGTCGCCACCGTCACGACCTTCGACGGCGAGGCGTGGGTCCCCGACGAGCCCGCGAGCGACGGGCCCGCCGAGACGCTCCCGCCGATCCGGCTCCCCGACGGGACCGTGCGCGAGGAGACCGCGGTCGTCGACGTCGTCGGGCTCGACGATCCGCGCCTGCCGCTGCCCGCCCACCCGGTCGCCCAGTCCGGCATGCGCCCAGGGTGGGTGGCCGACCCCCGCGCCGCGACGGTGACGGCCGGCGGCCCCTCGTCGCTCGGCGAGCAGTACGAGGTGTCCTTCCGCTCGGCGGAGCCGTCCGCCGCCGAGGCGCGCGCGATCGCGGCCGATCCGCCGCGGGACGCCCGCCTGCTCGGCGAGCTGGCCGCCGAGGCGCGGCGCATCGACGCGCCCCTCCCTCCCGCGCTCGAGGCGGTGCCGCGCGACCTCGGCCTCGACGCCTCGCGCCCCTACGACTCCCTCGTGACGCTGCAGGACTGGCTGCGCTCCGGCGAGTTCTCCTACTCGCTGACCGCCCCGGTCGAGGAGGGCTTCGACGGCAGCGGGTTCGACGCGCTCGAGCGCTTCCTCGAGGTGCGCGAGGGCTACTGCGTGCACTTCGCGGCGACGTTCTCGCTCGTGTCCCGCGCGCTCGGGGTGCCCACGCGGATCGTCGTCGGCTACCTCCCGGGGGAGGCGACGGGCCGCTCCGTCGGCGGTCTCCGCGAGTACGCGGTCGACAGCGGCCGGCTGCACGCCTGGCCCGAGGCGTTCCTCGGCGATCTCGGCTGGGTCGCCTTCGAGCCGACGCCCGGCCTCGCGCCCGCGCGGGGCGCCGCCCCCGACGACACCGAGCGCCCGGCTCCCGAGCCGGAGGAGACGACGGATCCGTCGCCGACGGCCGAGCCGGAGGAGTCGGAGGTCCCCGATCCCGCCGAGCGGCCCGACCAGGATCCCGACGCGGGCGCGCCGGGCGGGCCGGATGCCTCCGGCGATCCGCTGGCGGCCCTGCGCGCCGTCGGCGTCGCGCTCGGCGCGCTCGCCCTGCTGGCCGCGCCGGCGATCGTGCGGGCGGTGATCGGGGCGGCGCGCCGCCGCGCCGCGCGCGCAGGCGACGCGGGGGCGGCGTGGCGCGAGCTGCGCGCGATCGCGCAGGACGCCCGCCTTCCCGTGACGGCGGCCGACTCGCCCCGCGCCGTGGGAGGCAGGATCACGGCGGCGGGCGGCGACCCGCAGGCGACCGAGGCCGTCGTCGGCGCCGTGGAGCGCGCGGCGTTCGCGCGCGGGGAGACGACGGAGACGGGCCTGGACGCGCCGCTGAGGCGCATCTCCCGGTCGCTCCGGCCCGCCGCGCCGGGGCGCCGGCTGGCCCGCGCGGCTCTCCCCCGCTCCCTCTGGACACGCGCGCGTTTGGGAGGGCCGCCGCGCTCGGGGTAGGATGGTCGTCGGCCCTCACGGGCTGAGGAGGATTCGCCTAGCGGCCTATGGCGCACGCTTGGAACGCGTGTTGGGTTCACGCCCTCGGGGGTTCAAATCCCCCATCCTCCGCAGAAAAAGCCCCTCACCTGGGTTTCTCCATCCGGGTGAGGGGCTTTTCCTCTGCGGGGCCTTCTTCGCCCGCCGCGCGTCCGCGCTCCCCACGAGCGGCGCCCTCCGTGCTTGAATGCGTGTCTGTACAGCGAATTCACAAGAATGCCGGAGACGGCGAAGAGGATCCCATGAACCCCATCAGACGAACCGCGGAGTGGTGGCGCGACAACCGCACGTCGGCGCTCGCCAGCCTGACCGCGATGCTCATCCTGCTGTTCACGGTCGGCGGGGCGGTCGGCGCCGCGCAGGCCATCGCCGATGCCGACGCCGAGAACGGCGTGGAGGGCGAGACCTTCACGATCGCGACCGACACCACGTGGGCGCCGTTCGAGTTCCAGCGCGACGGCGAGCTGCGCGGCATCGACATCGACCTCATCCACGCGATCGCCGAGGACCAGGGCTTCGACGTGCAGATCGACGTGCTCGGGTTCGACGGCGCCCTCGCCGCGGTGCAGGCCGGCCAGGCCGACGCCGTGATGGCCGGCATGTCGATCACCGCGGAGCGCGAGGAGATCTTCGACTTCTCCAACCCGTACTTCGACTCGGGCATCCAGATGGCGGTCGGGAAGGACGACGACTCGATCGCGAGCTACGACGACCTGGCGGGCGAGACGGTGTCGGCGAAGACCGGCACGGAGGGATACGCCTTCGCCGAGGAGCTGGGCGAGGAGATCGGCTTCGACGTCACGGGCTTCCAGGACGCCGCCGACGCCTACAGCGACGTCTCCGCCGGCAACTCGGTCGCGACCTTCGACGACTACCCGATCCTCGCCTACGGCATCGCGACGGGGAACGTCGACCTCAAGACGGTCACCGACCAGGAGAAGGCGTCGAGCTACGGCATGGGCGTCAAGAAGGGGGAGAACGAGGCGCTGCGCGAGGCGTTCAACGAGGGCCTCAAGAACGTGATCGCCAGCGGCGACTACCAGGCGATCCTCGACGACTACCTCGGGGAGGACGCGCCCGACGCGAAGACGATCGGCGGCGGCCGGGCGGCCCTCGGCAACGAGACGCTCGACCCCGGCGAGCCCGGCGAGCTGCCGGAGCACCCGGACTTCGCGATCGACACGCCCGTCGAGAACGGCACGTTCGCGATCGCGACCGACACGACCTTCGCGCCGTTCATCTTCCAGGAGGGCGGCGAGAACGTCGGCATCGACATGGACCTGCTGCGCGCCATCGCCGCGAACCAGGGCTTCGAGGTCGAGATCAACACGCTCGGGTTCGACGGCGCCCTCGCCGCTCTCGAGGCGGGCCAGGCCGACGGCGTCATCGCGGGCATGGGGATCACGGACGAGCGCGAGAAGACGTTCGACTTCTCGGATCCGTACTACGAGTCGGGCACCCAGATGGCGGTGGCCGAGGACAGCGACATCACCTCGTACGAGGACCTCGCGGGCGAGAACGTCGCGGTGAAGAACGGCACGACGGGATCCGACTTCGCGAACGAGCTCGCCGACGAGATCGGCTTCGAGGTCAACTCGTTCCAGGATTCGGCCGACATGTACAACGACGTCGCCGCCGGCAACTCGGTCGCCACCTTCGAGGACGCCCCCGTGCTGCAGTACGGCATCGCCTCCGGCTCCGTCCCGTTGAAGATCGTCACGGACCCCGAGCCCGGCGCCGACTACGGCTTCGCCGTCCTCAAGGGGCAGAACCCCGAGCTCCTCGAGATGTTCAACGAGGGCCTGCAGAACGCGAAGGACACGGGCGTCTACCAGATGATCGTCGACCGCTACCTCGCGATCGACGACGAGGAGGCCGGTCCCGCCTCGTTCTTCGACCTGATCGGCGCCTCGATGCCCTCCCTCATGCAGGGTCTCGGGCTGACGCTCCTCGCGACGGCGCTGTCGATCGTGTTCGCGATGGTGCTCGGCATCATCTTCGGCATCCTCAAGCTCTCGGGCAACTTCTTCCTGCGGCTGCTGGCCGGCGCCTACGTGAACATCTTCCGCGGCACACCCGTGCTGGTGCAGGCGTTCTTCTTCTACTTCGGCGTGCCGGCCGTCACAGGACGGCCGCTCGACGCGCTCACCGCCGGCGTCATCACGCTCTCGCTCAACGCGGGTGCGTACATCACCGAGGTCGTGCGCGGCGGCGTGCAGTCTGTGGATCCCGGGCAGATGGAGGCGTCTCGCTCGCTCGGCCTCGGCTGGGGCTCGTCGATGCGCCGCGTCGTGATGCCGCAGGCGTTCAAGATCATGACGCCCAACCTCATCAACCAGTTCATCATCACGCTGAAGGACACCTCGCTGCTGTCGGTGCTCGGCTTCGCCGAGCTCACCTACCAGGGCCGGATCGTCATCGCCTCGACCTTCCGCTCCTTCGAGATCTGGATCGTCGTCGGCGTCATGTACTTCATCGTGATCTGGCTGCTGACGCTGCTGTCCAACTGGTTCGACCGGAAGTTCAACAAGTAGGGGATGACCATGACGAACAACGAACCCGCCTTCACGCGTCCGGTCTCCACCGTCGACGGCAACCCCATCGAGGTGCGCGACCTGCACAAGTCGTTCGGGAAGAACCACGTGCTGACGGGCATCGACCTGTCGGTGGCCAACGGCGAGGTCGTCGCGGTGATCGGCCCGTCGGGCTCCGGCAAGTCGACGCTGCTGCGCTGCCTCAACCGGCTCGAGGCCGTCACGAGCGGCGAGGTGCTCATCGTCGGCGAGAACATCGCCACCGCCAAGGGCAAGGAGCTCGACGCCGTGCGGCAGCGCGTCGGCATGGTGTTCCAGCACTTCAACCTGTTCCCGCACATGACCGCGCTGGAGAACGTGGCGCTCGCCCCGACGGAGCTGCGCAAGCTCGGCCGCGGCGAGGCCCGCGCCCGCGCCGTCGAGCTGCTCGAGCGCGTCGGGCTCGGCGACAAGGCCGACGCGCGGCCGGCCTCGCTCTCGGGAGGTCAGAAGCAGCGCGTCGCGATCGCGCGCGCTCTCGCGATGAGCCCCGAGATCATGCTGTTCGACGAGGCGACGAGCGCCCTCGACCCCGAGATGGTCGGCGAGGTGCTGCAGGTGATCCGCGACCTCGCCGCCTCGGGGATGACGATGGTGCTCGTCACCCACGAGATGGGCTTCGCCCGGGAGGTCGCCGACCGCGTCGTGTTCATGGCCGAC
Organism: Microbacterium sp. gxy059; assembly: GCF_050958665.1. NCBI lineage: Bacteria > Bacillati > Actinomycetota > Actinomycetes > Micrococcales > Microbacteriaceae > Microbacterium > Microbacterium sp. gxy059. The sequence continues at coordinate 10,695 of NZ_JAMXWT010000023.1, read as the reverse complement.
GGGAAGGTCGTCGAGCAGGGGCCGCCGTCGCAGATCTTCGACAGCCCGTCGGAGCCGCGCACGAAGGACTTCCTCTCGAAGGTGCTCTGAGCGGATGCGCGGAGGAGGGGGCTCGCCGGTCGGCGGGCCCCCTCCTCCGCGGCGGTCCCCCGTAGGCTCGCGGGAACGACGATCTCACGCGACGAGAGGACCACGATGAACGACCAGGTGCCGAGCGCATCGGATCCCTCCGGGCAGCCTCCTGCCGCGCCGCCGCAGGCCCCGCAGGCCCCCTTCCCTGGGCCCCCGCAGCCGCCGTCTGCGTCCCCGGCTCCCGTGCCGACGCCGCAGCAGCCGTACGCGCCGCAGCAGCCGTACGCCACCCCGCAGCCGCCCTCCGCGTCTCCGGCGCCGCCGGTCCCCCACCCGCAGGCGGCCTCCCCCGGCCAGCCCGCGCCGACGCCTCCGCCCGCATACGGGCAGCATCTCCCGCACGCCCCCGCTCCGCGGACGCCCCGCCCGGGTCCGTCTCTCGTCCCCGGCGTCCTCCTCACCGTGCTCGGAGGCGTCGTCGCGATCGTCGGCTTCGTCATCTGGATCGCGCCGACGTTCCTCTTCCTCCTCGGCGGAGGCGGAGACGTCGACGGCTTCTCCGAGTTCGCCGACCCCGTCTACGCGATGGGCGCCTGGACGATGCTCGCCGGCGTGCTCGCCCTCGTGGGCGGGATCGTGCTGCTCATCGTCATCGGACGACGTCGCCGGGCGGCTCTCGCGTCGCGGCGACCGGCCGCGGGCTGATGCCGCCTGCCGCACCGCCCGAGGGGATCCGGGGGCCGCGCTTCCTCCTCGCCCTGGGCGCGCTCCTGATCGGCCTCGGCGCCCTCCTCGGCCTCGCTGTCGCGATCGGCGGGGAGGAGCCGCCGCTCGACACGGCGTGGAACCGGCTGATGGGAGACGCCCGCGCGGCGGCCCCTCTGGTCGACGTCGCGCACGTCCTGGACCGCGCGGGCGGCGGCTGGATCGGCACCTGGGTCGTGCCGCTGGTCTTCGCCCTGGTCGTCGCGCTCTTCTGGCGGGGTCGCGCGGCGGTCTTCGCCGTCGCGGCGATGGCCGCGAGCGCGCTCGCCGTGCAGGGCGTCAAGCACCTCATCGCCCGGCCGCGCCCGGAGGACATGCTCGTGACCTCGGACTTCGGCTCGTTCCCCTCCGGGCACACGGCGCACGCCGCGACGATCGCGGCGGTGCTCGTGATCCTCGCGCCCCGGGCGTGGGCGTACGTCGTCGGCGCGCTCTGGACGCTCGCGATGGCGCTGTCGCGCACCCTGCTCGGCGCGCACTGGCTCACCGACACGCTCGGCGGCGCCCTCATCGGCGCAGGCACCGCGTGCGCCGTCGCCGGGTTCCTCTTCCACGTGGCGGGTCTCGGCGAGCAGGGGCGGAGGCCCGACGACGCGTGACGGCGGGCCCGGCCGAAGCCGGGCCCGCCGTCACGCGCGTCGCCTCACTCCGCGGGGGCGTCCCCCGAGGGCTCGGCCGGGCGCTGCGGCGCGCGGGAGGCGTCGGCCTGCCCGTTCGCGATGCCGCGGCCGATCGCGCTGCCCTGCAGCACCGCGCTGAGGTCGACGCCCGTCGTCTCGCGCACGGTGTCGAACATGGCGCGCATGCCCATCGCGGCCTCGCCCGCCATGTGGCTCGTGGCGCCGCCCTCGGCGGAGCCGGAGCCCGACAGCACCGTGACGTTGCCGATGTTCGCGTAGCCCTTCGCGAACTCGGTCATCATCGGCACGAGCACGTCGAGCGAGCGCTGCGCGAGCACCGCCTCCTGGTTCTTCTTGAGGGCCTCGGCCTCGGCCTCGATCGCCGCGGCCTTCGCCTCGCCGGCGAGGCGGATCGCGTCGGCCTCGGCCTCGGCCTTGGCGCGGGCGGCGTCGGCGTCGGCCTGCGCCTTCAGACGCGTCGCCTCGGCCTCGCGCTCCGCCATCTGCGCGTCGGCCTCGGCGCGCCTGACCTGCGCGTAGGCCTCCGCGTCGGCGCGCTTCTGCTGCTCGTACTGGCTGATGTCGGCCTCGCGGCGCTGCACGTCGGCGCGCGCCTCGGCGTCCTTCACCTGGCCGTAGGCCCGGGCGTCGGCCTTCTTCTGCTCCTCGTACTGCGCGGCGTCCGCCACGCGCTTGACGTCGGCGTCCAGCTGCGCCTGACGGTTCTCCGCCTGCTGCATGAGGACGCCCTGCTCGGCGCGCGCGCGGGCGAGCGCCTCGGCCTGCTCGGCCTCTGCGCGCGCCTCGCCCACGTCGGCCGCGGCGGCCGCCTGGTTCTTGTCGTACTGCGTCTGCTCGATGAGCGTCTCCTCGCTCGTCGAGATCTCGCGCGCCTTGATCTGCCGCTCCGCGTCGATGCGCGCGATCTCGGCCTGGCGCTTCACCTTCGAGACCTCCTCGGCGCCGAGGGCGTCGATGTAGCCGTTCTCGTCGGTGATGCCCTGGATCTGGAAGCTGTCGAGCACGAGGCCCTGCTCCTCCAGGTCGCTCTTGATGAGCGTCGCGATCTGATCGGAGAGCTCCTGCCGGTCGCGCATGAGCTGCTCGACGGAGAGGGTCGCGACGACGCCGCGCAGCGCGCCCTCCAGCTGCTCGGTCGTGAAGACCTCGATGGCCTTGTCCTGCGACACGAAGCGCTCGGCGGCCCGCGCGATCGACTCGGGGTCCGATCCGACCTTGACGAGCGCGACGCCCGTCACGTCGACCGTGACGCCCTGGATGGACTGGGCAGTCGGCTGCACCATGATCTGGCGCGCGCGCAGCGACAGGGTCTCGGCCCGCTGGGTGATGGGGTTGACGATCGCGCCGCCGCCGCGGATGACGGTGACGTTCGCCTGGTCTCCCGAGCCCTTCTTCTGCTTGCGCCCGACGATGACCAGGGCCTCGTCGGCGCGGGCGACCTTGTACCAGGCGCGCATGAGCAGCACGACGATCAGGGCGATGATCGCCGCGACGACGAGCAGGATGATCAGCCCGATGACGATGCCCACCCCTCCGACGGCGGTGAGGAATCCACTCACAGTTGTCTCCTTCTCACGGGAGCGAGGTGCGCGCCCGGGCGGCGCGCGACGTCACATTCCCCCGCTCCCAGCCTATTCACGAGGAGCGCGGAGCGCACGGTCAGGCGCGCACCCGCAGCCTCCTCGCCGGGCGGGTTCTTCAGACGCGCCCTTCGTAGACTGGACGCCATGCCCGACTCCTCCGCCGTCTCGCGCCCGCGCGTGACCGTCCTCGACGTCCTGCGCCTCGCCAGCGAGCTGGTCGCGTTCGCCTCGCTCGCGCTCTGGGGATTCCTCGCGTGGCCGATGCCCTGGAGCGTCGTCGCGGGGATCGGCGCGCCGGTCGCCGCGATCCTCCTGTGGGCGCTGTTCGTCTCGCCGCGCGCCGTCGTCGCCGTGCCGCTCGGGGTGCGCACGATCGTCGAGCTGCTGATCTTCGTCAGCGCGACGCTCGCCCTCTGGGCTCTCGACCTGCCGTGGGCGGGCGTCGCGGTCGGCGCGTTCTGCGTGCTCATCGGCGTGCTCGTGCTGCGCCGCGACCTGCGCTGACCCCGGATGCGCGTGAGGGGGGGGCGCTCGCCGCGCCCGCCCCTCACGCGCATCGCGCGCCGCAGATCAGATGGTCTGCCACTCCGGCTTGTTGGCGTACGCGTGCCGGTAGTAGTCGGCGAACCGCAGCTGGGAGGCCGCCGCCTCGTCGACGACGACCGTCACGTGCGGGTGCAGCTGGATCGCGGATCCGGGCAGCGAGGCCGTGACCGGCCCCTCCACGGCCCCCGCGAGCGCCTCGGCCTTGCCCTCGCCGAACGCGAGGAGCACGAGGTGACGGGCGTCGTGGATCGTCCCGAGTCCCTGCGTGAGGCAGTGGCGGGGGACGTCGTCGATCGAGTCGAAGAACCGCGCGTTGTCCTCGCGGGTCTGCTCGGTCAGCGTCTTGATGCGGGTGCGCGAGGCGAACGACGAGCCCGGCTCGTTGAAGCCGATGTGCCCGTCGGTGCCGATGCCGAGGATCTGCAGGTCGATGCCGCCCGCCGCCGCGATCTCGGCCTCGTAGCGCGCGCCGGCGCCTGCGAGGTCCTCGTCGTGGGCGGGGGGCGTGCGGATCAGCTCGGGCGAGAGGCCGAGGGGCTCGACGACCTCGCGGCGGATCACCGACGCGTACGACTCGGGGTGGGCGGGGTCGATGCCGACGTACTCGTCGAGCGCGAAGCCCCGCACCCGCGAGACGTCGACGTCGGCGAGGCGCTCGCGCAGCGCCTCGTAGACCGGCAGCGGCGTCGATCCCGTCGCGAGGCCGAGGACGGCGTCGGGACGTTCGGTCACCAGCTTCGCGATCTGCTCGGCGACGAGCGCGCCTGCCGCGGCACGGTCCGGAACGATGACGATCTCAGCCATGTGGTCCTCTCAGGGAGTGCAGGTGTTCTCCCCCGATCCTGACAGATCCCCAGGGGATCGTGAACTGTTCGTGATCCGGGCACGGCGGTGCGAGGATCCGCGCGCCTTAGCATGAGACGAACAGCTGGTGCGGTTCCGCGCGCCTTCCCGGGGGTAGACACACGATGACCGATCTCGCGACGCCGTCCGAAGAGACGGAGACGACCGCGCTCGACGCTCAGGCGCCGGCCGATGGGGCGCCCGCCGACGAGGCGGAGGGGCAGAAGAAGCCGCGCCGCTCCCGCAAGGGGCTGTGGCTGGGCATCGGCATCCCCTCGGGCCTGGTGGTCGCCGGCGGCATCGCCGCGTCGCTCATCCTCATCGCCCCCGGCGTGACGGTGCTCGGCGCGTCCGTGGGCCTGCGCACGCCCGGCGTCGCGACCACCGACATCGCGCAGCACCTCCGCGACGCCGAGATCACGCTGACCCTCGACGGCGCCTCGGCGACCCTCACGGGCGACGACCTCGGCCTCGAGCTCGACGCGAAGGCCGCGGCGGAGGCCGCGTTCGACGCCCATCCGCTCTGGAACATCGGCGCCTGGAACCCCGCGCCGCTGGACGCCGAGCTGAGCGTCGACGAGGGCAGCGCCGCCGCCGCGCTCGCCGAACTCGGATCCGAGTCGATCACCGAGCCGGTCAACGCGCAGATCGAGTTCTCCGACGGCGCGTACGAGGTCGTCCCCGACGAGGTGGGCACGGGCGTCGACACGACGGAGCTCGCGGCGCGCATCCAGGAGGCGCTCGCGGAGGGACCGACATCCCAGGCCCTCGCCTCGGGCGAGACGCTGCTGGCCGCCGGATCCTCCTCGATCACGGTCGAGGTCCCGCTCGTCGAGCGCCGCGCCGTGTTCACGACGGAGGATGCCGAGGAAGCGGCCTCGCGCCTCGACGCGACGGTGCAGGGCGTCTCCTTCGCCCTCGACGAGAAGGAGGTCGCCCACCCCGATGCGGCGACCGTGGCCTCGTGGATCACCCCCGCCGTGGGCGACGACGGCGAGATGTCCGTCGAGGTCGACGAGCAGAAGGTGCAGGAGTTCGCCGACGGGCTTCCCGAGCAGATCGGCCAGGAGGTCGTGGACGGCGAGGTCATCGTCGACGGCGGAGGCAACGTGCTGAAGACCGTCACCGAGGGGCAGGACGGCTACCGCGTCGCCTCGGTCGACGGCGTAGGCGCCCAGATCGCCGAGGCGATCCGCGCGGGAGACGCCCCCGAGATCGCGCTCGAGGGCGAGGTCGTGGAGCACGAGATGACCGAGCGCTTCCGCCGGGCCGTCGTCGACCTCTCCGGCGGGCACTCGTACTTCTACGAGTCGGTCGACGGGGGCGAGGAGAAGCTCGTCGAGAGCTTCCCGATGGCGATCGGCAAGCCCGGGTACGACACGGTGCCCGGCGAGTACACCGTCTACGGGCAGCTCACGACCCAGAACATGGGCTCGTGCGACGAGAACGGCGAGTACGACCCCGAGCGCGGCGGCAGGGACTTCGGGTACTGCACGGCGAACGTGCCCTGGATCACCTACTTCAACGGCGATCAGGGCTTCCACGGCACCTACTGGCACGGCAACTTCGGCCCGGGCGCCCGCATGAGCCACGGATGCGTCAACCTCACCGAGGGCGCCGCGGAGTTCGTCTACTACTTCCTGCAGGTCGGCTCCCCCGTCTCGGTGCGCGCCTGACGCGATCCCCTCGATGCCCCGGGCCGGAAGTATTCCGTCCGGGGCATCGGTGCCCTAATCTGGGCGTATGACCGACCTCCACGTGGAAGAGCTCTCCGCCCGCACGATCGTGGCTGCCAACAGCCTCACGCTGAAACCGGGCCAGGAGGAGTTCGTCTCCCCGACGACGTACGCCGTCGCGATGGTCGTCGCCGATCCGCAGACCACGTGGCAGCGCGTCGTGATGGACGGCGAGGAGGTCGTCGCGTTCATCCGCGCCCACTTCGACCCCGACGACCCCACCGACTACCTGCGCGCGGCGGTGTGGAGGGTGAACGTCGACGCCGACGCCCAGGGGCGCGGCGCGGGGCGCTTCGCGGTCGAGGCCGTCATGGAGGAGGGCCGCCGTCGCGGCTTCGACCACCTGTCGGTCGTCTACGAGCCCGGCGAGGGCGGCCCGGAGGCCTTCTTCCGCCGTGTCGGTTTCCGTCCCGTCGATGAGAACGAGTACGGTGAGGTGGTTGCCGAGATCTCTCTCTGATCCGGCAGCGATCGAGCGGCGGGGCTTCGGAACCCCCTCCCCTACCGAAGCCTCGTCGCTCCCTTCGCTCTGTGACGAGTGGGCCCGGGATCCGCGGATCCCGGGCCCACTCGTCGTCTCGGCTCAGACGAGCGACTCGCGCCAGGCGGCGTGCAGCTGGGCGAACTTGCCCGTGCCGGCGATGAGCGCGGCGGGCGAGTCGTCCTCGATGACCCGGCCGTGCTCCATCACGAGCACCCTGTCGGCGATCTCGACGGTCGACAGGCGGTGGGCGATGATGATCGCCGTGCGGTCGGCGAGAAGCGTCTGCAGCGCCTCCTGGATCATCTTCTCGGACGGGATGTCGAGCGAGGCCGTCGCCTCGTCGAGGATCAGCACCGCCGGGTCGGCGAGGAAGGCGCGGGCGAACGACACGAGCTGTCGCTGGCCCGCCGACACGCGACCGCCGCGCTTGTTCACGTCGGTCTCGTAGCCGTCGGGGAGCTGCTCGATGAACGCGTGCGCGCCGACCGCCTTCGCCGCGGCGACGATCTCGTCGAGCGACGCGTCCGGCCGCCCCAGGGCGATGTTGTCGGCGACCGTGCCGCTGAACAGGTACGCCTCCTGCGTCACCATGACGATCGCGCGCCGCAGGTCCTCCCCCGCCAGGTGGCGGAGGTCGACGTCGTCGAGCGTCACGCGCCCCTCCGTGGGGTCGTAGAAGCGCGAGACGAGCTTCGCCAGGGTCGACTTGCCCGCGCCCGTCGTGCCGACGAGCGCGACCGTCTGGCCCGCGGGGATGTCGAGGGCGAACTCCGGCAGGATCGTGCGTCCGCCCCCGTATCCGAAGGTGACGTCGTCGAACACGAGGTGCCCCTGCGCCTCGCCGAGCGGCTCGGGGTCGACGGGCTCGGGCACCGACGGCTGCTCCTCGAGCACGCCCGACACCTTCTCGAGCGCCGCGGACGCCGCCTGGAAGGAGTTGATGAACATCGCCACCTCCTGCAGGGGGGTGAAGAAGTTGCGCACGTACAGCACGGCGGCCAGCAGCGCGCCGACGGTGAACTCGCCCCACGTGATCCGCACGCCGCCCCACAGCACGACGACGCCGATCGCGAACGCCGAGATCGCCATGAGGCCCGGCTCGAAGGTGCCGAACAGGCGGATGACGCGCATGTTGGCCTCGCGGTAGTCGGCGGCGAGCCCGCCGAACTCCTTCTCGTTGCGCTTCTCGGTGCGGAAGGCCTTGCCGGCGCGGATGCCCGTCATCGTCTCGACGAACTTCACGATCACCTGCGCGCTGATGACGCGCGTGGCGCGGTAGGCGAGCTGCGAGCGCCGGTAGAACCAGCGCATGAGCAGAGCGAGGGGGATGCAGCCGACGACGACCACGAGGCCCGAGTGCCAGTCGACGATCATCAGCGCCACGAAGGTGAACACCCCGTAGAGCACGCCGTTGACGAGCTGCGTGAGCCCGCCGTTGAGGAGCTCGCGGATCGTCTCGAGGTCGCTCGTCTGGCGCGAGATGATGCGGCCGGACGTGTAGGTCTCGTGGAACTCGAGGCTGAGGATCTGCGTGTGCCGGAACACGCGCGTGCGCAGGTCGAGCAGCACGTTCTGCGTCACCCGCGCGGCGAGCATGTCGTACCAGGCGAGGAGCACCGCGCCGAGGATCGCGGTCGCGGCGTACGCCGAGACGACGAGCCAGGTCGGCCCCCAGTCGGCCCCGTCGATCACGGCGGGCAGCGCCGTGTTGAGGCCGATGCCGAGCAGCGCGGGCCCGAGCACGCGGATCCCGGTCTGGGCGACGACGACGATCGCGACGAGCACGACCTGCCACTTCAGGGGCTTCAGGAGCGACAGGAGGAGGCGCAGCGAGCGCCTGCGGATCGCCCGGCTCTCGTCGGCCGTGTAGTCGCTGCGGTCCTCGCCGGCGACGCCGTGGACGGTCTGGCTCATCGGGTCTCCTCCTCGATGATGCGGATCGAGTCGGTGCGCAGCGCCTCGGCCTGCCGCTCGTCCTCCTCGATGCTCGAGATGACGGCGCGGTAGGCGGGCGACGACGCCATGAGCTCGGTGTGGGTGCCGACGGCCGCGATGCGCCCGTCCTCGAGCAGCGCCACCCTGTCGGCGAGCGCCACGGTCGACGGCCGGTGGGCGACGATGAGCGCGGTGGTGCCCGCGAGCACGCGCGTGAGTCCCTCCTGCACGCGCTCCTCGGTGTCGACGTCGAGGGCCGACAGCGGGTCGTCCATGACGATGACGCGGGGGCGCGCGGCGACGGCGCGGGCGAGCGCGAGGCGCTGGCGCTGGCCGCCCGAGAGGCTCATCCCCTCCTCGCCGATCATGGTCGCTTCCTTCTCCGGGAGGTCGGCGACGAACTCGGCCTGCGCCACGTCGAGCGCCTCCGCGAGCACGCGGTCGGCCTCCGGCGAGAACAGGTCGAGGTCGTCGCGGCCCAGCAGCACGTTCTCGCGCACCGACGCCGAGAAGAGGGTCGCGTCCTCGAAGGCGGTCGCGATCTGCGTGCGCAGGTCGCGCAGAGCGAGGTCGCGCACGTCGACGCCGTCGAGCGTCACGCGCCCGCCGGTGACGTCGTACAGGCGCGTCGGGAGCGTCGTGAGGGTCGTCTTGCCGCTGCCGGTGAGGCCGACGAGGGCCATCGTCTCGCCGGGGACGAGCTCGAGGTCGATGCCGTCGAGCAGGTCGCGCTCGTGATCGCGCGCGTCCTGGTAGCGGAAGCGCGCGCCCTCGAACGCGAGCGCGCCGCGCGGCTCGTCGATCCGCGCGGGCTCGGCGGGGTCGGTGATGGTGTCGACGGCGTCGAACACCTCGAACACGCGGTCGGTCGCGGTGCGCGCGTCGAGCATGAACGAGAACAGGAAGCCGATCGACTCGATGGGCCAGCGCAGGATCGTGGCCATCGCGAAGAACGCGAACAGCTGGGAGATGCCGATGTCGCCGGATGCGGCGAGCCAGATGCCGAGGGCGAGGCACGCGGCGAAGGCGAGCTCGGGCATGAGCACGAGGACGAAGTCGACGATCGCGATCTCGCGGGCCTTGCTCATCTCGGTCGCGCGGAGGCTCTGCGCCTGCTTCCGGAAGCGCCCGAGGGCGTACGGGCCGCGCCCGAAGGCCTTGAGCACGCGGATGCCGTGCACGCTCTCCTCGACGCTCGTGGCGAGGTCGCCCTGCTGGTCCTGGCTGCGCCGGGACAGCACGCCGTAGGTGCGGTCGAAGCGGAAGGCCTGGATGAGGATCGGGATGCTCGCGACGAGGAACACCGTCCCGAGCATCCAGTGCCACTGGAACAGGAGGACGGATCCGATGATCACCGTGAGCAGGTTCACGACGAGCATGATGAGGCCGAACGCCATCCAGCGGCGGATGAGGCCGATGTCCTGCATCATGCGGCTGAGCAGCTGGCCGCCCTGCCAGCGGTCGTGGAACTCGATCGGGAGCTTCTGCAGCCGGTTGTAGAACGAGGTCCGCACGTTGTACTCGATGCTCGTGGCCGGGGCGAGCACGAGCCAGCGGCGCAGGTACACCATGAGCGCCTCGAGCAGGCCGAGGCCGAGCACGGCGAGCGCGCCCCAGACCACCGGCCCGGTCTCGCCGGTCGAGAGCGGGCCGCCGACGATCCATTCGAGGGCCGTGGGGATGAGCAGCGCGACGATCGACGCGCCCAGCGCCGACAGCCCGCCGAGCCCGATGCGCGGCAGGTCGCGGCGGGCGTACGGGAAGAGGCGCATGAGGGCGCGATGGAGCGGCATCCGCGCGGGAGCGGGGTGCGGAGAAGACATGGGACCTCGAGAGAGCATCGAGACGGATCCGTCGCGGGATGAGGCGACAGCCTTCCAGCCTATGTCATCGCTGGGAAGCGGCTCAAGAGGCGCCGCGTCCGCGCCGGAGAGGGCCCGCGGGACGCCTGCGCGCGAAGCGGGCGCGGGGGGGGGGGGGGGGGGGGGGGGGGGCGGGGGGGGCGGCGGGGGGGGGGGGGGGGCGCCCCCCCCACGGTGGTGTTCACGGGCGTGCTCCTGAGAAGCGTGAGAGGTGTCGGCGGGCCAGAA
>NZ_JAMXWT010000022.1:0-51766 GCF_050958665.1 Microbacterium sp. gxy059 | reverse complement strand
CAGCTCCAGCCCCAGCACCACAATCGGCTTTCCCGCACGAATCGAGACACGGTGTTCATCGGAAGAGCCCCGCGCGCGGGTTCTCCGCCGACTCCGCCTCGCGGAAGCGCTCGAGCGCCTCCTTCTGCTCGTCGTCGAGGTGGGTCGGCACGACCACCTGCACCTCGGCGAGCAGATCGCCGGTGCCGCTCTTCGCCGTGATGCCGCGCCCCTTGACCCGCAGGATCCGCCCGGAGGGCGTGCCGGGGGCGACTCGCAGCTTGACGCGACCGCCCTCGAGGGTCGGCACCTCGATCGTCGCCCCGAGCACGGCCTCCGCGAACGTCACGGGCACCGTGACGCGCAGGTTGAGGCCGTCGCGCGAGAACACCGGGTGCGGCCTGACCGTCACCTCGACGACGACGTCGCCGTTCTCGCCGCCGGTCGGCGACGGGCGTCCGCGTCCGCGCAGGCGGATCTTCTGCCCGTCGGAGACCCCCGCGGGGATCTTCACCTTGAACGGCTTGCCGTCCTCGCCGCGCAGCGAGATGGTCTCGCCCTTCGCCGCCGTCATGAAGTCGATGGTCGTGCGCGCGCGCACGTCCTGACCCTTCTGCGGCGGCTGCGAGCCGCCGAACCCGCCGAACGGGTTCGCGCGCCCGCCCCCGCCCGTGGCCCCGTTGAACATCGAGAAGATGTCGTCGAAGTCGGGCGAGGAGCCCCCTCGCGTGAACCGGCTGAAGACGTCCTCGAAGCCGCCCGCGCCGGATCCGCCCGCGGTGAAGCGCGCACCGGATCCCATCGCCCGCAGCTCGTCGTACTCGCGACGCTGCTCCGGGTCGGAGAGCACCGAGTAGGCCTCGCTGATCTCCTTGAACCGCGTCTCCGCCGCGGCGTCTCCCGGGTTCGAATCGGGGTGGTACTTCCGCGCGAGCTTGCGGTAGGTCTTCTTCAGGTCGGAGTCGGAGACGTCCTTGGACACCCCGAGGACCTTGTAGAAGTCCTTCTCGAACCAGTCCTGGCTGGCCATCTACACCTTCTTCGCGTGGGTCACTCGGCCGGAACGCCGACGACCACCTTGGCCGGGCGCAGCTCGACGTCGCCCAGGCGGTAGCCCACCTCGACGACCTCGAGGACCGTCTGCTCCACGGCTCCGGGAACGGGCTGCTGGAAGACGGCCTCGTGCTGCTGCGGGTCGAACGCATCGCCCGCCTCGCCGTAGGCGACGAGGCCCATGCGCTCGGCGACGCCGCGCATCTTCTCCGCGACGATCGCGAAGGCGCTGCCCTCGGCGAGGTCGCCGTGCTGCTCGGCGCGCACGAGGTCGTCGAGCACGGGCAGGAGGCCCTTGCCGACCTCGCCCTTCGCCCGGTCGCTCTCGACCTGGCGCTGCTCCTCGGTGCGGCGACGGTAGTTGGCGTACTCGGCCTGCAGCCGCTTGAGGTCGTGCAGGAGCTGCGTCTCGTAGTCGCTCTTCTCCTGCTCGGCCGCCTCGTCGGTCTGCTCGGCGTCCAGGATGTCGTCGACCGTGAGCCCATCGCCCTCGGCCTCGGCGTCTTCGCCAGCGGATGCGCCCGAGGCGGGGGCCTCCGAGGCCCCCGCCTGCGCGTCCGGCTGGACCTGGTCGTCGCCGTCGTTCGGCTCGATCGGGTCCTTGTCGGTCATTACTTCTTCTCGTCCTCGTCGTCGACGACCTCGGCGTCGACGACGTCCTCATCGGAGGACGCGTCGCCCGCGGGGGCGTCGGTCGGCGTCTCGGCCTGCTCCTGCTGCGCCTGCGCGTAGAGCGCCTCGCCCAGCTTCGTCTGGCTCTCGTTGAGCGTGTCCAGCGCCGTCTTCACGGCGTCGTCGTCCTCGCCCGCGAGCGCGGCCTTGAGGGCGTCGACGTCGGCCTTGACCGACTCCTTGACGTCGGCCGGGAGCTTGTCGTCGTTCTCGTCGAGGAGCTTCTCGATCGAGTACGACAGCTGCTCGGCCTGGTTGCGGGTGTCGGCGGCCTCGCGGCGCTTCTTGTCCTCGGCCGCGTGCTCCTCGGCCTCGCGCACCATGCGGTCGATGTCGTCCTTCGCGAGCGAGGATCCGCCCGTGATGGTCATCGACTGCTCCTTGCCGGTGCCCTTGTCGGTGGCCGACACGTGGACGATGCCGTTGGCGTCGATGTCGAACGTGACCTCGACCTGCGGCAGACCGCGAGGAGCCGGCGCGATGCCGGTCAGCTCGAAGGTGCCGAGCGGCTTGTTGTCGCGGGTGAACTCGCGCTCGCCCTGGAACACCTGGATGGCCACCGAGGGCTGGTTGTCCTCGGCCGTCGTGAAGGTCTCGCTGCGCTTGGTCGGGATGGCCGTGTTGCGCTCGATGAGCTTCGTCATGATGCCGCCCTTGGTCTCGATGCCGAGGGACAGGGGCGTGACGTCGATGAGCAGGACGTCCTTGCGCTCGCCGATGAGGACGCCCGCCTGGAGGGCCGCGCCCACGGCGACGACCTCGTCGGGGTTGACGCCCTTGTTGGGCTCCTTGCCCGTCACGCTCTTCACGAGCTCGCTGACGGCGGGCATGCGGGTGGATCCTCCGACGAGGACGACGTGCGCGATGTCGGAGACCTTCACGCCCGCCTCGCGGATGACGTCGTCGAACGGCTTCTTCGTGCGCTCGAGGAGGTCCTTCGTGAGGTCCTCGAACTTCGCGCGGCTGAGCGTCTCGCTCAGCGAGGCCGGCCCCTGCTCCGTGAGGGAGAGGTAGGGCAGGTTGATCGTCGTCGACGTGGAGCTCGAGAGCTCCTTCTTCGCCTGCTCCGCGGCCTCCTTGAGGCGCTGGAGCGCGATCTTGTCGCCCGAGACGTCGACGCCCGAGCTCTTCTTGAAGGCGTCGATGAGGTAGTCGACGATGCGCTGATCCCAGTCGTCGCCGCCGAGGCGGTTGTCGCCCGCGGTCGAGCGCACCTGGATCGTCGAGAAGTCGTCGTCCTTGCCCACCTCGAGGAGCGAGACGTCGAACGTGCCGCCTCCGAGATCGAAGACGAGGATCAGCTCGTCCTCCTTGCCGCGGTCGAGGCCGTAGGCGAGGGCGGCCGCGGTGGGCTCGTTGACGATGCGCAGCACGTTGAGGCCCGCGATCTCGCCGGCCTCCTTCGTGGCCTGGCGCTCGGCGTCGTTGAAGTACGCCGGGACGGTGATGACCGCGTCGGTCACCTTGTCGCCCAGGTACTCCTCGGCGTCGCGCTTCAGCTTCATGAGGATGCGCGCCGAGATCTCCTGCGGCGTGTACTTCTTGCCGTCGACGTCGAACGTCCAGTCGGTGCCCATGTGGCGCTTGACCGAGGCGATGGTGCGGTCGACGTTGGTGACGGCCTGGCGCTTGGCCGTCTCGCCGGTGAGCACCTCGCCGTCGCCGACGAACGCGACGACGGACGGGGTGGTGCGGAGGCCCTCCGCGTTGGCGATGACCTTGGGCTCGCCGCCTTCGAGGACGGAGACGACCGAGTTGGTCGTTCCCAGGTCGATTCCTACAGCACGTGACATGTGCGCTCCCTTTCGTCGGAGAAGAGATGGAAAGTCTTCACGCGATACTTGAGCCGCGTTGGCTCAAGTGTATGCCACGGGATCCACCCTGTCAAGAAAGTTGATACAACCCGACTCAGGTTTGCGCGCGACCCGGCCCCGGAACGCGCGAACGCCCCCGGCGCACGGGGCGTCGGGGGCGTTCGGAGGGAGGGCGGATCAGCCCATCGGGATCGCCGCGTACAGCACCCAGGTGAGGAGGAACCCGGCGACGCCGAGCACGGTCGTCAGCGGCGTCCACGTGCGCAGTCCGTCCTTCACCGACAGCCCGAGATAGCGCGTGACCACCCAGAAGCCCGAGTCGTTGACGTGGCTGAGGCCGAGGCCGCCGTACCCGATCGCGACCGCCACGAGCGCGGTGTGCAGCGGATCGAGCCCGAGCGCCGCGACCGCCGGGACCATGAGGCCCGCCGTCGTCGAGATGGCGACCGTGGCCGATCCCTGCGCCGCGCGCATGACGAGCGAGATGAGGAACGCCGCGAGCAGGAGCGGCAGGCCGCTCGAGACGAGCACCTCCGCCACCGCGCCGCCGATGCCCGTCTCCGTGAGGATCCGGCCGAACGCGCCTCCGGCTCCCGTCACGAGGATGATGACCGCCGCGCCCGGCAGGGCCGACTCCATGACCTCGCCGAGCTTCGCGGCCGACCAGCCGCGGCGCACGCCGAGGAAGAACATCGCGGCCGCGATGGCCACCATGAGCGCGAAGATCGGCTGGCCGATCATCGACAGGAAGCCGTTCCAGAAGCTGCCCGCCTCGAACACGGGGGCGACAGCGGTGCCCAGCATGATGAGCAGCAGCGGCAGGAGGATGAGCGCGAGCACCGTGAAGGCGCCAGGCGCCTTCTCGCCGTCGCGCAGGCCGACGTTCGCCGAGGCCTCCTCGCTGCCGAACTCGGCGAAGAGCTCCCTGGTGGCCTCGATCATCGCGTACTCGCGGCGGTTGATCACCTTGGCGACGAGATAGGACAGCACCGCGAGCGGCACCGAGACGGCGAGCGCGAAGACCGTCACCCAGCCGATGTCCGCGCCGAGGATCGTGGCGCCGCCGACGATGCCGGGGTGAGGCGGCACCGCCACGTGCACGGCGAGCATGATGCCCGCGACCGGCAGGCCGAACTTGATGGGGTTGAGCCCGGCGACCTTCGAGAAGGCGAAGATGATCGGCACGAGGATGATGAACCCCGCGTCGAAGAACACCGGGATCGCGAGGATGCCCGCCGCGATCACGAGCGCGATTCCGACCCGCTTCGGGCCGAGCCAGCTCGTGAAGCGCCCGGCGAGCGCCTCGGCGCCGCCCGACAGCTCGATGATCTTGCCGAGCATGGATCCGAGGGCGACGAGCACGGCGACGGATCCGAGCGTGCCGCCGACGCCGGCGATGATCGCCTCGATGATGCCGAGGCGCTCGGGGTCGTCGCCCGACGCCGGGATCGTCTTCAGCGGCAGTCCGGCGGCGAGGCCGACGACGATCGAGACGAGGATGAGCGCGTAGAACGCCTGCATCCGGAAGCGGATGATGAGCAGGAGCAGCAGGCCGAGGCCGGCGACTCCGATCGCGATGAGCGCGGGAAGAGGGAGCGTCATTGGGTCTCTTCTTCTTTTTCTGTGTGCGGGTCCGAGGGGTGGGGGCTAAGCGCGGCGCTCGGGGGCGACGACGCGGATGACGGCCGAGTCGTCGCGCGATCCGAGCCCCTGCGCCTCGCCGAGGAGGAACAGCTGCTCGGCCGCGGCGGCGACCGGGGTCGAGAGGTGCGCGGCGCGGGCGGCGTCGCCGACGATCCCGAGGTCCTTCACGAAGATGTCGAGGCGGCTGAGCACCTCGGCGCCTCCCTCGTCGTACGCCTGCAGGGCGCGCGGGCCGCGATTGCCGAGCATGAACGAGTTCGCCGCGCCGGCCGTGAGCGCCCCGAGGGTGCGCTCCCGGTCGAGCCCGAGGGCGTCGGCGAGGGCGAGGGCCTCAGCCGCTGCCGCGATGTGCACGCCGCACAGCAGCTGGTTGACGGTCTTGAGCGCCTGGCCGTCGCCTGCGCGGTCTCCGACGATCGACAGCGTCGACGCGAGCTGCTCGAGCACCGGGCGGGCGGTCTCGAGGGCCGCGGGCGCGGCGCCCACGACGATGAGCAGGTCGCCCTCGCCCGCGCGGACGGGACCGCCGGACAGGGGCGCGTCGACGAGCGCGGCCCCGCGCTCCTCGAGCCGCTCGGCGACCGACGCGATGCCCTCGGTCCCGACGGTGCTCGTGAGGATCACGACGGCGCCGGGCGCGAGGTGCTCGGCGAGGCCGTCCTCGCCGAAGAGGAGGCTCTCGAGCTGCGCGCCGGTGCGCACGGCGACGAGCACGCCCTGGGCGCCCGCGACCGCCTCGGCGGCGGACGCGGCGGGGGCGACGCCGCCCTCCGCGGCGAGCGCGACGCGCTCGGGGGCGATGTCGAAGCCGCGCACGCTGAAGCGCTGGGCGAGTCGCGTGGCCATGGGCAGTCCCATGGCCCCGAGACCGATGACGGCGATGTCGGAGGTCATTGTCCGTTCCTTTCGATGGGGAGGTCAGCGGCCGTCGGCGAGGATCGCGACGACGCGGGCGAGGGAGTCGTCGTCGCCCACGTTCCCGGCGAACACGACGTAGGGGATCCCGACGGCGGGGCCCGCCTCGGGCTGCCAGAGGGAGACGATCCCGGGGAGCATCGGGCCGAGCACCGTCGCGCGGCGGATCTCGAGGGCCTCGCTCGCGACGTCGCTCGAGGTGATGCCGCCCTTGGCGATGACGAACCGCGGGGGCGCGATCGCGAGCACGCGGCGCACGAGCTCGACGACGCCGCTCGAGACGCGGCGGGCGATGTCGAGGCTCTCGTCGCCGTCGGATCCCGTGACGAGCTCGCGCGAGGTGTGCACGATCACGGTGCCGCTCTCGAGGGCCGCGGCGACGGCGCGCGCCCGCTCGTCGAGGTGCGCCTCTCGGCGGTCGTCGATGAGGCGGCGCACGTCGAGCTCGACCGTGGTCGTGTCCGGCCGCTGCCGCACGAGCTCGTCGAGCTGGCGGGTGGTGAGGGGCACGTGGCTGCCGACGACGACGAGCCCGCCGCGGTCGTGGGCGAAGGGGATGTCCTCGGCGCGGACCGGCGCGACGATCTCCTGCCCGATGTGGGCGCGCACGTAGGTCGGCCCGACGCGGAGGAGGGCGTCGCGGTCGCGGAGGCGGTGCAGCGCGACGGCGACGACGCGCATGTCGGTCTCATCGACGGCGTCGACGGCGACGGCGGTCTGATCAGGGAGCGCGGAGAGGAACTCGGCGACCCTGTCGGCTCCCGCGCGGATGACGTCGAGGGTGAGCGCGGCGACGTCCGACGCGGGGATCCGCCCGTGGGTCTTCTCCTCGACCCAGGCCCGGAGGTCGGAGTTCGAGAAGCCGAACGTCGCGTCGCCGGCGAAGGGGGTCTCGCCGACGGGGGTCGCCTCGCCGTCGACAACCCAGTAGTGCACGCCGTCGACCGTGATCCGGCCCGCGTCGGGGAAGGCGGGTACGAGGAGCGTGAGCGCGGGGGCGCGGCCGCCGCGGTCGGCGATCTCCTCGGCGAGCACGTCGGTCTCGAGGGGGAAGTGCCCGCGCAGCGTCGAGTCGCCGCGCGAGACGAAGGTGACGCGACGGTCGGCGCTCTCCGCCGCGGTGAGGGCCGACGCGACGATCTCGCGATTGCGCCGCGCCGCCGTGGCCTCGTCGAGCGAACGGGTGTTCGTGAGCACGTAGACGGCCGGGGTGCCCGTCGCGAACGCCGCCTCGAGGTCCTCGACGTCCCAGCGCGTGAGCACCGGCAGGTTCGCGACGGGCTGGGTGCCTGTGGGGTCGTCGTCGAGGACGACCACGACCGAGCGGGGGTCGATCTCGGCGCGCACCTCGTCGGCCGACAGCGCCTGAGGAGCGGGCAGATCGGCGAGCAGGACGTCGACGTTCACGTGAACTCCTTCGTTCGGGTCGGGCACTTTCGCCCAGGAAGTTTGATATCAGATATCGATGCTAATGCGCGTCGGCCGGTTCGACAAGAGGCGGACGTCTCCCGCCCTCCGCGGGGCAGCGACCGAGGTGAGGGCCCGATCTCGTCGGGCGGCTCGCTGCCGGACAGGGCGGTCGTTCACCCGGTGAGGACAGCGCTGCGGATGCGGTGGTCCGCGGCGGACGCCGACGGCTCGCGACCCGCGGATCCCGCCGAGGCGAGGGCGATGCGACACGGCGAGCACGCCGGCGCGAGACTCGTCCTCGTCTCGTCCGCGGCGGGCGAGGCTCGAGCGCGGCGGGCGGCTCGCGGCCGGGGCGCGATGCGCGGGAGCGGAGGCGCGACGCTCCTCGGAGGAGAGCGCGATGCGCCCGGTGATCCGCGGGCTGGATCCCGTCAGCGTCCGTGCACGTACGCGACGAGGTCGTCGTGGGTCTGGCGCATGTGGCTCGCCATCGCCTCCCGCACGGCGTCGGGGCTGCCCTCGCGGAGCGCCTCGAGCACGCCGACGTGCTCGGCGATCGCGTGCTCGCGGATCTCCCGCACGGCGCTCGTCTCGCGCCGCGTCTCGGCGAGCAGCGTCGTGAGCGGGCGCATGGACGCGACGAGGATCCGGTTGTCGGCCGCGCGGATGATGACGTCGTGGAAGGCGAGGTCGGCCTCGACGAACGCCGCCACGTCGGCCTCGGCGTGGGCGGCGCGCATCCGCTCGAGGAGGGCGGCGAGCTCGTCGAGGTCGTCGTCGCCGCGGCGGGCGGCGGCGAGCTCGGCCGCTCCGACCTCGAACATGACGCGCATCTCGAGCATCTCGAGAGACGACCGCTCGCGCGCGCCGGCGCTGCGGGCGTGCCGCACGACGGCGTCGAGCCCGGTCCACTCGCTCGTGGGAGCGACCCGGTGTCGGCTTCCCGGCACGCGCACGATGACGCCCTGCGCCTGCAGCAGCCGCACCGCCTCGCGGAGCGTCAGCCGCGAGACGCCGAACTCCTCGGCCAGATCCGCCTCGGGGGGAAGCCCCTCCCCCGCCGCGAGACGCCCCTCGATGATCGCGTCGAGCAGGCCGTCGACGACCGACTGGGTGCGGGTGATGCGCTCTGCCACGGCTATCGCCCCTCGCTCGCGCGGGGTCCCGGAGACGACGGCGCGCTGAGCATGCCGACCATCCTACCGAGCGCCGTCGCCTCGCCCCGCGAGGGTGCGCACGCGCGGGATCGTCTCGTCGAACCGGCCAGCGCACGAGGCCGCCCGCGCACCCCGTGGCGATCCGGGCCTCCGCTCTCGCCGGGCGCGGGAGGCGGATGCCCCCGTTCCCGCCGGGAATCCCGCGAACGCCGGATCGAGGGAGACGGATCCGTCCGGCGCTCGCGGGATCTCCGGCGTTGGCGGGCTCGCGTCGGGCGCGGCGCTCCCCCGGCCCGCCGAGTGACCACCGAATCCGCGAGCGACCACGATACTCCTTGGGCGCTCGCGGGGTTCTTGGTCACTCGACGAGAAGAGGAAGAGGACGAGGACGAGGACGAGGACGAGGACGCGCACGGGGCGACGCGGGATCCCCGCGGCTTCCCCCGGGAATCCCGCGAACGCCGGAGAGGATCAGGCGAATCCGTCCGGCGTTCGCGGGATCCCCGACGTTCGCGGTGATCCCAATCCCACGCACGGCGCGAGCACTCCCCACCCGCCCCGCCGAGTGACCATCGAATCCGCGAAGGACCACGTTATTTCCTGGTCACTCGCGGGCTTCTTGGTCACTCGACGATGCGGAGAAGAGGATAGGCGCACAGGCGACGCGGGACTCCCGCCCGCTTCCACCGGGAATCCCGTGAACGCCGGAGCGAATCGGGCGGATCCGTCCGGCGTTCACGGGATCCCCGGCATTCGCGGTGGCGCGAACCGCACGCGCCACGCCTCACCCCACTCGCCTCGCCGAGCGCCCACCGAATCCGCGAGCGACCACGATATTCCTTGGGCGCTCGCGGACCTCGTGGTCGCTCGGCAGGCGACGGAAAGACCTGCCCCCGGGGGGGGAATAGCCCCCGCGGGCGGGCTGTTTCCTCCGGCATGAGCGTCAATCGCGAAGACCTGGAGCGGGTGCTGGCGTCCGTGGAGATCCGCCGCGGGTCGGGTCGGCGCGTCGCGATGCGCGACGCGGAGCTGCTCGCCCTCGCCCCGGCGGACGCGACGCTGCTCTACGTGCTCGAGGGATCCGTGCGCCCGCTCGAACCCGCGGGCGGGGGATCCGACGCCGTCGCGCTCGGCCGCGGCGACGCCTTCCTCGCGGCGGGCCGACGCTCCCTCGCGGTCGAGGCCGCCGAGGACGCCGTGGTGCTCGTCGGCGAGGCGTCCCTCGCGGGATCCGCCGACCTCCTCGCCGCGACGCTCCCGCCCGCGCTCTCCGTGTCGGGCTTCGAGGCCCGCGAGCCCGCCGCCGCCACGCTCGCCGCGGCGATGGGCGGCGAGGACGCGCAGGCCGTGCGCCGCTCGGGGGATCCGCTCATCTGCCGGATGATGACCACGACCGTGCTGCTGTCGATCATCCGCGCCTGGGCCGACGCCGGCTGCGCGCCCGCCGGCTGGCCGACGCTCGCGGACGATCCCTTCCTCGACCGCGTCGTCTCAGGGATCCACACGGACCCCGGCGACGACTGGTCGCTGGAGCGCCTCGCGAGCACCGCGGCGATGTCGCGCAGCGTCTTCGCCGAGCGCTTCCACCGCGCCCTCGGCGTCTCCCCCGCGCGCTACGTGGCGCGCGTGCGGATCGAGGCCGCACAGCGGATGCTCGAGGAGGGCGCCGCCGTCTCGGAGGCGTCGCGTCGCCTCGGCTACTCCTCCGACGAGGGCTTCAGCCGCGCGTTCCGCCGCCACACGGGCATGCCGCCGTCCGCGTGGCGCGCGCGAGCGGGATCCGCCCTCGCCGCCTCCTGCTCAGCGGCGTCCTGACAGGGCGAAGAGCGCCGATCCGGCGACGAGCAGCACGGCGCCGCCCGCGAACGCGGCCTCCACGCCCAGCGCGTCGACGACCAGGCCGCCGAGGCCCGCGGCGAGCGCGATCGCCGCCTGAAAGCCGACGACCACGAGCCCGCCGACCGCCTCGAGACGGTCCGGGGCGCGGTTGCCCGCCCACGTGTTGATGACGATCATCCACGACGCGAAGAGGAACCCCCAGACGAACGACGCCGCCCCGACCGCGCCGACCGATCCCGGGGCGAGGATGACGACCGCGACGGCCGCGGCGATGCCGACGGGCGTGGCCGCGGCGAGCAGCGCGAAGCGGCGGTCGACGACGAGGCCGACGACGATGTTGCCGATCAGCCCGCCCACGCCGAAGAGCGCGAGCAGCAGCACGATGGCCTCCGTGCCCGCTCCGGGGATCCGCTCCAGCGCGAGGCGCACGTACGTGTAGGCGAGGAAGTGCCCGAGCACGACGAGGGCGTGGCCGGCGAGCCCCGCCCCGATGCCGGGACGCCGCAGGGTGTCGACGAGCACGCGCAGGCTCGACGCCTTCGCCGCGGGCACGGATGGCAGCAGGGCGCGCAGGGCGACCGCCAGCGCGATGGTCGCGGCCCCTGCGATCGCGAACACCGCACGCCAGTCGAGCGCCTCGCTGAGGACCACGCCCACGGGCACGCCGAGCACGGTCGCGAGCGAGTTGCCCGTCGTGGTGAACATGACGGCCCGGCCGAGGCGCTCCGGCCCCGCGATGCGCGCGGCGACCGTGATCGACATCGCCCAGAAGGCGCTGAGCGCCGCCCCGAGGAGGAGCCGGGCGACGAGCACGATCGGCAGCGTCGGGGCGATCGCGACGACGAGGTTCGACGCCGCGGCCGCGACCGCGAGCCACACGAGCAGAGCGCGCCGGTCGAGGCGCGGGAAGACGAGCCCCACGGTCGGCGCGACCACGAGGCCGACGAGCGCCGTGACCGTCACCATCTGGCCGGCCTGCCCCGGGGTGACGCCGAGCGAATCCGCGATGGGCGTGAGCATGCCCCCTGGAAGGAACTCCGCGGTCACGAGAAGGAAGCTCATGCCCATCATGGCGAGGAGGGCGCCGTACGGCATGCGGGCGGGTCGCGAGTTCTCCCGGACGGGGACGGGCTCTGTCGTGGTCATGCTCCCACGCTCGCCGCTCGCGCCCCGCCGCGCCCGACCGCGCTTCCGGCGCACCCGACCGTTCGTCCGGGGCGTCGCGCCGGTGCGGTGCCGTCTCGTTGCCGTTCTGTCGGAGATTCCGGCGGCGCGGGACCACGATCCCGGTGGTTCCCCGGGCGTCGCCCTCCTCCGGGCAGGATCTCCGACAGAACGACGCGCACATCCGCCCCGCTGACGTCGGCGATCAGCCCCACGGCGTCCCGGCGTCGGGCGCTGCCGGTGCGCGGGCGATCCGGCGCGACGCGCGGCCCCGAGCGACCACCGAATCCACAAGCGACCACGATATTCACTTGGTCGCTCGGCGTTCTGATGGCCATTCGGAGGGGCCGGTCAGGCGCGCCGGCGAAGCGGGGCCGCCCACCCGGCTCGGGCACAGAGCATGGGCGATCCGGCGCGACGCACCTCCCTGCGCATCCCCGGGCGACCACGAGGACGACGAGCGACCACCGAATCCGCGAACGACCACGATATTCCTTGGTCACTCGCGGATCTCGTGGTCACTCGCGGGCGGAGAAGCGCCCTCGGGAGGGGCGCCCGGCGCGACGGACCCGCGTCACTCCTTCTTCTCGCGGCGGGGCAGGGCACCGCAGAGCGCGACCACGAGGATCCCGCCCACCGCCGAGACGAGGAGGCCCGCGCGCAGCGAGACGCCGTCCGCAATGAGCCCCACGAGCGGCGGCGAGAAGAGGAACGCCATGCGCATGAGCCACGTCACGATCGTGAGCCCCGTGCCGGGGCGCAGGCCGGGCAGCCGGTCGGCCTCCTGCATCGCGAGGGGGATGATGGGGGCGCTGCCGAACCCGGCGAGGGCGAAGCCGACGAGCACGGTCGGCACCGTCGGCACGAGGATCGCGAGACCCACGCCGACCGCGATGAACAGGCCGCCGGCGAGGGTCACCGTGCGGGGCCCGAACCGATCGGTGATGGGGTCGCTCACCATGCGCCCGACGAACTGGGCGAGGATCAGCACCGTGAAGCCCGCGGCCGCGAGCACCGGATCCGCGCCGATCCCCCCGAGGTAGAGCGCGGCCCACGTCGCGCCGACGTCCTCGATGAGGCCGCCGCCCATCGCGATGACGACGAGCGCCGCGACCACGACGACCGTGCGGGCGGTCACGCCTCCCGCCGCGGTCGCGAGGCGGATCTCCTCGGTGCGGCCCGACTCCGACTCGGGGCCGGGCAGCGCCCAGGTGCGCGCCACGAGCGCCACGAGGGCGAACAGCGTCGACGTGATCGCGATGTGCGCCGCCGGCGACAGGCCGAGCGCGATCGCCCCCGCGGCGAGCGCGCCGCCTGAGACGGCGCCCGCCGACCAGATCGCGTGCAGGGAGTTGATGATCGACTTCCCCATGCGCTTCTGCACGCGCAGCCCGTGCGCGTTCTGCGCGACGTCGGTGATCGCGTCCATCGTGCCGGCGAAGAACAGCGCGAGGGCGAGGGGGATCACCGCGGGCGACAGCGCCGCCCCCAGCACGCCCACCGCGAGCCCGACGCTCGTGGCCGCGGCGACGTTCGCCGATCCGAACCTCCTGAGGAGCGCCGCCGCCGCGAGGCCCGCGACCATCGCGCCCACGGGGTTCATCGCGATGACGACGCCGTAGGCGGCGTTGGACAGCTCGAGCTGCTCCTTGATCTCGGGGTAGCGCGGCACGATGCTCGCGAAGATCGCGCCGTTCGTGAAGAACATCGCCGACGTCGCGATGCGCGCCTTGACCGCGGTGCGGTCCGCGCCTCCCCATCTCGTCATCCGACGATCCTGCCCTATGTGCGCGGCGGGGAAGAAGTCGAGCGGCCCCGCCCTCGCGCGTCGCCGGGCCCGCGAGCCTTCGCCGCGTCCCCGCGCCTCCAGGCACTCCCCGAGTTCGCGAGTCGTCGCCGCGTCACCGGGCGCCGGACGTCGTCGGGCCCTCGCGCCCGCTGGCCTCCTCCGCCGTCGCGCCCAGGTCGCCACCGGATCCGCGCACCCGCCGTCGCCACCGGCCCCGTCCGCGGCCCTCCACCGGATCCGCCCCGCCCCGCTCGTCGCCGGACCCACACGGCCGCAGGTCGTCGCCGGACTCGCGCGCCCGCAGGTCGTCACCGGGCACTCACGTCACCGCGTCCCCGCCCCGTGAGGTGCCGCTGCGGACTCGAAGACTCGCGGATCCGCGATCCCCGGCCCGGGGATCGCGCCGCGGCCGCCCGCGTCACCCGCGCGACGCCCGCACCCGATATCGTGCGCGCATGGCCGAAACCGACGGCGCCCCGCGCCCCTCCGCCACCGCCGACAGCGCGGCGCTGCCCGTGATGGGGCTGCACCAGCAGCTCGAGAAGGAGCCGGCGCCCCGCTCGCGCGTGCTCGCCTGGGCGTTCTGGGACTGGGGTCTGCAGCCCTTCCACACCGTGATCATCACGTTCATCTTCACGGCGCTGTACCTCACGACCGACGCCTTCCTCGCCCCGGAGATGCAGGCGCGGGGCGACGGGGATCCGGCGAAGGTCGCGGCGATCGCCGGCCTCACCTCGGGCCTCGGCACGGGGACGACGATCGCGGGCCTCCTGATCCTCCTGCTCGCCCCCGTGCTCGGCCAGCAGGCCGATGCGCAGGGCCGGCAGAAGCTGTGGCTCGGGATCGGCACGGGAGGCGTGATCCTCGCGTCGCTCGGGCTGTGGTTCGTCGAGCCGACGCCCGCGCTGTTCTGGCTCGGCGTCGCGCTCATCGGCGTCGGCGCCGTCTGCAACGAGATCGCGGTCGTGAACAACAACGCGCTACTCATCAGCATCTCGACGCCGAAGAACATCGGGCGGATCTCGGGGCTCGGCTGGGGATTCGGATACGTCGGCGGCGTGGTGGCGCTCGCGATCGTCATCGTCTTCTACGCGCTCGACTGGTTCGGGCTGCCCTCCGAGAACGGGCTGCCGTTCCGCCTCATCGCGGTCGGCTGCGCGCTCTGGTCGGTCGTCTTCGCGCTGCCCGTGTTCTTCGCGGTGCCCGAGCCCGCTCCCCAGGGACGGCCCGAGCGGCGGGTGAGCTTCCTGCGCAGCTACGGCGTGCTCGTGCGCGACGTCATCGGGCTGTACCGCTCCCCCGCCACGCGCAACACCTTCTGGTTCCTGCTCTCGAGCGCCGTGTTCCGCGACGGTCTGAGCGGCATCTTCACGTTCGGCGCCGTCATCGCGAGCGCCGTCTACGGGTTCGGATTCATCGAGATCGCCGTGTTCGGCCTCGCCGCCAACCTCATCGCCGGCCTCTCGACGATCCTCGCCGGCCGCTTCGACGACCGCTTCGGCCCCAAGGCGATCATCGTCTTCTCGCTCACGTCGATGGTCGTCACGGGACTCGCCGTCTTCGCGTTCGTCGACGCCGGGAAGCTCGTGTTCTGGATCGGCGGCCTCATCCTCTGCGCCTTCGTCGGCCCCGCGCAGTCCGCGTCGCGATCGTTCCTCGCGCGCGTCACCCCCGCGGGCCGCGAGGGCGAGATCTTCGGCCTCTACGCCACGACCGGTCGCGCGACGAGCTGGATGTCGTCGCTCGCCTGGACGATCCTCGTCTCGGCCACCAGCGCGACGACGTTCGGGATCCTCGGCATCGTCGTCGTGCTGCTGCTCGGCCTGCTGCTCGTGCTGCCGGTCCGCCCGGCGCGGTAAGCGGGCGCCGGGGTCCCGAGCATCTCGGAACCTGCCGAGAAGCGGCGGATCCCCGCGCATCCCCGAGACACCGAGCAGATTCCGAGATGCTCAGCACGCCCGAGACGCTCGGCCGCGCACCCGCGGGCGCCCCGAACCAGCGGAGAAGCCCCGAACCGACGGATCCCTGCCCCCAGATCCCTTCCGCTCCACCCGTGATCTCCGCCGATTCGGCGCGGGCGCCTCACCCTCGGCCACCTGAGAGACTGGATCCATGACCTCGCGCATCGTCTTCCTTGACATCGACGGCACGATCATCGACCACTCCGGCGAGGTCCCCGCCTCCGCGGCGCAGGCGATCCGCACCGCCCGGCGCAACGGCCACCGGGTGATGCTCGCGAGCGGCCGCACGCCCACGGAGGTCGACCGCCGTCTCGTCGAGATCGGCTTCGACGGCGCGATCCTGGGCGCCGGCGCCTACGCGTGGGTCGGCGAGCTGTGGACCGCGGGCGGGTGGCGCATCGAGCGGCTCATGGCCCCGGCGCACGTGCGCCGCATGGTC
Source organism: Microbacterium sp. gxy059 (assembly GCF_050958665.1). Lineage (NCBI taxonomy): Bacteria > Bacillati > Actinomycetota > Actinomycetes > Micrococcales > Microbacteriaceae > Microbacterium > Microbacterium sp. gxy059. Next base: position 35,930 of record NZ_JAMXWT010000022.1, on the reverse strand, counting down.
GACGGCCTCCGCTCGGTCGGCGCCGACTTCGTGCTGCAGACCCGCGACGAGGTGCGCGCGACCCGCGGCGGCTACGCCCGCCTCGAGCACCAGCTCGCCGCGTCGGGGCGCCTCACCGCCGCGACCCGCGAGGCGCTGCTCTCGCACATCCGGGTCTCGGACGAGCCCGACCTCGACCAGGTCGCGAAGGCCGTGTTCTCGAGCGACGACCCCGGCTGCTTCGCGGCCGTCACGGCGGAGCTCGGCGACGACTTCTCCGTCATCACGGGCACCATGCCTGGCCTCGGCACGGCGGGCGGCGAGATCTCGCCTGCGGGCGTGACGAAGGGATCCACGCTGCAGCTGCTGCTCGATGAGGTCGGCGTCCCGGTGGCCGACTCGATCGCGATCGGCGACAACAACAACGACCTCGAGATGCTGCGCCTCGCGGGCGTCGGCATCGCGATGGGCGACGGGACACCCGAGGCCCTCGCGGCGGCCGACGAGACGACGACCCCGGTCGGCGAGGACGGCATCTGGAACGCGTTCGCGCGCCACGGGCTCGTGTGACCCCGACGTCGGAGAGACTCGTCTCATGACCTCCGAGCAGCCCACCCGCCGCAGCGAGGCGCTGACCCGCCTCGCCCAGCCCGCCGTGCTGCTGCTCGTCATGTGGGGCGTGCATCTGCTCGACGCGATCCTGCCCGGATCCTTCACGGGCCTCGGCCTGCGCTCGTGGGATCTGTCGAGCGTCGGCGGGCTCGTGATCGGCCCGCTGCTGCACTCGAGCTGGTCGCACCTCATCTCGAACTCCGTGCCTCTGCTCGTGCTCGGCGGGCTCGCCGCGCTCGACGGCGTGAAGCGGTTCTGGACGGTGACGGCGATCATCGCCCTCGTGAGCGGGGTCGGCACCTGGTTCGTGAACGCGCCCGGCACGCTCACGGTCGGGGCGTCCGGCCTCGTGTTCGGGTACTTCGGCTACCTGCTCGCGCGGGCGTTCGTCGCGCCGTCGCGCGGGCGAGGGATCCTCTACGCGATCATCGCCGTCGCGGTCGCCCTGAGCTACGGGGGCGCGATGCTCACGGGCGTCTTCGGCGCTCCGGCGGGCATCTCGTGGCAGGCGCACCTCTTCGGAGCGATCGGCGGCACCGTCGCGGCGTGGACCCTGCGCCCCGAGAGGCACCGCCGCCCGGTCGAGGGGCGCTGACGGCGAGCCGCCCGGTCGCGTTTCGCGGCGGGCGACGGGCGGCGTTGTCCGCGCGCCGAGTGACCACGAAATCGCCGAGCGACCACGGTATCTCGTGGTCACTCGCGGATTTCGTGGTCACTCGTGGGCCGCTCGGGCCCGCGCCGCGCGGATCCGCGCCGGTGCAGGACGACGCCGATCCTCGGCTCCGCACGCCGAGATCCCGGCGCGTCACGCCCCGCGCCCGAGAAATGGCGTCGTCGTGCACGCCGGTGCCGCCGAGGCCGAACCGACACGAGACGTTCACCCCGCGGTCGGTCCGGGTCGTGGCAGAGTCTGAGGGCGCGCCGTCCGGGGAGGACCGATGCCCGCGAAGCCCTTCGTCCCGCCCCGCTGGATCGTGCGCACCGCCTGGCGCGTGCATCGCGGGATCGCCGCGCGCGGCCCCGGGCGGGGCCTCTGGCGCCCGGGCGAGCGCCACCCGTGGGGCGCGCTCACGCTGATCACCGTCGGGCGCCGGTCAGGCGAGGAGCGCCGCGCCATCGTCGGCTACCTCACCGAGGGCGAGACGCTGCACACCCTCGCGATGAACGGGTGGGGCGAGGGACATCCGGCCTGGTGGCTCAACCTCCAGGCGGATCCGCGGGCACGGGTGATGCTCTCGGACGGATCCGCGCGCGACGTCGTCGCCCACCGCGCCGTCGGCGAGGAGCGCGACCGCCTCTGGGCTGCGTGGACCGCCGTCGAGCCCCACCACATCGCCTCGGCGGATCACCGGAGCACCCCGACCGACGTCGTGGTGCTCGATCCGGTGACCGTCACCGCCTCCTGACCTCAGCGGAGCGGGCCCGGTCCTCCGTGATCACTCGCGGATCGCATGGTCACTCGAGGGCGCCGGGCCGTTCAGCTCCATGCCGCGCCACACCGCCGGGTGGTGCGCCCGACCAGGCTCTGCGCCCCGCGGAACGGCCCGGGACCCGCCGCCCCCGCCGAACGACCACCGTATTCCATGGTCACTCGCGGATCCTGCGCGGCACCGGTCCGGCCGGCGCACGTGCCACCTGGCCGGGTCCGCGCACCCATCCGTGTCGAGCGACCACGATCTCGCCGAACGACCATGAAAATTCGTGGTCACTCGCGGTTTTCATGGTCACTCGCGACCCCACCCGCCCGACGCGCGTGTCCCCACGCCGAGTGACCACGATCTCGCCGAGCGACCACCGAAGGCCGTGGTCGCTCGCGGAGCGCATGGTCGCTCGGCGAGCGGAGCGGGCTGGCTGTGCTCAGCCGAACGCGCCCTGCGTCCAGCCGATCGCAAGCATCGTGACGACGAACGCGATCCCGGGAACGAGGGTGAGGATCCACCGGCGCGAGGTCGCGAGACGCGCGCCGGACGGATCCACGAGATCCGGATGGTCGGCGCGCTCGTCGACGTACCGCGACGAGCGCTGGGCGGTGCGGGCGCCGATGGTCTCGGCGATCCGCAGGGCGACGCCGAGCGGGTGAGGGGTCGTGAGGTCGAACGCGCCGGGCGCGTAGACGAAGAGGCAGTCGGTGATGATCTCGACGTCGCACCCGGGCGCCTCCTCGACGAGCAGCCGCATGAGGTCGGGGGTGAGCACGAACAGCGCGTCCTCGCCGTACCCCGCGGGGGCGTACACGCGGAAGAAGCTGCGGAAGTCGCCCTCGAGATCCATGCGCTGCGCGCCGGAGAAGCCCAGGTCGTAGGGGCGCACGCGCTTCCGGCCCTGCGCCTCGAGGAAGAGGTGCGGCAGCCGCCGGTCGAGCTGCACGCACACGTATCCGATGCGCTCGAGCGCCTTGAGCGACTTCCCCTGCTCGGCCTGGAACGTGTAGTTGCCCACCTCGGTGTAGCGCGGCTCGTGCACGTGCACCGCGCTCTCGGCCCAGCCTCGCACGCCCTTGCGGAACAGGGATCCGGGATGCTCACGCGGATCCACCTCCAGCTCGTAATGCCAGCCGTGCGCGAGGGCGTTCTGCGCGGCCGCTCGGCGCGACCGCCAGGACCGCGCCCGCCCGACAAGCGTCGCGACCATCACGCTGAGGAAGAACACGCCCAACCCGGCCGAGAACACGCCGAGGAGGAACGTGCGGGTGCGCTCGGACGCCGGCTCGGACGCGGCCGTCGTCATCATGAGCGCGCCGATCGCGGCGAAGATGATCGCGAACACGACCAGGAGGATCGAGAAGGCGACCGTACGCTCGGCACGTCGGATGCGGGGCGCATCGCGGCGCGCGTGCCGGCGGAACTCCCGCATCGAGGCGAGACCGTGTGCGCTCATGCGATCGAAGATAGCGCGGGACGCACGGTTCCCTCGCCACACGCGGAGGCAGGGGATCCTCGCACCACCTCCGCCCGAGGTCCGGCGCTCGCGAGCGCCACCCACCTCATGGGTCGCGAGAGGATGCCGCCCCGAATCGCACGGATCCCTGCTCGGGGCGGGTGCGCTTCTGCGCCCCGGGTCGGCGCGGGCTGCTTCGGGTCTGCGAAACGCACTTCGACGGGGCGGTTCGCGGTGCACTTCTGCGACCCGGGCGGGGGCGGACCCTCTCGGGTACGTGGCTCGCACGGATCCCTCCCTCGGGCGGGTGCGCTTCCGCGGCTCGAGTCGGCGCAGGGCGCCTCGGATCTACGAAACGCACCTCGACGGGGCGGTTCGCGGTGCACTTCTGCGACTCGACCCGGCGCAGGCTGCCTCGGATCTGCGAAACGCACCTGCCGAGGGCGGTGCGCGGTGCACTTCTGCGACCCGGGCCGAGCGGATCCTCTCGGGTACGTGAATCGCACGGCCCCTGCCTGGGACGGGTGCACTTCTGCGACCCGGGCCGGCGCAGGCTGCTCCGAGTCCGCGAAACGCACCTCTCGGAGGCAGCTCACGATGCGCTTCTGCGCCCCGGGCCGAGCGGATCCTCTCGGGTACGTGAATCGCACGGGTCCATGCCCCGGGACGGGAGCACTTCCGCAACCCGAGCCGACGCAGTCCGCTTCGAGTCCGCGAAACGCACCTGACAAAGGCGGTGCGCGGTGCGCTTCTGCGATCCGCAGCCGCACGGATCCATCCCCGGGCCGGGTGCGCGAAGCACGTGGAGACGCCACCCGCCGCGCAGCCGGAGAACGCCCCGGCGGATCCCTCAGCGCCTGCGGTACACGAGCCGGCGCAGCAGCGTCTCGGCGGGGCCGCGCCAGCCCTTCGCCTCCCAGATCGCGGCGAGCAGCAGCGTCACCGCCCAGACGGCGATCGCGAAGAGCGCCATCTCGGCGCTGCCCAGCCGCCCGCCGAGCCCGAGGCCCCACGCCGCGAGGATCGGCGCGCAGAGCACCGACTGCAGGAGGTAGCTGCTGAGCGAGCGCTTGCCGACCGCCGTCACCGCGCCCGCGAACCCGAGCCGCGCGGGGGCGGGCTTCGCGGCGCGGCGCTCCTGGATCCGGTGCGCGATGAGCGCGAAGACGGCCACGTATCCGGCGCCCGCGAACACGCCCGTGACGGTCGCGAGCCCCGCGAACATCCACGAGACCTGCTCGGGCACGGCTATCGCGCCGAGGTGCGCGAGGGCGCCGGGCACGCCGCCGAGCCAGCCCACCGCGATGCCGACGACGGCCGTGCGGCGCAGCAGCGTCAGGTGCGCGCCGGGCTCTTCGAGGATCTGCCTCCGCGCCGCCCAGAACGCGACGAGGATCATGATCGGCACCGCGAGCCCGAACAGCCCCTGCCCGATCACGAGCATCGGCCAGAAGCTGATCCGCGCGACGAGCGAGGAGAGGTAGTTCGGATCCCCCTGGGCCGCATGCAGATCCGGGCCGGCGGCCGGCACCTGGTCGAGGTCGACGAACGTCATGAGCGCCCATCCGCCGAAGAGGCTGAACAGCGCGAAGAGCGCGAGCAGGCCCGTGAAGATCCACGCCCAGACGAGCAGCGTGCGGTCGCGGCGCCAGAAGAACAGCCACACGAGCACGAGGCCCGCGAGGCCGTACGCGCCGAGCACGTCGCCCATCCAGAGCAGCACCGCGTGCACCAGGCCGAACGCGAGGAGCCACGCGTTGCGCACCTGCAGCACGCGGCGGGCGGCGCGCCGATCCGCTCCGCCGTCGAACTGGCGCCGGTACATCTGCACCATGCCGTAGCCGAAGAGGAACGCGAACAGCGGATAGGTGCGCCCGTCGATCGCCACCATCGTGACGGTCTGCACGATCTGGTCGAGCGCGGATCCGTCCTTCGGGTGGGCGTTTGTCAGCCCCGATTCGGCGGCGCCCCACAGGTAGAACGGCGTGTTCGCGATGACGATGAACAGCAGGCAGAAACCGCGCGCCAGGTCGGGCGCGAGCGCGCGCTCGGCACTGCGGGCAGGTCCTCGGGTGGTCGCGGGCATCGTGGCTCCTGTCGGTGTCGCGGGCTCGTCGGTTCCGAGGCTCGCACGGCAGAGGGATCCGCGCATCCCCCTCGCGGCGGATTCGTGCGGAGATGCGTGTCGGGGCAGGTGCACGAGAGCGGGGCGGAGCGGGGGCGAATGCGCGACTGCGGGGGTGCGGGATCCGTGCGGGGCGGAGATACGACACGGCCGGTGCACAACGACGCCATTCCTCCGCCCGACGCCCCACAGAGTCGCCACATCCCGCCCACCACCCGAGAAATGGCGTCGTCCTGCACACGGCGTGAGCGGCACCGTCAACCGCCGGCCAGGCGACGCCTCACCGCCCACAGACCTCGATATCCCGACGTAGGCACCGCCCCGCCGCAGCACCCCGGTACACAACGACGCCGATCCTCCACCCGACGCCCCGCAGAATCGCCATATCGCGCCCTCCGCCCGCGAAATGACGTCGTCGTGCACGGGAGAGGCGGCCTCGCCCCCGGCACGACGCGAGAGGCCCGCCCGCAGCCCCACGCGTCGGCGTTCCGTGCATCCCGAGCGAGGCCTCGTCACCTGCGGGCCGTGGCCCCACCGGCGTGGGCGACGCCTGGTCGCGGCTTCCCCGATGCACGACGACGCCGATCCTCCACCCGACGCCCCGCGGAGTCGCCGCATCCCGCCCTCCACCCGGGAAGTGGCGTCGTCGTGCACCGGGCCGCCCGCCTACGATCGGAGCGTGCCCCACGACGCCTGCCCCTGCGGATCCGGAACCGCCTACGCCGACTGCTGCGGAGCCCTGCACCGCGGCGAGCGCGCGGCCGAGACGCCCGAGCAGCTGATGCGTTCGCGGTATGCGGCGTTCGCGGTCGGCGACCCGTTCTATCTCGCCCGCACGTGGCATCCGCGCACGCGGCCCGACGACGTGACGGCGGATCCGGGGATCCGCTGGACCGGACTGACGATCCTAGGCAGCACGGAAGACGACGACGCGGGCACGGTGGACTTCGCGGCGCGCTTCGACGGTCCCGAGGGGCCGGACGAGATGCGCGAGCACTCGCGCTTCGTCCGCCGCGGCGGACGCTGGGTGTACGTCGACGGAGACGTGGGCTGAGCGACCGCGGGCACGGGAGGGCCCGCGCTCAGCCCTGCGCGCGGGCGACGGCCTCGGCGATCCAGTCGGCGAGGGTGTCGTCGTTGGGGTCCGTCAGCGCGGCGAAGGGGGCCGTGCGCCCTCCGGACATCTGCATGCGGTGCGCTCCGCGCGACAGCGCGATGTCGAGGGCCGCCCCGCCGCCGACGGGGAAGAACGCCTCGTCGCCCGAGACGCCCACCGCGATCCGCCCGTTCACGAGGAACGCGAGGGATCCCATCATCCGCTTCTCTTCGACGTCCGCCGCGGCGCAGACGATCGCGCGCACGCGGTCGGCGAGCTCCGGGTCGTAGGCCATGACCAGAGGGTAGCCTGCCCCCGCCGAGTGACCACGCAATCGCCGAGCGCCCACCCTATTCCGTGGTCGCTCGCGGATCTCGTGGTCGCTCGGCGCCGCCCCTACGCGATCGCGGTGCGGCGCGTGAGGTCGGGCGACGCGGGGCGGATGATCCAGGCGGCGACGGCGATCACGACCGGCAGGCCGACGGCCAGCGTCGCGAAGAACGGCCACGGCAGCTCGGCGACCGTGAGCGGCCTCCCCACCGTCCCCTCGAGGATGAACAGCGCGCCGAGCACCGGCAGCAGACCCGCGAGCGCGCCCGTCACGCAGCCGACGCCCGTGATGACGAGCCCCTGCCAGAACGAGACCCACCTGCGCACGATGGGCGACGATCCGACGGCCGTGAGCGTCGCGTCGTCCGGGCGGCGCTCGACGCGCGAGAGGCCCAGCGCGATCGTCGACGCCGCCACGACGAGCACGGTCGTCGCGCCGAGGATGAGCCACATCCACGGACCCGGCGTCGGCGGCTCCTCCTGTCGCGACATCATGATCTCCGTCTCGCCGTCGACGCTGACCTGCTGCGACAGCTCGTCGGCGAGACCGCCGAGGCGATCGAGGAACGCCGTGTCGACCGCGGTGTCGAAGAGCGCGATCACCCGGTCCGGCTGGGTCGCGAGCCCGATCCGCTCGGCGGCCGCGGGCGAGAGGATCACGGATCCGGAGAACTGGCGGTCGTCCCTCGGCACGACGTCCGCGGGCACCCGCTGGGTCGCCACCGGTTCGGCCGACGATGCGCCCGGACCGTAGACCTCGCCGGTCAGCCACGTGTGCAGCACGACCTCGTCGCCGTCGAGCCACCTCGGGCCGTCGACGATCGCGCCGCCCGCGGCGAAGCGCTCCGCCGTCTCGTCGTCGACCGCGTCGCCGAGCAGCAGCGGGAGTCCGTCCGGCTCCACGACGACCGGCGGGCTGTAGTCGCCCATCCGCGGGTCGGCGTCGGCCCAGACGCAGTCGGGCACGGGATCCCTCTCGTCGCAGATCTCGTACGTCGAGACCTCGGCGAACGTCTCGGTGGCGTCGTCGGCCGGCTCGCCCGTCGTCTCGTCGTAGGCGGGCCACAGCGGGATGCGCACGAGCGCCGTCTCAGTCGCGCCCGCGTCGCGCAGCATCGCCTGCGTCTCCGAGACGACGCGGTCTCCGTGCCCGCTCTCGACGATCTCGCGGTCGTCGGCGAACCACAGCGAAGCCGTGACGGATCCGGAGGGCGCCTCCCACACCCACGCCTTCTGGGTGTCGGCGACGAGCACGGCCGCGCCCCCGAACGAGGCGGTCGCGAGGAACGCGCACGCCGCGATCGCGCCGAAGGCGGGGACGATGCGCGACGGGTTGGCGACCGCGTCGCGCCCCGCGATCCGCGCGGCCACGCCCCAGCGGGACGTGAGGCGCGACATGAGCGCGAGCACCGCGTGACCGGCGAGGATCACGCCGATCTGGCTGAAGAGCGGGCCCGCCATCATCCCGATCATGCCGGTCACGAGCAGGTCGCTCTCCGCGCGGAGATCGGCGCTCGACCGGTAGGTGACGACGAGCAGGATCCCCGACGCGACCGTGATCGCGATGCCCCAGATGATGAGCGCGATGCCCCAGACGGGGCGCTTCGCCGTCATCGCCACGGGCCGCCTGGCGCCGCGCAGCGCGGCGAGCACGTTCATCTTCGCCGCGGACCGCGCGGGCAGGAGCGCGGTGAGCGTGCCGACGACCGCGGCGAGCACCACGAGGGCGGCGATGAGGAGCCACGGGATGTGCAGACCCCAGATCAGGGATCCGCGCTGGCGCATAATCTCGCAGACGAGCGCGCCGAGCCCGATGCCCGCGACGGCGCCGACCAGGCCGCCGACGAGCCCGAGGAGGGTGCCCTGCCAGAGCACGATGCGCCGCAGATCGGCGCGATCGGCCCCGACGCTCGCCGCGACGGCGAGCGCCTGGCGCTGACGGCGCGCGCTGACGGCGAAGGCCGATCCGGCCAGCAGCAGCACGATGTAGAGGCTGAACACGAACGCCGCGACGACGACCGAGAACATCGCCCAGTCGGTGCCGCTCCCCTGGTCGAAGTCGGGCGAGGCGCGCTCTCCGGGGTCGCGCATGAGGTCGCGATCGCTGACGACGACGCCCTCCTCGTTGAGGGCGTCGATCTCCGCGGGCGTCGGGCGCCAGTCGTCGGCGACGAACCACCGCTTCAGCATCGGGTCGTCGTTCTCGACCTCGACCGTGCCGTCCGGCACGAAGAGCGTCATGTCGTGCTCGTTCGTCCAGCGCGTGCCCATCGTGCCGACGATCGTGAGCTCGAGCTCGGGATCCGTCAGCACCGCCGTGCCGCCGATCTCGATGCCGAGCCGCTCGAGCGCCGCGGGGGTCGCCATCGCCTCGTGCACGGTCTCGGGCGTGCGCCCCTCGAGCACCCGGTAGCGCCCCTCGAGCAGCGGATCCCACGTGCGCCCGACCTCGACGGGCAGCGTGCCGACGCCCTTGTCGGTGCGGGCGATCACCTGCGCGTAGGCGGTCTCGATGAGGTCGACGTCCGGCAGGATCTCCTCGATGTCGGCGCGGGGAGGGAGCTCCTCGTTCAGGGGGTAGCCGTCGTCGTCGGTCGCGACCTCCGCCCAGTAGGGCTGGTCGAAGTACTGGCGCCGCGTCGGGTCCGGACCGCCGACCACCTCGAGGGCGACGTCGGCTCGGCCGAGCGTGTCGACGATGTCCTCGTCGATCGTGGGCTGCTGGCTCTGCGCGTAGATGAGGGCCGCCGCGGTACCCGCGATGGGCAGCGCGACGAGCGCGATGACGAGGAGGCTCGCGGCGCGGGCGCGGCGGATCTGCCGCAGCGCGAGAAGGGCGGCCAGACGCCAGCGGGCGCGGCGGGATCCGCTCTCCGACGGCTCGCTCCGCCTGCTCCGGCCGGCGCGGGCGGACGCCCGCGTGGCGGTCGCGGTCACCGCGCCCCCAGGAGGAGGTCGTCGGCGGATCCGCTGCGCGTCTCGTCGACGATGCGGCCGTCGCGGAGGAACACGATGCGGTCGGCCCACGCGGCGTGCCTGGCCTCGTGGGTGACGAGCATGACGGCCGCCCCCGCTTCGGCGCGGCCGCGGAGCATGCGCATGACCGCCTCGCCGGTGGCCGAGTCGAGGGCGCCGGTCGGCTCGTCCGCGAGGATGAGGCGGCGTCCGCCGACGACGGCGCGGGCGATCGCGACGCGCTGCTGCTGACCCCCGGACAGGTCGTCGGGGTAGGCCGCCTGCTTGTCGGCGATCTGCACCGACGCGAGGGCCTCCAGCCCGACCTCCCGCACGGCGCGGCGCGGACGGCCGTCGAGCTCGAGGGGGAGCGTGACGTTCTCGAGCGCCGTAAGCGTGGGGATGAGGTTGAAGTCCTGGAACACGTATCCGAGCGACCGGCGGCGCAGCCGCGCGAGGCCCCGCGGCCCGAGGTCGGCCAGGTGCTGGCCCTCGACGACGACCTCGCCCGAGGTGGGCATCGTGAGGCCTCCCGCGATCGTCAGGAGGGTCGACTTGCCGGATCCGGACGGGCCCATGATCGCGACCACCTCGCCCTCGCACACCTCGAGGTCCACGCCCGACAGCGCGGAGATGGCGGTGGCGCCGTGGCCGTACTGCTGCGAGACCCCGATGAGGCGCAGGACGGCGTCGGTCACAGGGACGCCCCCGTGCGCTTCGGCCGACCGCGGCGGGGCGTCTCGTGGCTGAGCTGGAGCTCGGTCGCCTGCGGGGGCAGCGCGGCGAGGCGCTGCTCGGTGTGGTCGAGCCACCGCACCTCGGCCTCTGCCTGGAAGATCATCTGGTCGATCACGAGCGACCAGGCGAGCTCCTCCGCGCCCTCGGGGTCTCGGCCGGCGTACTTCGCCCGGTTGAGCCCCTGGAGGTGCCGCAGGGTGGCGGTGCGCTGGGTCTGCACGATCGCGGCGACGTCGACGCCCGGCAGCGTCGAGGCGAGCGCGAGCTTGATCGCCAGCTCGTCGCGGGTGCCCTGCGTGCGCTCGACGGGGGATCCGAACCACGCGCGGGCCTCGGCGCGACCGGCCTCGGTGATGTGCCAGTAGACGCGGCCCTCATCGTCGGCTTCGCCGCGGGAGACGAGCTCGTCGCGCTCGAGGCGCTCGAGGGTCGACGAGATCTGCCCGACGTTGAGCGGCCACGTGCCGCCCGTGCGCCGATCGAACTCGGCGCGCAGCTGCGAGCCGTAGCACGCGCCCTGATCGAGAATCGCCAGCAGTCCCTGCCTGACCGACATGGTCTCCCCTTTTTTACCCCGTAATCATTTACCGGGTAACAGTCTGTGCGGCACGGGGCGGGATGTCAACGCGGGATCACACGGCGCTGGCCCCTCCCCGGGGGACGCGGCGGGGTCGTACGGCAGGTGCATGCGCCCGCGCGTGCGGGCGCGCGCCAGTCGGAGCAGCGCCCGTGATCGTGGGCGCCTGCTCCCGCGCGCGGGCGGCGTATCCGGGGCTACTCGCCGCGGGATCCCGCGTCGGTCGCCGACACGTCGGTGCGGTGGAAGCGCAGGTGCGAGCGGCTGGCCGTCGGGCCGCGCTGGCCCTGATAGCGGTTGCCGTACGCGCCGTAGGAGTTGAGGGCCGGCGAGCTGAGGCGGAAGAAGCAGAGCTGGCCGATCTTCATGCCGGGCCACAGCTTGATCGGCAGGGTCGCCATGTTCGACAGCTCGAGCGTCACGTGCCCCGAGAACCCGGGATCGATGAAGCCCGCCGTGGAGTGGGTGAGCAGCCCGAGCCGGCCCAGCGACGACTTGCCCTCGAGGCGCGCGGCGACGTCGTCGGGCAGCGTGACGGTCTCGAACGTGCTCGCGAGCACGAACTCCCCGGGGTGCAGCACGAAGGCCTCGTCGGGCGCCACCTCGACGAGGTGCGTGAGGTCGGGCTGATCCTCGGCCGGATCGATGAACGGGTACTTGTGGTTGCTGAACAGCCGGAAATACCGGTCGATCCGCACATCGACGCTCGACGGCTGCACCATGTCGCGATCGAGGGGATCCAGGCGGATGCGTTCGGCGTCGAGCTCGCTGTGGATGTCGCGGTCGGAGAGCAGCACGGGTACAGGATAACGGGGGGATTGCCCCGCCCCGCGACCTTGCTCGCGCCGGCCGGGAGGCGTAGGCTCGGGGGCATTGGACCGGAGCTCCGACCCGACGTCAGAGAACCGCCGCAGACCGCGACGCTCGACGTCCGGCGATCCGATCGCGAGGCGCGGCCGACGAGGCCATCCCCCGCCGGAGCGGCCGGATCGCGCAGTCACGAGAAAGCGGGACAATGCAGAACCTCACCGTGCTCGGCACCGGAGTGCTCGGCTCTCAGATCATCTTCCAGTCGGCCTACGCGGGCAAGGACGTCGTCGCCTACGACCTGAGCGACGAGATCCTCGCGAAGCTCGCGGACCGCTGGGAGTACCTCAAGGCGGCGTACCTCCGCGACCTCCCCGACGCGACGCCCGAGAAGCTCGATGCCGCAGTCGCGCGGATCCGCACCAGCGCGGATCTCGCCGACGCCGTGAAGGACGCGGACATCGTCATCGAGGCGGTCCCCGAGCGTCTCGACATCAAGCAGCAGACGTGGGAGGACGTCGCGAAGGTCGCGCCCGAGACGACGGTCTTCTGCACCAACTCCTCAACGCTGCTGCCGAGCGACATCGCCCCGTTCACCGGCCGCCCCGAGAAGTTCCTGGCCCTGCACTTCGCGAACGAGGTCTGGAAGTTCAACACGGGCGAGGTGATGGGCCACGCGGGCACCGACCCGCAGGTGTTCGAGCAGGTCGCGCAGTTCGCGGAGGAGATCGGCATGGTGCCGATCCGCGTGCGCAAGGAGCAGCCCGGCTACGTGCTGAACTCGCTGCTCGTGCCCTTCCTCAACGCCGGCGCCGCGCTGTTCGTGAAGGGCGTCGCGAGCCCCGAGGACATCGACAGGACCTGGAAGATCGCCACCGGCGCCCCGTCCGGCCCGTTCGAGATCTTCGACGTGGTGGGCATGATGACGCCCTACAACCTGGGCATGAGCAGCTCGGATCCCGTGCAGCAGGAGTTCGCCGAGATCCTGAAGCGCGACTACATCGACAAGGGCTACCTGGGCAAGGGATCCGGTCGCGGCTTCTACACGTACGAGTGAGGCGCGCGTCCCGCCCCCCTGTGCGGGCGGGACGCCCCGCTTTGCGCTCCGCCCGGGCGCGGATTAAGCTCGGGCCATCCGCATCACGCGGATGCGGGGCTGTAGTTCAATGGCAGAACTTCTGCTTCCCAAGCAGACAGCGCGGGTTCGATTCCCGTCAGCCCCTCGTCTTCGCCCTCCGCACGGCTCGCCGCGCGGAGGGCTTCTTCGTTCGCACACGACTCCGCTGTCGCGGCCGGATACGGCCGACGGTCTCTGCCTGCTCGCGAGGCCCGGGGAACGTCCTGGCCCGCCCCGGCGTTGTCCTTCTCTGAGAGGCTGAGCGCAGGCCGACGGAGGAGGAGAGCCGATGACCGATCCGCACCCCGACGCGCACGAAAGCGGCGGGCAGACCGGCCCCACACCTCACCCGGGGCACGCCGGCCGCACTCCGCATCGGGGCGATGACCGGCACGCGGGGCACGGGACGCACGAGCCCCGCAGCACCGGGCACGACGACCACGGCCACCATGCGCACCGGGAGCCCCACGCCCTCCGCAGCGGCCATGACGGGCACGACGCGCACAGCGGTCATGCCGATCACGACAGCCACGCGTCACACCACCAGGATGCGGCGCACGCCGATCACGCCGGCCACCCGTCGCCCAACCCGCACGCGGGTCACGAGGCACACGCCGGCCACGCCGGCCACGCCGGCCATGTCGCGCAGTTCCGGCGGCTGTTCTGGATCCACCTGGTGATCGCGATCCCGGTCGTCGCGTTCTCGCCGATGTTCGCGATGATCCTCGGCTACGACCTGCCGACGTGGGGACCGTGGGTCGCGGCGACGCTCGGCACCGTCATGTACGTCTGGGGCGGGCGCCCGTTCCTCACCGGGGCGATCGACGAGATCCGCGGCCGCTCCCCCGGCATGATGCTGCTCATCGCCCTCGCGATCACCGTCGCGTTCCTCTCCTCGTGGGCCGCGACGCTCGGGCTCGTCGGGCACGAGCTCGAGTTCTGGTGGGAGCTCGCGCTGCTCGTCGTCATCATGCTGCTCGGCCACTGGATCGAGATGCGCTCGCTCGCGCAGACGACGTCCGCTCTCGACAGCCTCGCCGCTCTGCTGCCCGACGAGGCGGAGCGCCTCGAGGGCGACGCGATCGTCTCGGTCGCCCCGTCGGACCTGCGCGTCGGCGACATCGCGGTCGTCCGCCCGGGCGGGAGCGTGCCCGCCGACGGCCGGATCGTCTCCGGCCGCGCCGACATGGACGAGTCGATGATCACCGGCGAGTCGCGCGCCGTGACGCGCGGCGAGGGCGACGCCGTGACCGCCGGCACCGTCGCGACCGACTCGGGCCTGCGCATCGAGATCACGGCCGTCGGCGACGACACCGCGCTCGCGGGCATCGACCGCCTCGTCGCGGAGGCGCAGGCCTCGTCGTCCCGCGCGCAGCGGATCGCCGACCGCGCCGCCGCTCTGCTGTTCTGGTTCGCGCTCGGATCCGCCGTCGTCACCTCGATCGTGTGGGCCGCGCTCGGCTACCCCGACGAGACGGTCGTGCGCAGCATCACCGTGCTCGTCATCGCCTGCCCGCACGCGCTCGGCCTCGCGATCCCCCTCGTCGTCTCGATCGCCACCGAGCGCGCGGCGCGCGCCGGCGTGCTCATCACCGACCGCCTCGCGCTCGAGTCGATGCGCCTCGTCGACGCCGTGCTCTTCGACAAGACCGGCACGCTCACCAAGGGCGAGCCGGTGGTGGTCGACGTGCGGCCGGTCGACGGGATCGACGCGGATCCCCTGCTCGCTCTGGCCGCCGCCGCGGAGGCCGACAGCGAGCATCCGCTGGCGAAGGCGATCGTCGCCGCGGCGGCGGATCGCGCCCTCGACGTGCCGCCCGCGAGCGGGTTCTCGTCGTCGCCCGCCGTGGGCGTCACGGCGACGGTCGCGGGTCGCGAGATCCGCGTCGGCGGCCCGCACCTGCTCGAGGAGACGGGACAGGAGGAGATCCCCGAGGCGGCGGCCTGGCGCGAGGAGGGGGCGATCATCCTGCACGTGCTGCGCGACGGCGAGACGATCGGCGGCCTGAAGCTCGCCGACGAGGTCCGCCCCGAGTCGCGCGAGGCCGTCGAGCAGCTCCACGCGCGCGGCGTCGAGGTCGTCATGATCACGGGCGACGCCGAGGCCGTCGCCAGCGAGGTCGCCCGCGATCTCGGCATCGACCGGGTCTTCGCGGGCGTGCGCCCCGAGGACAAGGCCGCGAAGGTCGCCGAGCTGCAGCGCGAGGGGCGGCGGGTCGCGATGGTCGGCGACGGCGTCAACGACGCGCCCGCGCTCGCGCAGGCCGACGTCGGCATCGCCATCGGAGCCGGCACCGACGTGGCGATCGGCTCGGCGGGCGTGATCCTCGCGAGCTCGGATCCGCGATCCGTACTCTCGGTCATCGACCTGTCGCGGGCGACGTACCGGAAGATGACGCAGAACCTGTGGTGGGCCGCCGGCTACAACCTGCTGTCCGTGCCGCTCGCGGCGGGAGTGCTGGCGCCCGTCGGCTTCGTGCTGCCCATGTCGGTGGGCGCGATCCTCATGTCGCTGTCGACGATCGTCGTCGCCCTCAACGCCCAGCTGCTGCGCCGCATCGACCTGCGACCGGGCGGCGGATGGTAACCCCCGCCACCGCCCGAATCTCGGAGACGCACGCCTCAGGCACCCGGATCCGTCGCTTTCGCAGACCCGAAAGCTTTCCGCACCACCTGAGTCGCAGAATCGCACGTCGCTCGGCGCTTCGCCCCCTCGCGGGCCCCGCGGTCGCTACGCCGACCGACCGCCCGCGCGCCAGTCGATGCCCGCCTGCCGCAGCGCGCGGTGCGCCGCGTTGAATCCGGACATGCCGTGGATGCCGGGCCCGGGAGGCGTCGCGGCCGAGCAGAGGTAGGTGCCGGGCGCGCCCGTGTCGTACGCGTGCGGGCTGACGCGCGGGCCGGTCAGGAAGCGGATCGGGGTCTTCGCGCCCGTGAGGATGTCCCCGCCGATGAAGTTGGCGTTCTCCTCCTCCGTGCGGGCGACGGTGCGGGAAGCCGACGCGACGATGCGATCGCGAAACCCGGGCGCGAAGCGCTCGATCTGATCGACGATGACGCGCGTCGCGTCTCCCCGGTACCCCGTCGGCACGTGCGCGTACGCGTAGACGGGAACGACGGATCCGTCCGCCCGCTGCGGATCCGCGAGGTGCTGCTGCCCGACGAGCACGAAGGGGCTCTTCGGCATGCGCCGCTCCACCGCGACCGCGTGCTCGGCCTCGACGACCTCGCGCGCGGATCCGACGACGTGCACGGTGCCCGCCCGGCGCGCGTCGTCGTTCTGCCAGGGGATACCGCCCTCGACGGCGAAGTCGACCTTGAAGGCGGCGGGGCCGGGCCGGTGCGTGCGGTACGCGCGGGCGACGCGCGGCGGCAGCGCGTCGCCGAGGATCGTCGCGGCGTGCTGCGGGTGCACGTCGAGGATCGCGATGTCGTGCGGGGGCAGGTCGGCGGCGGATCGCACGCGTCGCCCGGTCTCGAAGGTGACGCCGAGCCCGTCGAGCAGCCGCACGAGCGCCGCGGTGAACGCGCCCGTTCCGCCCTCGATGACGGGCCAGCCGTTCGAGTGCCCCGCCGTGATGATCCCGGCGCCGATGCCGGTGACGAGGGGCCGGTCGAGCCGGTTGATGGCGTGCGCGGCCACGCCGAGGAACAGCGCCCGCGCCCGCTCCGTGCGGAACGCCCGCGCGACCCACGTCGCGGGCGGCCCCGCGACGGGCCCGAAGCGGGCGAGCAGCAGGGGGTGCCGAGGGATCCCCAGCATCGGGGTCATGATGTCGCGCGCGAGCCGGTCGAACGAACGCGACGAGGCGCCGAACGCGAGCCGCCACCGCGGCCCGTCCTCGCCGAGCCTCTCCGCGGTCTCGGCGATCGAGGTGCGCAGCACGCCGGCGTCGCCGCCGTCGAGGGGGTGCACGGCGTCGATCGGCGCGTACCGCCAGCGGAGGCCCATCGCCTCGAGGTCGAGGCTGCGGAAGAACGCCCCCTGCGGAGCCATGGGGTGCACCGCCGCGCAGTGGTCCTGGAGGAGGCCGGGCAGGGGCGACGCGACCGAGCGCGCGCCCCCGCCGAGCTCGTCGGACGCCTCGACGACCGTGACGTCGAGGCCCGCCCGGGCGAGCACGGTGGCGGCGGCGAGCCCGTTGGGCCCGCTGCCGACCACCACGGCGCTCGTCACCGTCGTGCCCCGCGATCCATCGTGCGCATCATGCGTCCTCCTCGGTGCGGATCCTCCTGCCGGATCCCGCCCATTCTCCCCCGGTTCCGCGTCGGATCCGCTCGCTCACGCCGTTCCGGTCCGGAGCGCCCCATCTGGGCGGGAGGATGGTGCACTCTGCACCGCGGCGCCTCGGGGCGCCGGCCCCGTCTCGCCTCACGAGCGCGGCGGGGGCCGGTAGCCGGGCCACGCCTCGATCGCCCGCTTGGCCTCGACCAGGCCGACGCCGGCGTGCTCGCGGTACGCCTTGATCGCCGCGATCGCCTTCCCCTCGCGCACGAGTCGGTCGACCTCCGCGGTCGCCTCGTCGGAGAGGCCGGACGCGACGACCCCTCCCGGCTCCCAGCGGTCGATCGCGCCCTTCGCCTGCTCGAGCGACAGGCCGCGCAGCTCGCGCAGGCGCCTGATGGCGCGGATCGGCTGGCCGGCGGCGAGGAGGGCGTCGATCTCGGCGCGCTCCCCACCCGAGAGCGAGGCGATCTCCGCGCGGGAGTCGACGGTCAGCGGACCATCGGGAGCGCTCTTCTTCCGCCCGCTGGCGACGCCGATCCCGATGATGACGAGCGCGACGATCAGCGCCCCGGGCAGCCAGGCGAGCACCTCGTCCATGCGGATCAGGGTAGCGGGCGCCTCAGCGCTCTCCCGGCAGGTCCTCCCTCTCGGCGCGCGGATCGGGCGCGAGCCCCTGCCAGGCCTCGGTCACCCACTCGTCCTCGGGGTGGTTCGTCACGTTCCAGCTGCGGCCGGCGGGTCCGGCCATGACGTTGAGGTAGTACAGGTGGTTCTCCGGCGGTGCGGCGACGGGTCCGTGCCAGCCGAAGGGCACGAGCACGACGTCACCCGAGCGCACCTCCTCCGTCACGTCGATCTCGCCCGCCTCCGACGAGGAGACCCGCATGAGGCCGTACCCGGGTCCGCCGCCGGGCGTCGGCGCGGCCTCGAAGAAGTAGATCTCCTCGAGCGGCGACTCGGTCTCGCTCGCGACGTCGTGCTTGTGCCGGGGGATGCCCGACCAGGTCCCGCCCGGGTTCACGACCTCGACGGCGAGGAGCCGGTCCGCATCGATGACGCTCGCGTTGCCGAAGTCGCGGATGCGCCGCGACCAGGGGCCAGCGCCGCGCACGAACACCGGCACGTCGCTCGCCGCGACGTGCTGCACGGGGAACCGGTTCTCGGCGCGGGCGGTGGGGATCGCGAGGCGGCCGCCGGTCGTCGAGGTCACGGTCACCTGCGCGTCGCGCGGGACGTAGAGCACGTCGGTGGGGCCGGAGAAGACGCTCGCGCGCCCAGCGAGATCCCACGTCCCCTCGCCGTGGACCTCCACGCGCCATCCGCCCTCGAACGGGACGAGGATCATCTCGTCGCCCGCCGTCGGGAAGGTCTCGGACGCGCCGGGCGCGAGCGCGAGAGAGCGGATCCCGCTGTGCGCCCACCCGGCGCGCTCGGGCGCGATGTCCATCTGCCACGCGCCGTGGGCGGTCTCCCCCGCGGGGATCCGGTGGTCGCTCATGGGCTCTCCTCCGCTCGAAACGGACGCACTTTGTCCTGACATGACGATAGCAATCGGCACCGGATCCCGCCCGCCTCCCATCTTGCACATATGCGTGCACCTTATGATCGGAGGCGTGAAGGACGAGACGACTGCCCCGCGCACCCGGAGACGCGATGCCGTCGCGAACCGCGAGGCGCTGCTCGCCGCCGCCTTCGAGGTGCTGCGCCGCGACCCCGAGGCGCCCCTCGACGAGATCGCGTCGGCCGCCGGGCTCAGCCGGCGCTCCTTCTACGGCCACTTCTCCTCCCGCGAGCAGCTGCTCGGAGAGATCGTCGACCGCGGCACCGCGCACATCACCGAGGCCCTCGCCGGCACGCACGACGAGGATCCGGCCCAGCACATCGCGCGGATCGGCTCCACGCTCTGGCGCGAGATCACCCACGTGCGCCTGCTCGCGCACCTCATCGTCCGCGGCCCCTTCGAGAGCGCCGTCGCACGGGGTCTCGCCCCGATCCGCCGCTCGCTGCGCGACGCCGTCGCACGCGGAGCCGCCTCCGGCGCGTTCCGCCAGGACGCCGACCCCGAGATCGTCGCGCGCCTCGTCGAGGCCGCGACGCTCACGGTGCTGGATGTCGCCGTCGCGCACGAGATGACAGACTCCTCCGCAGAGGACCTCGTCGTCACCACCGCGCTCGGCGTCGCCGGGCTCTCCTGGCGCGACGCGAGGGCCGCAGCCGACGCGGCGCACCGAGGGGAGAGCGCATGAGGATCCGGGCCCACGGCGTCTCGAAGGGGTCCGCGCTCGACGCCACGACCGTCGACGCCCCGTCCGGCGAGGTCACCCTCGTGCCGATCGAGGGCGGCCAGCGGCCGACGCTGCTGGGGCTCATCCTCACCGGGCGCATGTCCCCCGACGCGGGCGAGGTGACGCTCGACGGCGAGGACGACCCGCGCGCGCTACGGCGCCGCGTCGCGCTCGTCGACGCCCCCGATGCGAGCGCGCCGGCCGACGACCTGCCGCTCCGCGCCGTCGTGCACGAGGAGCTCGTGTTCGCGGGCCTCCGGCGCCCCCGCGCGGCGACGCGGCGCCTGCTCGCCGACGAGGACCTCTCCGACCGCGCGACCGCGCCCATGAAGGCCCTCTCAGCCGGCGAGCGCGTGCGGGTCCTCGCCCGCACCGCCGCCGCGCACCCCGACGTCGACGCCCTCGTCATCGTCAGCCCCGACCGCCACGGCGGCGACATCGCCTCGTGGCTCGACGTCGCCCGCGCCTGGGCGAGCAGAGACTTCGCCGTCATCGTGATCGCCTCCGCGGCGACCGTCGACGCCGCCATCGACAGGGAGCACATCGCCCGATGAGTTTCTTCACCCTCGTCCGCACCGAGCTGAAGCGCCTGACCGCCTCCCCCATGGCGATCCTCGCGCTCGTCGCGCTCATGTTCGTCCCCGTGCTCTACTCGGGCCTGTACCTCTGGGGAAACGACGATCCCTACGGCAACCTCGACGGCGTGCCGGCCGCACTCGTGGTGGAGGACACCGGGGCCGAGCAGGACGGCGAGACCGTCAACTACGGCGAGCAGGTGCGCGACACCCTCATCGACGACGCGACCCTCGACTGGCACGAGGAGTCGGCCGAGACCGCCGCCGCGGGCCTGCAGTCGGGCGAGTACGACTTCGTCGTGACGCTGCGCCCCGACTTCTCGGAGGCGCTCACGTCGGTCGGATCCGACGACCCCGTGCAGGCCGTCGTCGAGCTCACGACGAACGACGCCAACAGCTACCTCGCGGGCACGATCGCCGACACCGTCACGAAGACCGTGCGCGACAGCCTCACCCAGGAGGTGGGCGAGGAGGCCGCACGCACCCTGCTCGACAGCATCGCGACGATCCGCTCCGGCATCTCCGACGCGGCAGGCGGCGCCTCCGATCTCGCCGACGGCGCGCACCAGGCCCACGAGGGGTCCACGACCCTCGCCGACGGCGCCCAGACCGCGGCGACCGGCGCGAGCGAGCTGTCGAACGGGCTCGCCACGCTGCAGCAGTCGACGGCGTCGCTGCCGGATCAGGTGGCGACACTCGCCGACGGCGCCCGGCAGGTGGCCGACGGCAACGCCGAGCTCTCGAACCGCGTGCAGCCCGCAGCCGAGGAGGCCCAGGCGGCCGTCGACCGCCTGCCAGACGAGGCCGACGTGCGCGCCGACCTCGAGGACGCGGGGCTCGACGACGCGACGATCGACCGCGTGCTCGGGGTGCTCTCCCCCATGCACGACGACATCGAGAACGTCAACGGCAAGGTGCAGGACGCGGCGAGCGCGGTCGCGCAGCTCGCCGACGGGAGCCGGCAGGTCTCGGACGGCGCGCAGACCCTCTCGAACGCGATGCCCGCCCTGCGCGACGGGATCGCGAGCGCCGCGACGGGATCCGCCTCGCTCGCCGACGGGGTCGGGCAGCTGCGCGACGGCAGCTCCGAGCTCGCGTCGGGCCTCGGCGACCTCGACTCCGGATCCGCCGAGCTGCGCGACGGGCTCGACGACGCGGTCTCGCAGATCCCTGACCAGACCGAGGAGGAGCGCCAGGAGGCGGCGTCGCTCGTGTCGGATCCGGTGAAGGTCGACTCGGAGGCGCTCACCGCCGCCGAGTCGTACGGCGAGGGCATGGCGCCGTTCTTCCTGAGCCTCGCCGCCTGGATCGGCATCTACGCGCTGTTCCTCATCGTGAAGCCCTACTCGCAGCGCGCCGTGACGGCCCTGCGGAGGCCGCTGCCGATCACGCTCGGCGCGTGGGCGACGCCCGCGGTGCTCGGCGCTCTGCAGATGGCGGCCGCGTTCGGCGTGCTGCTGTTCGCGCTGCGGTACTCGGTCGCCGAGCCGTGGCCGATGCTCGGGTTCCTCGCGCTGACGTCGGCGTCGTTCGCGGCGATCATCCTCACCCTCAACGTGCTGCTCGGCAGCGTCGGCCAGTTCCTCGGCCTCGTGCTCATGGTGCTGCAGCTCGTCACCGCGGGCGGCACGTTCCCGTACCAGACCCTGCCCGCGCCGCTGCGGAGCCTGCACGAGGCGCTGCCGATGAGCCACGCCGTCGACGGGATCCGCCAGCTCATGTACGGCGGCGACATGTCGCGCGCCTGGGCCGACGCCGGGTTCCTCGCGATCTGGCTCGTGGGCGCGCTCGCGGTCGCGTTCCTCGCGATCTGGCGGATGACCCGCAACCGCACGCTGCGCGACCTGCGGCCGTCGCTGATCGGATGAGGCGGGCGGCCTGCGGGCGCGGTGTGGGGAGCCGGGCGCGGTGTGGGGACCCGGCGCGCGGCAGGGTGCCTGCGTGCCGGTGCCTTGCGGTGCCTTGTGCACGACGACGCCAGAATCCACTCCGCACGCCCGACACGCGGCGTGTCGCGCCCCGCGGGCGAGAAATGACGTCGTCGTGCACCCGCGGTCGCGCTGCCGCCGGCGGGGGTCGGGGAACTTCCCGGTGCCGGTGCCTGGGTCGGCGACAGCGGCCAGGCCTGAGACGGCACACCGCACCGACGCCCGCGGCCACGCTCCGCGACGCATCGTCCCCTCAGCCCGAGGCGCGGTGACGGCTGGGGCCGGCGCTGGGGCCGGCGCTGGGGCCGACGGCGGCGGGCGAGGGTGGGTACATCGGCGCCCGCGGCGGCTCTCGCACCGAGGCCGGGGACTCCTGGCGCCAGGGCCTGCGGCGGGGTGTCGGGCACCTCATCACCCCGAGCCGGGGCCGGGCGCCCGCCGGCCCGCTTGCCTGCCCCCGACGTGAGTGCACGACGACGCCAGAATCCGGCCCACGGCCCTGGTGAGCGGCGCGTCACGCCCCTCTGGCCGAGAAATGACGTCGTCGTGCACCGCCCCCGCGCAGCGACGTTCCCCACGCACCGCCGAGCAGATGGGGCGCCGGAAGGCGACGCTCTCTGGCGGCCCTGAGGCCGGGGATAGTGCACGGCGACCCGCCGCGCGAGCACCCACCAGATGCACGACGACGCCAGAATCCGGCCCACCGGCCGCGAGAGGCGGCGTGTCGCGCCCCGTCGGGCGAGAGATGGCGTCGTCGTGCATCCAGCGCGACCGTAGGGTGGATCGGGTGACGACCACCGTGCTGCTGACCGGATTCGAGCCCTTCGGCGGCGACGACCGCAATCCCTCCGCCGAGGCGGTGGACGCCGTCGCCGCGCGCTGGGCGGGGCCCGAGACGCTCGTCGCCGCGACCCTCCCCGTCGCGTTCGACGAGGCGGCGCGCGAGCTGCGCGCCCTCATCGACGAGACGGATCCGGACGTCGTCATCGCAACGGGCCTCGCGGGAGGCCGCACCGCCGTCACGCCCGAGCGCGTGGCGATCAACCTCGTCGACGCCCGGATCCCCGACAACGCGGGGCGCCAGCCCGCGGACGAGCCGAGCGTCGCAGGCGCGCCGAACGCCCTGTTCGCGACGCTGCCGACGAAGGCGATCGCGGCCGCGATCCGCGAGGCGGGGATCCCGTCGGCGGTCTCGTACAGCGCGGGCACCTTCGTGTGCAATCACGTGGCGTTCGCGGCATCGCACGCGACCGAGGGGCGCGACGCGCGGGCCGGATTCGTGCACCTGCCGTGGTCGGACGAGACCGCCCCGGACGGCGCCCCCTCGCTGCCCGCTGCCGACCTCGCCCGCGCGCTCGAGATCGCGATCCGCACAGCGCTCGACACCCCGCAGGACCTCGCCGAGCCCGGCGGCGCGATCCACTGACCGCGGGCATCCGCGGAGAACGCGGATCCTGAGGACCGATCCGCTGTCGAGGATCCGCTCAGCGCGCGATCTCCGCTGTTCTGAGCAGAGGCGCCTGCCGAGGCTCGCGAGCGGCGCAGAAACTCGCGAACGGCGCAGATATTCATCCCGATATCGGCGCCATTCGCGAAAACCTGCGCCACTCGCGAGCCGGCCCGCCCCGAGGCCGGCGCCGATGCCCGACGCCGAATCCCGGGCCCCCTCAGCACGCCTGGCGCGTCGAGGGCACGACCCGCCACGCGATGACCGCCGCGACCGCGACGAGGACCGCGGCGATGAGCGAGGTCTGCTGCATCGCGACCGTGAACGCCTCCCGGCCCGCCTCGAGCGCGGCCTCGGATCCGCCGTCGAGGTGCGCGGCGCGGGCCAGCTGCGGCAGCGACTCCCCCGCGGCCTCCGCCACGGCGCCCGTGGTGCCGGCCGGCAGCTCGAGCGCCCCGCGGTACATGACGCTGTGCAGGGATCCGAGCACCGCGATGCCGAGCGCGACGCCCAGCTCGTAGCCCATCTCCGAGATCGACGAGGCGGCGCCCGCCCGGTCCCGCGGCACCGACGCGACGACCGCGTCGGTCGCGACAGCGCCCGCGAGCCCCACGCCCACGCCGATGACGACGAGCGCCACGACGAACCAGACGTACCCGGGAAGCCCCTCGGCGATCGCGAGCATCACGAGGCCCGCCGCGACCGCCGCGAGGCCGCCGCCGATCGAGCGACCCTGACCGAAGCGCGCCACGGTCATCGCGATGAACGCGACGACGAGCACGGATCCGATCGAGAGGGGCAGCTCCCCGAGCCCTGCCTCGAACGGCGAGAACCCGCGGACGAGCTGCAGGTACTGCGAGAAGAAGAAGATGAGGCCGCTGAAGGCGAACACCGACACGACGTTCGCGGCGATCGCGCCCGAGAAGGCCGGCACCCGGAACAGCTCCATGTCGACGAGCGGCACCGCGATGCGCCGCTGGCGACGCACGAACGCCCATCCCGCCGCGAGGCCGACGGCGAGCGCGACGAGCGCCGAGACGACGGATCCGCCCTTCGCGACCTCCTTGATCGCGTAGACGATCGGCACGATCGCCACGACGGACAGCACCGACGAGAGCACGTCGATCGGCCCCGGGTTCGCGCTGCGCGACTCGGGCAGCAGCGCGATGCCGAGCACGAGGACGACGACCATGACGGGCACGTTGATGAGGAACACGGATCCCCACCAGAAGTGCTCCAGCAGCGCGCCGCCCACGAGCGGACCCGCGGCCGCGCCGACCGTGAAGCCCACCGACCACACCGCGATCGCGAGGGTGCGCTGCCGGTCGACGCGGAACATGTCGCGGATGATCGCGAGGGTCGACGGCATGATCGTCGCCCCGGCGACGCCGAGGAGAGCGCGGGCGGCGATGAGCAGGCCGGCCGTCGGGGCGAAGGCCGCGATGACCGACGCGAGGCCGAAGGCGACGGACCCGATGAGCAGCAGGCGCTTGCGGCCGACGCGGTCGGCGACGTTGCCCATCGTGACGAGGAGACCCGCGATCGCGAACGAGTAGGCGTCGCCGATCCACAGCACCTCGGTGGCGCTGGGGTTCAGAGCCTCCGTGAGGGCGGGGATCGCGAGGGCCAGCACCGTGGCGTCGACGGCGAGCAGGACGATGGCGATGGTGAGGACGCCGACGGCGATCCATTCGCGGATTCCGGCGCGGGCGTCGATCTCGAGGGGTGCGGTCGTGGACATAACAGTTACTATACCGTCTGGTCAGTACAGAAACTGAGCGGATGCCGAGCATCGCCCGCTACGCTGGCCCCGCACCGCACCCCGCGAGAGGACCCCATGAGCCGACCCAGCGCCCGACAGGAGATCGCCGAGGCGGCGCTCGCCGTCGCCTCCCGCGTCGGCCTCGGAGCGCTGACGTTCGAGGCGGTCGCCGCCGAGGCCGGCAAGACGAAGGGCGGGATCCTCTACCACTTCCCCTCCAAGGAGGATCTCGCGCGGGCGGTCATCGAGGTGCTCATCGCCGCGTGGGACGACGACGCCCAGCGCCACCTCGACGGCCCGTTCGACGAGGCGACCCGGGAGGAGCGCATCGTCGCCTTCCTCCTCTCGACCGCCGAGACCGACGGACAGCTCGAGGCGATCGGCGACCTCTCGGTGCTCGTCGACGTCACGCACGACACCGACCTCGCCGCCATCTGGATCGCGCACCGCGACAGGTGGGTGGGCGACATCGGCACGCTCACCCTGCAGCAGCAGGTCGCGCTCGCCGCCGCCGACGGCATCTGGATCGACGAGGCGATGCAGCAGGTGCCGTACCCCGCGGCGCGGCGCGACGAGATCGTCGCCGAGCTCGTGCGCATGGTCCGCGGCTGAGGGCCGGCGCCTGGTTCGCTGAGGACCCCCGCCCGCGGTCAGGCGGCTCTGCACCCCGACCAAGGGTCGCCACGACAAGGGCGCCCGCCCCGCACCCGACATCTCCCGGCGCCCCACCGCACGACAAGGGCACCCGCCCCGCGCCTGGGCGCCCGCGCCCGGCGCCTACGACAGCGAGGTCGTGATGGGCCCGGTGTCGGCGAACGGATCCTTCGAGGGCTCCTCCCCCGGCACGTCCCGCGGCTTCAGCAGCACGGCGCCCGCCGACGCGACGACGACCGTCGCGAGCCCCGCGATCTCGAGCCACGACAGCGCCTGCCCCAGCAGGATCCACCCGGCGAGCGCCGCCGTCGCCGGGGCGAGGCTCATGAGGATCCCGAACGCCGCCTGATGGAGCCGCCGCAGCGCGACGAGCTCGAGCCCGTAGGGGATCGCCGACGACAGCACGGCCACGCCGAGCCCCAGCAGGAGGATGTCGGGGCGCACGAGCGCCGACCCCGCCGTGACGATCGCGAACGGGGCGACGGCGAGGGATCCGACGACCATGCTCAGCGCGAGGCCCTCGAGCTTCGGGAAGGCCCGCCCGACGTCCGAGGCGGCGCGGATGTAGGCGGCCCACATCACGGCGGCGCCGAGCGCGAACAGCACGCCCCACGGATCGAGGCGACCCCACCCGCCCCCGCCGAGCGCGACCACGCCGACGAGCGCGAGCCCCGCCCACGCCCAGGCGGCGGGTCGGCGGGCGACGACGACCGACAGCGCGAGCGGACCGAGCACCTCGAGCGTCACGGCGACGCCGAGCGCGAGGCGGTCGAGAGCGAGGTAGAACAGGCTGTTCATGACGGCGATCGCGAGCCCGAAGCGCGCGACCGCCCACCAGTCGCGGCCGCCGTGTCCCCGCAGGGTCGGACGCGCCAGGATCAGCAGCACCGCCGCCGAGAACACGAGGCGCAGCGCGACCATGCCGACCGCGCCCACCGCGGGGAACAGCATCACGGCGAGCGCCGCGCCGATCTCCTGGCAGACGAGCCCCAGCCAGACGGCGAGCGCCCACGCGGGCGCGGATCCGGATGCGGGCCGGGCGATCATCCCTCGCCGATGGGGCAGACCGCGGCGTTCGAGACCGATTCCCTGGCCTGCTCGACCGTCCAGGGCAGCGAGATCTCCGGTCGGTCGCCACCGTCGGTGGCCGGGGCCTGCGCGGCGATCGCTGCGAGCTCCCGCGCGAGCGAGCCGGCGATGACATCGGACGCCGCCGAGTTGTTCAAGACCACCGCGACCGTGAGCCCCGAGTCGATGTCGGAGTATGCGGCGGTCGCGTAGCCGGGCATCGAGCCCTGCTGCCCGATGAGGGATCCGAGCAACCGGTCTCCGCCCGCCGTGCGCTGCCACTGCGCACCGTTCGGATTGACCGGCAGGGAGTCTGCCCAGCGCGCGGGGAGGTCCTCGCTGTCGCCCGCCGTCTCGGCGAGGCTAGACGCGTAGACACGCAGATCGCCGATCGACGACACCACTCCCGCGTCGGCGTAGCCGAAGCTCGCGGAGAGCGTCGTCACGTTGCCGGGATCTCCCTCGCACCCCTGCTCGACGGCTCCGGTGGTCGTGTACAGGCCGGGAAGAGGGAGAGCACCGGGCTCCGCGGCGGTCGGCCCCGGAAGAACCGTGTCCTGCAGACCGAGGGGGGAGGCCACGTACTCGTCGATGAGCGCTTCCATCGAGGTGTGGGAGGCGTTCTCCAGCGCGAGCCCCAGCACGAAGTAGCCCGTATCGGAGTCGGACCATGTGCCGGCATCGGAGATCCCCCGCGCCAGGCCCGGTGCGATGAACTCGCGGGGTCCCCACTCACGAGTCAGGTTCCTGCTGAAGCTGCGCCACTGCACGCTGCGAGACGAGTGGATCCCCGACACGTCGTCGCAGAGGTCGCCGAGGGTCACCTCGGAGAGGCCGGGAACGCTCGGCACGTACTCGGTCACGACGTCCTCGCGGGAGACGACGCCGTCGTCCTCGAGGGAGAACAGCACGTCGCACGTCATCGAGCGGGTGATCTGCCCGGCGCGGAACGTCATGTCGGCGGAGGGCGTCTCGCCCGATCCGGGCGACGTCTCGCCGACGCCGGACACCCAGTCGCCGCCCCACGGCGTCCACACGCCGACGATCGCGCCGCTCGCGCCGGATCCCTGGATCGCGTGTTCGACAGCAGCCTCGAGGCTCTCCTGGATGTCACCGGGCAGCGAGGCGCCCGACTCGGCGGGGCCGGGATCGGCGTCTCCCGTGCAGGCGGTCAGGAGAAGACCCGCGGCGGCGAGCGCCGCGACCGCTCCGGCGAGACGGCTCCGACGGAGCGAAGAACGCATGAAACCCCCTGTGCGACAACTGCCATCGAGTGTAGAGCAGAGCCGGGCCGCGACCTGTCAGGGAGCGACGGCGCGCATCCGGTCGCCCTGCTTCTCCCAGGCGCCGCGCATGAACCGGCGCACGTCCTCGTCGACCCGGATGTCGCGGGGACGCAGCGGCCGCGAGAGGTAGAGGCCGTCGAGCGAGGTGAGCCGGGAGAGGGCGACGTACGTCTGCCCGGGGGCGAAGGCGCCCTGCCCGAGGTCGATGACGGCGCGGTCGTAGGTCTTGCCCTGCGACTTGTGGATCGTCACGGCCCACGCGAGCCTCAGGGGGAACTGCGTGAACTCGGCCGCGACCTCGCGGGAGAGGGTCCTCTGGAACGGGTCGTACGCGTAGCGGTACTTCTCCCATACGGCCGGCTCGACGTCGAACTCCTCCTGCTCGACCTCGACGCGCACGCTCTCGCCCGAGATGCGCGTGACGGTGCCGATGGTGCCGTTCACCCACCGGGGCGGATCGCCGTTCGCGCCCACGTCGTTGCGCAGGAACATCACCTGCGCGCCGACCTTGAGCGAGAGGTGCTCGTCGGCCGGGTACGCGTCGCCGCGCCCGAAGTCGCCCGAGATGTCGGCCACGGCGGTCTGCTCGCGTCCCGGCAGGGCCGCGAGGTGCTTCGCGTTGATCGCGTTGACGCGGTCGTTGCGCGTCGCGAGCGTGATGACGGGATCCCTCGGATCGTCGGGCGGCGTGCGCGCGCCCGCCGCGTTGAGCTTCTCGGCGATGTCAGCGGTCACGCGCCCGTATCGCACGGCGTTCAGCATCGTCTTGAAGGCGTCGTCGTCCTGCCGGTGGATCTGCGTGAGCTCGCGGATGTGCAGCTCCGCGCCGTGCCTGCCCATCTCGATGAGGCCGTCGCCCGCCTGCTCGCCGGCCCACACCTTCGCGTCGAAGAACCAGAACGAGCGGTAGTGATCGTCGATGTAGCGTCGCTCGTCTCCGCGGGGCGGGACGGGGGCGAGCTGATACGGGTCGCCGAACATCACGACCTGCACGCCGCCGAACGGCTCGCGTCGGCGCCCGCGCGCCTGCCGCAGGGATCGGTCGATCCCGTCCATGAGGTCGGCGTTGACCATCGAGATCTCGTCGATGACGAGCGTGTCGATCGCGTTGAGCAGCTTGCGGGTCGCGTCGGACTGCTCGAGCTCGCTGTCGGCGATGAGGCCGATCGGCAGCTTGAACAGCGAGTGGATCGTCTGGCCCTCGACGTTGAGGGCGGCGACGCCGGTGGGGGCACAGATCGCGATCTGCTTCTTCGTGTTCCACGTGAGGTGCCGCAGCAGCGTCGACTTGCCCGTTCCGGCCCGCCCCGTGACGAACACGTGCTCCCTGGTGTCCTCGATGAGCCGGAAGAGCGCCTCCTGCTCGGCGGACAGGGCGGGAGAGGTCATCCCTCCATCGTAGATCCGCCCGCAGAAACGTTCCCCTCACGATCGGCCCGCGGAGAGGAGATCCCCTGCCTCTCGTTCGTAGACTGATGCCCATGTCAGAGGACGCCCGCACGACGCCGCCCGCGCGACGCCGTCGGCCCGTCCTCGACGCGGTCGTCATGTGCGCGCTGTTCGCGCTGCTGCTCGGCGCGCTCGGGGCGGCGTTCGCGTCGCTTCACCGCGAGTTCTGGAGTGCGAGCGCGTTCGTCGAGCGGTACGTGGAGACGATCGCGGCGGGCGACGCCTCCGGCACGCTCGCGATCCCGGGCGTCGCGGCCGAGAGCCCCGACCTCGAGCAGATCGGCCGGCCGCTCGCCTCCGAGGCGCTCCTGCGTTCCGCCGTGCTGACGCACGACATCGCCGACGTCCACGCCACGAGCGAGATCCCGAAGAGGGGGGCGGAAGGCGCCGACGCGGTGGAGGTGACCGTCGCGTACACGATCGACGGCCGCCCCGACGAGTCGTCCTACCTCGTCGAGCAGGACGGCCGCTCCGGCCTCGTCCCGTCCTGGCGGTTCGAGACGAGCCCGCTGGGCGTCGTCGATCTCGTCGTGCGCGGGTCGTGGCAGCTCACC
Organism: Microbacterium sp. gxy059; assembly: GCF_050958665.1. Lineage (NCBI taxonomy): Bacteria > Bacillati > Actinomycetota > Actinomycetes > Micrococcales > Microbacteriaceae > Microbacterium > Microbacterium sp. gxy059. Next base: position 5,481 of record NZ_JAMXWT010000022.1, on the reverse strand, counting down.
GTCAACGGGTTCGAGATCGACAAGCGCCAGGTCTCCCCGGACGGCGTCGAGGCGGATCCGCTCGCCCCGCTCTCGCTGCTCGTCTTCTCGCCCGGCGTCTACGACGTCGCGGTCGACACGGCCGCGACGGTCGCCGCCGCGACGCCCGTCCGGGCGACGGGCTCCCTCGAGATCGACGAGCTCGACCTGCAGACGCAGCCGTCAGAGGAGCTCACGGAGCTCGTGCAGACGAAGGTCGACGAGTTCCTCGACGAGTGCGCCACCCAGCAGGTGCTGCAGCCGGCCGGCTGCCCGTTCGGCGAGACGATCGAGTGGGGCTTCGCCCAGCCCGACGTCGCGTGGAGCATCGACGACTACCCCCGCACGTCGCTCGCCCCCGACGGCGACGACTGGCGCGTCGCTCCGGCGCGCGGCACCGCGCATCTCGCGGTCACGGTGCAGGACCTGTTCACCGGTCAGCTCCTCCCCCACGAAGCCGCCGTGCCGTTCACCCTCGAGGCGCGGGTCGACCTGCTCGAGGGCGACCAGGTGCACATCGAGATCGACCGCGTCGACGGCTGAGCGGGCGGCAGGCGCGTCGCCCGCCCTGCACGTCCTCTCCGCGCTCTTGACAGGCGGCACGCGGACGGCCAGATTCGGCAGTGTCCGCGTCGGCGCGCGCCGGATGATCCCGACCTCGAAGGAGAGTTCCCGTGAAGAAGTTCATCAACGATCCGCCGGATGTGCTCGCCGATGCCCTGCGGGGGATCCAGGCGGCGCACCCCGAGCAGCGGGTCGATCCCGCGAGCCGCATCATCTACCGCGCGGAGCCCACGCGCTCCGGCAAGGTCGCGATCGTGTCGGGAGGCGGATCCGGGCACGAGCCCCTGCACGGCGGCTTCGTCGGGCCGGGCATGCTCGACGCGGCGGCGGCCGGCGAGGTGTTCACTTCGCCGACGCCCGACCAGGTGCTCGAGGCGACGAAGACCGTCGACGCCGGGGCCGGCGTCCTGCACATCGTGAAGAACTACACGGGCGACGTGCTCAACTTCGAGATGGCCGCGGAGCTCGCGGCCGCCGAGGGCGTCGAGGTGCGGGCGGTCGTCGTGAACGACGACGTCGCGGTGCAGGACTCGACTTTCACGGCGGGCCGCCGCGGGGTCGGCACGACCGTGATCCTCGAGAAGCTCGTCGGGGCCGCCGCCGAGCGCGGTGACGACCTGGAGGCGGTGCACGCTCTCGCCGAGCGGGTGAACGCGCAGGGGCGCTCGATGGGCGTCGCCCTGACGAGCTGCACGGTCCCGGCGGCCGGCAAGCCGACGTTCGACCTGCCGGAGGACGAGATGGAGGTGGGGGTCGGCATCCACGGCGAGCCTGGCCGCCACCGGGTGCCCCTCGCGACCGCGCGGGAGATCGCGCCGATGCTCGTGGATCCGATCGCGCACGATCTCGACGTGTCGGGGCCTGCGATCGTGCTGCTGAACGGGCTGGGCGGCACGCCGCTCATCGAGCTGTACCTGCTGTACGCCGAGGTGGCCCCGCTGCTCGAGAAGGCGGGCGTCGAGGTGGCGCGCCTGCTGGTGGGGAACTACATCACGAGCCTCGACATGGCGGGCGCCTCGCTCACCGTCGTGAAGGCCGACGACGAGATGCTCGACCTGTGGGACGCCCCGGTGTCCACGCCCGGTCTGCGATGGGGAGCGTGAGGGATCCGATGACCGATGTCACGACGCAGGACCTCGTCGCCGCGCTGCGGGCCTTCCGCGACCGCGTGGTCGAGGCGCGGGCGGAGCTCACGGAGCTCGACTCGGTGATCGGCGACGCCGATCACGGCGCGAACATGGCCCGCGGCATGACCGCCGCCGTCGAGAAACTGGAGGCCGAGCCGCCCGCGACGGTCGCCGATCTCGGCAAGGCCGTCGGGATGGCGCTCGTCTCGAGCGTGGGAGGCGCGAGCGGCCCCCTGTACGGCACGCTGTTCCTCCGGATCGGCGCGACCGGCGGCGCGGCGGAGTCGCTGGACGCGACGGCGCTGGGCGCGGCGCTCCGCGCCGGATACGACGGGATCGCGGCCCGCGGCAAGGCCGAGCCGGGCGACAAGACGATGCTCGACGCGATCGGCCCCGCGGTCGACGCCTGGGAGGCGACGGCCACCGACGGTCCGGCCCGCGCATCGGCCGCGGCCCGCGACGCGGCGGCCGAGGGGCGGGACGCGACGATCCCGCTCGTGGCGCGCAAGGGCCGCGCGAGCTATCTCGGAGAGCGCAGCGCGGGGCACATGGATCCCGGCGCCGCGTCGTCGGCGATGCTGTTCGACGCCCTCGCCGAGGCGCTCGGGGGCGCGTCGTGATCGGCATCGTCGTCGTCTCGCACTCCCCGGCGCTCGCGCAGGCCGCCGTGTCGCTCGCGCTCGAGGTGGCCGGGGAGCGGTCGCCCGCGGTGCGCGTCGCGGCGGGCGCGGCGGGCGGCGTCACGGGGACCGACGCGGCGGCGATCGCCGAGGCGATCGACGAGATCGCGACGCCCGACGGGGTGCTCGTCGTGATGGACCTCGGGTCCGCGCTGCTCAGCACCGAGATGGCGCTCGAGTTCACGACGACGGACGTCCCCGTGCGCCTGAGCGCCGCGCCCTTCGTCGAGGGGCTGATCGCCGCGGTCGTCGGCGCGGCCTCCGGATCCTCGCTCGACGCCGTCGACGCCGACGCGAGACGGGCGCTCGAGCCGAAGACGACGCAGCTGGGCGACGCCCCGGCGCCCGACGCGAGCCCCGCGGGTGGCGGCGAGGCGCCGGCCGAGGGCGACGGCGAGCAGGTCGCCTCGTTCGAGGCGGACATCCGCAACCCGTCCGGCCTGCACGCCCGCCCCGCGGCCACCTTCGCGCGCACGGCGGCGTGCTTCGAGGCGGAGGTGACGATCACCGACCTGCGCGCGGGCCACGGCCCGGCGCCGACGAACCTCATCGCGCTCATGGCCCTCGGCATCACGCAGGGCACCCGCGTGCGCGTCGAGGCGCGCGGCCCCGACGCGGAGGACGCCGCGCAGGCGCTCAAGGCGCTCATCGACGACGGCTTCGGCGAGCGCTGACGCAGCGGAAGAGGGGCCGGACGACCATCGCGGTCGTCCGGCCCCTCTCTCGTGCGCGGGTGGTTACGGCGCGGGGATCACGAGCTCGGCGTCGAACGCGTCGATGACCTCGTCGGATCCGATGACCTCGGCGCCGCTGCGGTGGTACTTCAGCTGGTAGCTGTCGGCACGCTCGTCGACGAGGTAGCCGATCCAGCCCGTGGCCCCGCCGTCGCGGCGCGACACGTCGTCGAAGACCTCGTAGCCCGCCGCTTCCATCTCGTCGGCGATCATGCGGGTCTTGTTGTTCCAGAAGTCGGCGCCCTCGTCCCACGAGATCTCGAGGTCGCCGGCCGAGACCAGGCCGCCGAACTCGTCGCCGGTGGTCACCTCGACCTGCACGAGCACGACCTCGCCGCCCTCGGCGATGAGGTCGGCCTCCGCCTCGGATGGGAAGTCGCGGATCGCGGAGACGACCTGGATCGTGTCGCCCATGTCGGGGTCCTCGATCGTCTCGCCGATCTCCACCTCGGTCTGGTCGCCGGCAGGTGCGGCGGCCTCCTCTTCTGGCTCCTCCTCGACGGGAGCCTCCTCCTCGGGGGCGGTCTCCTCGACGGGCGCCTCCTCGGTCACGGGCTCTTCCTCGGCGGAGGCTCCGCAGCCGGCCAGGAGGAGCGCTCCGCTCAGGGCGGCGGCGGTCAGCATCAGGGGACGTCGGACTCGGTTCTCGCTCATGGTGCTCTCTCGTCGTCTCTCGGCGTTGCGTTGTGCATGACGGGCGCGTCCCGGCCCCTGCACAGCGCCGCTCTCCCGCGCACGGTCGAGGACTCCATGAGAGCTGCGGTGGAAAGACTCTCGTCTCCCCCACCCACCGGTCAGCTTCCGATCCCAGGCTACCCGACGCGTTCAGCGTTCTCCAAGGTGGCGCGCCTCCCGCGCGCGTCCGAGCGGCTCGGGAGCCGGGATCCCGCAGACCGCGTCTCACGACACGCGGGAAAGGGGATCCGATACCCGCAGAACGCGAGACACGGGCCGCACGAGCACCAAGCCATGTCTCACAACACGCGGGAAACCGGATCCGATACCCGCACAACGCGAGACACGAGCCGCACGAACAGCGACCCGTATCTCACAGCACGCGGGAACGAAGACCCGGAACCCGCAGAACGCGAGACGCGCCCCGGGACGACGGCGCCCGGGCGACGCCTACGGGACGACGACGAGGTCGCGGGCCTCGGCCTGCTCGATCCGCTCGACGAGGTCGGCGTCGAAGAACCGCGCGAACGGGCCGTTCTCGCTGCGGCCGAGCACGATCGTGCGGGCGTCGACGTCCTCCGCGTGGCGGGCGATCGCCTCGCCGACCTCGCCGTGGTCGCCGATGCTCGCGAGCAGGATGCCGCGTGCGGGGATCCCGCGCTCCTCGAGGGCGCTCAGGTGGGAGGCGAGCACGCGGCGCGCCTCGTCGTCCGACTCGGGCTCGAGCGCCACGTCGGCGACGACGTCGGTCTCGACGACGTGGACGAGCTCGACCGAGGTGCCGCCGGCCGCCGCGAGGCGACCCGCGCGCTCGACGACGTCTGCGGCCTGCGCGGTCGCGTCGATCGCGGCGACGACGGGGCGCACGCCAGACGGCGTCTCCTCGCCGATGAGGGCGAGCGGCGCCTGGCCCTCCTCGGCGTCGCCCTCCGCCTCGGAGCGCTCGGCCGCGGCGAGCAGCCTGTGGCCGCTCGCGAGGACGGGGATGGCGATGAAGAAGGCGATCGCGCCGAGGCCGAAGGCCCAGCCCTGGCCGTGGTGCGCGGCGACGATGCCCGCGACGAACGGGGCGAGGCCGCCGCCGAAGAAGCGGAGGAATCCGTAGGCCGACGAGGCGACCGAGCGCTCGACGGGCGACACGAGCATGACGGCCTGCGTCGTGAGCGTGTTGTTGATGCCGATGAACGCCCCGCTGACGATGACGGCGACGATGACCACCGTCGGGTGCTCGACGCCGAACGCGATCGCGGTCATGACGATGCCGAGGCCCGCGAGGTTCGCGTACAGCACGGCGGCGGTGCCGAAGCGGCGCTGCAGGCGGGGCGCGAAGAACACGGCGAAGGCGGCGACGAGCAGGCCCCAGCCGGTGAACACGAAGCCGAGCTGCAGGGCGTCGAGCTTCATCGGGTAGGGCGCGTAGCCGAGCATCGTGAAGAAGCCCCAGTTGTACAGCAGGGCCATGATGCCCATCGTGAGGAGCCCGCGGTGCTTCAGCGCCTTGAGCGGCGCGCCGAGCGAGATCTTCTCGACGGGCTTGGGGGTCTTCGGGATGAACAGCAGCGTCGCGACGAGGGCGATGCCCATGAGCACGGCGACGCCGAAGAACGGACCGCGCCAGCTGATGTGCCCCAGCAGGCCGCCGATCAGGGGCCCGGCCGCGATGCCGAGGCCGAGGGCGGCCTC
>NZ_JAMXWT010000021.1:0-56524 GCF_050958665.1 Microbacterium sp. gxy059 | reverse complement strand
AGACGCGGCCATGGAATCGTTCTTCTCTCTCCTGCAGAAAAACGTCCTCAGCCGGCGTTCATGGACCACCCGCGAGCAGTTACGCATCGCGATCGTGACCTGGATCGAGAGGACCTATCACCGTTGACGACGGCAAGTCCGCCTGGGGCGTTTGACGCCGATCGAGTTCGAGACCACCATGACCAAAGACGTCGCCCTCGCGGCGTGACTAATAACTGTCACCTACTCATGCAGCAGACCCACATGCGCACTCCCGCCGAGGTCGAAGCCGACTACAACGCTGGCCTCAACAGCCCCTTCGGAACACTCGTTTCCCAAACCGCCCGATAGGAACGAAACTCAGAGCGAATCAAAGCGCTCCCGGGCTGGCTGCACTTCTCCGATCATCACAGGCACCACTCCGTGAGCGGAGCCCCGCCCATCAGCAGGATCGACAACAACCTGCCTGGACATCACATCTAGCGGAGGGTCTTGTCGTGCGCAGACGTCGGATCGTCGGTGTCCGCCGTCGCCGCCAGCGAGTCGAAGAACTGGCGCAGGGTCTCGCGCTCTTCGGCCGTCAGCCCCGCCACCACGTCGAAGCGGCGGGCGTGGCTGCGTCCCACGCTCGCACGGGCCGAGAGGCGGGTCTCGTCGGTGACCTCGATGGCGAGGCTCCGCCGGTCGCTCGGGTGCGGGAGCCTGCGGATGTGACCCCCGTCCGCCAGCCGGTCGAGGAGCTTCGTCGTGGAGGCGGTCGAGATGCCGAGATGCGCGGCGATGGCGCCAGGCGTGACGACGACGCCCTGGCGGTGGGCCGCGATGAGGAAGCGGAGCGCGTGCATGTCCGACTCGCCGAGCCTCATGTAGCGCTGGGAGGCCTCGTTCATGGCGCGCTCGGCCGCGCGCCAGCGGCTCATGGCCTCGAGGACGGCCACGACCTGGGCCAGTTCCTCTTCGGAAAGATGCGATCGGCGCACGAGCTCCTCGTCCGGGTCCATCGTGCGCGGGTCGTGCATCACAACGCGCGACGATCCCCGTGGTGTCCGCTCGGCCATGCGTACGAGATTACTCGACAGCGGCTAGACATTATGCTCATCATGTAGCTAGCCTGGCTAGCAATCAAGATCTGGAGCAAAGTGGACGACACCCTCGAGCGCGTGATCCTGCTGGACGAGCAGGGGCAACCCTGCGGCGCTGCCCCCAAGCACACCGTGCATCACGCGGACACTCCGCTGCACCTGGCCTTCTCGTGCCACGTCACCGACGAAAGCGGAAGGGTCCTGATGACGCGCCGCTCGCTCGCCAAGAAGGCGTGGCCCGGCACCTGGACCAACGCGTTCTGCGGTCACCCGCAGCCGTTCGAGCCCGTGCCGGACGCCGTGGCCCGGCGAGCGGAGGACGAGCTGGGACTCGTCATCGCCGATCTGCGCCTCGTGCTGCCGGACTTCCGCTACCGCGCCGTCGACGCTTCGGGCGTCGTCGAGAACGAGGTGTGCCCCGTCTACACCGCGCGGGCGGTGGGAGCGCAGGTGCTCGACCCCGAGGAGGCCATGGACGCCCGCTGGGTCGAGCCGCACGAGCTCGCGGCCGCGCTGCAGGCGGCGCCCTGGGCGTTCAGCCCGTGGCTCGTCCTGCAGGCGCGCGAGCTCTCGGCGGCCGACGGCCACATCACGGCGGCCGCATGGCGGCGGGAGGGGGAGCGGTGACCGTGACGACGACCGAGCCGGCGCTGGAGGACGCGATCGAGGGCTACTTCGCCGCCCGCATCGCGCGCGCGGAGACGATCGGCTCGCACACCGCCCAGCTGTGGCGGCGCGCGGCCGAGGCCGCTCGCGGCGGCAAGCGGCTCCGCCCCCGCCTCGTGCTGCTCGCGCACGACGCGCTGGGCGGGCGCGCCCGCCGGTCCGCCGTGACGGTCGCGGCGGCCTTCGAGGTGCTGCACAGCGCGCTGCTGCTGCACGACGACGTCCTCGACGGCGACCTCGTCCGCCGCGGGCGCGCCAACCTCTCCGGCGAGTTCGCCGACACCGCGCTCGAGAGCGGAATCGGATCCGAGGCGGCGACCGCCTGGGGAGCCGCGTCCGGCCTGCTGGCGGGCGACCTCCTGCTCAGCGGCGTCCACGCGATGATCGCCCGCATCGACAGCCCCGCCCGTCCGGAGATCCACGAGATCGTCGACGACGCGGTGTTCCTCACCGCCGCCGGTGAGCACGACGACATCGGCTTCGCGCTCGGCACGGTGCCGGCCGAGGCACGCGACATCTGGCGGATGATGGAGCGCAAGACGGCCGCATACTCGTTCGCCGCGCCGCTTCAGGCCGGCGCCGCGCTCGCCGGAGCCGACGCGTCCACCGCGCAGACGCTGGCGCGGATCGGCACGGGGCTCGGTCTCATCTATCAGCTGAGAGACGACGTGCTGGGCGTGTTCGGGCAGGAGGAGCTCACGGGCAAGAGCGCGACGGGCGACCTGCGCGAGGGCAAGCGCACGCTGCTCATCGCCTTCGCCTCTCGCGAGCCGGCGTGGCAGGAGGTGGCGCACCTGCTGGGCCACAGGTCTCTCGAGGCCGAGGACGCCGACCGGCTGCGGCAGGCGATCGTCGCATCCGGCGCGCGGGCCGCGGTGGAGGAGCTCATCGCCGAGCAGCTGGCCCAGGTGGACCAGGAGCTGCTGTCGTCTGGCCTGCCCGAGGAGCTGCGAGTGGAGCTGCACGCCATCGGCCGCATGTGCGCGGAGCGCGACGCATGACCGGTCCCACCGGCCTCGCCCTCTACACCCGCACGGCGCGGGCATCGTCGGCGCGCGTCATCGGCGCCTACTCGACGTCCTTCGGCCTCGCGAGCCGCCTGCTCCCGCGACCGGTGCGCGGACGGGTCGCCGACGTCTACGCCCTCGTCCGCGTCGCGGACGAGATCGTCGACGGCCCTGCGACCGAGGCGGGGATGGGTGGCGCCGACAAGCGCGCGGTCCTCGACGCGCTCGAGGCGGAGACGCTCTCGGCGATCGAGCATGGCTTCAGCGCGAACCTGGTCGTGCACGCCTTCGCCGTCACCGCGCGGGAGACCGGCATCGGTCCCGAGCTGCTCCGGCCGTTCTTCCGGTCCATGCGGATGGACACGCGCGAGATTCCCGCGCTCGACGAACAGGCGTACCGGCGGTACATCCACGGCTCGGCCGAGGTCGTCGGCTCGATGTGCCTGCGCGCCTTCGCGACGGAGGACCCGCGGCTGCGCCTCGACGACGAGCTCGAGGAGGGCGCTCGCCGTCTCGGCGCCGCCTTCCAGAAGGTGAACTTCCTGCGCGACCTCGCCGACGACGTGGAGCGCCTCGGCCGCGTGTACCTGCCCGGGGTCGACCCCGGGCGCTTCACCGACGCCGACAAGGACCGTGTCGTGGACGAGATCGCCGAGGATCTGGACGTCGCCGCCCGCGCCGTCGTGCGGCTGCCGCCGGCATCGCGGCGCGCGACCGCCGCGGCCGCGGCGCTGTTCGGCGAGCTGAACGAGCGGCTGCGTGCCACGCCCGCGGCAGAGCTGCTGCGGCGACGGGTGTCGGTGCCGACGGCGGTCAAGCTGCGCCTCGTCGCCCGCGCCGCGCTCGGGCGGGTGCCCGCATGACCGCGCGGCGGCGCGTCGTCGTCATCGGCGGCGGCATCTCAGGCCTCGCGACCGCGGCGCTGCTCGCGCGCGAGGGCGACGACGTCACCCTCGTCGAGGCGCGCGACGAGCTCGGAGGGCGCGCGGGCCGCTGGTCGTCCGACGGCTTCGTGTTCGACACCGGCCCGTCCTGGTACCTCATGCCCGAGGTGTTCGACCACTTCTTCCGCCTCCTCGGCACCTCGTCCGCGGAGCAGCTCGACCTCGTGCGCCTCGACCCCGCGTACCGCGTCTACTTCGAGGCCGAGCCGGAGCCGTTCGACCTGCCCGGCTCCGACGCCCGCGACGCGCTCGTGTCGCTCGACCCGGCCGCCGCCGACCGCCTGGACGCCTACCTCGCGTCGGCCGCCGAGACCTACGACCTCGCGACGTCGAAGTTCCTGTACAGCACCTACGAGTCGCTGCGACCGCTGCTCGGACGCGACACGCTGGCCAAGCTGCCGCGCCTCGCCCGGCTCCTCGGCGAGCCCCTCGACCGCTTCATCCGGCGGCACACCGACGACGTCCGCGTGCAGCAGGTGCTGGGATACCCCGCGGTCTTCCTCGGGACGTCGCCCGCCGCGGCCCCCAGCATGTACCACCTCATGAGCCACCTCGACGTCGGGCAGGGCGTGCTGTATCCGCGCGGCGGCTTCGGCGCGGTCATCGACGCGATCGCGCGGCTCGCCGAGAGTCGCGGCGCCGAGCTGCGCACGGGAACCCGCGCTCGCCGCATCACGGTCCGCGGGGGAGTCGCGACCGGGGTGGACGTGGAGCGCGCCGACGGCGCCGTCGAGCACCTGTCGGCGGACGTCGTCGTATCGAGCGCCGACCTGCACGTGACCGAGCAGCGCCTGCTCGCCCCCGAGCATCGCAGTCGTCGCGAGTCGTGGTGGGAGTCGCGCGACCCGGGGCCGGGCGCGGTGCTCGCGCTCCTCGGAGTGCGGGGAGAGCTGCCCGAGCTCGCGCACCACACGCTCTTCTTCACGCGGGACTGGGAGCGCGGCTTCGACGCGATCTACGGCTCCCGGCCGCACATCCCCGACCCGGCGTCCATCTACGTCTGCCGGCCGAGCGCCACCGACGACGTCGCGCCCGAGGGCCACGAGAACCTGTTCGTGCTCATCCCCGTGCCCGCCGATCCCGGCATCGGCGAGGGCGGCCTGGACAGCGGCGGCAGCCCCGCCGTCGAGCGGGCCGTGGACGCGGCGGTCGACCAGATCTCCTCGTGGGCGGGCGTGCCCGACCTGCGCGAGCGGATCGTCGTGCGCCGCAGCATCGGACCGGCCGACTTCGAGCGCGAGTACGGCGCGTGGCGCGGCGGGGCGCTCGGACCGGCGCACACGCTGCGTCAGAGCGCGGTGCTGCGCGGCAGCAACGCGTCGTCTCGCGTCGGCGGCCTGCTCTACGCGGGGGCGACGACCATCCCCGGGATCGGCCTGCCCATGTGCCTCATCAGCGCCGAGCTCGTCGTCAAGAGGCTGCGCGGCGACCTCTCGGCCGGCCCGCTCGAGGAGCCCCGATGAGCCTCGTGTACCTCGGCTGCCTGCTCGTGTCGCTCGCCGGGGTGGTCGCGCTCGACCTGCGCCACCGTCTCTTCCTCGGCAGGTCACCGCTCCGCGCGATCGCGATGCTCCTGGCGGGGACGGCGTTCTTCCTGGCATGGGATCTCGCGGGCATCGGCCTCGGCATCTTCTTCCGCGCGGAGACGTCCTTCATGACCGGCGTCCTGCTCGCTCCCGAGCTGCCGCTCGAAGAGCCGGTCTTCCTGCTGTTCCTGTGCGAGCTGACGATGGTGCTCGCGTGCGCCGCCGACCGCCTGCTCGACCGGCGCGCGTCGCGGGGACGAGGTGAGCGCTCGTGACCTACGCCCTGCTGTGCGCCGCCTTCCTCGCCGCCGCGCTCGTGATCGCCGTGCTGCTGCGGCTCACGGCGCCCGCGTCGGCCCGTCCCTCGCGGCCGTTCGCCCCGCAGGCGCTCGCCGCGGGCGCGCTGATCGTGCTCACCGCGGTGTTCGACAACGCGATGATCGCGGCCGGCCTGTTCGCCTACGACGACGCCCGCATCTCCGGGCTCCGCGTCGGCGCGGCGCCGATCGAGGACTTCGCCTACCCGCTGGCGGCCGCCGTCCTGCTGCCGGAGCTCTGGCGGCGCATCCGTCCCGGGGGACGGGAACGACCGCGGGACGCGGGGCGCTCCGCGCATCCGGCGCCGTCGGTCGGCGAGCAGCCCGTCGGGCGCCGAGCGGAGGGCGAGCGATGATCCGCGACCTCCTGATGGCCTCGCGTCCGCTGAGCTGGATCAACACCGCCTACCCGTTCGCCGCCGCCTACCTGCTGGCGGCGAGAGAGGTCGACGCCGCGCTCGTCGTCGGGACGCTGTTCTTCCTCGTCCCGTACAACCTGGCGATGTACGGCGTGAACGACGTGTTCGACCACGCGTCCGACCTCGCGAACCCGCGGAAGGGTGGGGTGGAGGGGGCGCTGCTGCCCCCGAGCCGCCATCGGGCCGTTCTGATCGCCGCCGCGGTGGCGTGCCTGCCGTTCGTCGCGCTGCTCGTCGTCTGGGGATCGCCGCTGTCGTGGGCCGTGCTCGCGGTCAGCCTCTTCGCGGTGGTCGCGTACTCGGCGCCTCCGTTCCGCTTCAAGGAGATCCCGGTGCTCGACTCGGCCACGTCGAGCGTGCACTTCGTGAGCCCCGCCGTCTACGGCGTGGCCCTCGCCGGCGGGGACTTCGACGCGCGGCTGCTCGTCGTGCTCGCCGCGTTCTTCCTCTGGGGCGTCGCGAGCCACGCGTTCGGCGCGGTGCAGGACGTCGTCCCCGATCGCGCGGCGGGCATCTCGTCGATCGCGACCGCGTTCGGCGCCGCACCGACCGTGCGGCTCGCGATCGCGTCGTGGACCGCCGCCGCCCTGCTGATGCTGACGGCCGGCCCGCCGGGAGCCTGGGCGGCGCTGCTCGCGCTGCCGTACGTGTGGATCGCCGCCCCCTTCTGGAGCGTCGCCGACGACGAGTCGGGGCGCGCAAACCCCGGCTGGCGCCGGTTCCTCTGGATCAACTACGTCTGCGGCTTCGTCGTCACGATCCTCCTGATCGTCTTCGCGATGCAGACAGCCTCATGACCGCCCTCGACCCTGGAGATCCTCCCGTGGACACCATCGAAACCGTCGTCCCGTTCGCCTCGCCCGCCACGCGGGCGGGAGAGCCCTACGCCACAGCCCCGCAGCGCTACGACGGGCTGTTGCTGGCGGGCTTCGGCGGACCGGAGGGGCAGGACGACGTCATCCCCTTCCTGCGCAACGTCACCCGCGGCCGCGGGATCCCCGACGAGCGCCTGGAGGAGGTGGCGCACCACTACCGCCACTTCGGCGGAGTGAGCCCGATCAACGCGCAGAACCGTGCGCTCAAGGCCGCTCTCGAGGCGGAGCTCGCGCGCCGCGGGATCGACCTGCCGGTCTACTGGGGCAACCGCAACTGGGCGCCCTACCTCGACGACGCGGTGCGCGAGGCGGCGGACGACGGGCGGCCGCGCCTGCTCGCGTTCGCCACCAGCGCGTACAGCTCGTTCTCGAGCTGCCGGCAGTACCGCGAGGACTTCGCGCGCGTGCTCACCGACACCGGCCTCTCCGGAACGGTGACGATTGACAAGATCCGCCAGTTCTTCGATCACCCGGGCTTCGTCGACTCGTTCGTGCCCGGCGTGGTCGACGCCCTCGCCGAGCTGCGCGGCGCCGGGGGAGCGGCTCCCCGCGTGCTGTTCACCACGCACAGCATCCCGATCGACGACGCTCGCCGCTCCGGGCCGAGCGAGCTCGGGCTCGGCGACGGCGGAGCCTACGAGGCCCAGCACCGCGCCGTCGCGGAGGCGGTGATGCAGCGGGTCGTGCAGCGCGACGCACGGATGGCCGACGTCGAGTGGGAGCTCGTCTACCAGTCGCGCTCGGGCCCCGCCTCGCAGCCGTGGCTCGAGCCCGACATCTGCGACCGGATCGCCGAGCTGCCGGCCGAGGGGGTCAAGACCGTCGCCATCGTGCCGATCGGCTTCGTCAGCGACCACATGGAGGTCATGTGGGACCTCGACAACGAGGCCCTCGAGGCGGCGGAGGAGGCGGGGATGCGCGCGATCCGCACCCCCACCCCGGGCGTGGACCCGACGTTCGTCACCGGCATCGTGGATCTGGTCGAGGAGCGGATGGCGGCCGTTCCGCGCGAGGAGCGCGTCCACGCGACCGAGTACGGCCCGTGGTTCGACGTGTGCCGGCCCGCGTGCTGCGAGAACGTCCGCTCGGGCTTCCGCCCTGCGGCGGCGGGCATCGCGCCGTAACCTCGCACCGACGGCGGCGGTCGGCACGACAGGACCGCAGGACGCCTCCGGCGCGGCAGAAGACCAAGACAGACCAGCGAGCACGGTGACAAGACGAGGAGGTGGGCGACATGGCCCACGACGAGCGGTCCTTCCCTGCGGACGCGCTGAGCGCCCCCACTGGCGCCGAGGACGCGTTGAGCGCCGTGCGACGACCCGACGGCGAGCCGCCGCGCGTGCTCGTCCTCGGCGCCACCGGGTACCTCGGCGGCAGGCTCGTGCCGCGTCTGCTGAACGGCGGATACCGGGTGCGCGTCCTGTCCCGCTCGTCTCAGCGGATCGCGGCGCTGCCGTGGGTCGAGGACGTCGAGGTCGTCGAGGGCGACGCGGCCGACGCCGAGGCGATGGGGCGCGCGGCCTCCGACGTCGACGTGCTGTACCACCTGGTGCACTCCATGACGAGCGGACGCGGCTTCGCCGACACCGACCGCACGATCGCCGAGAACGTCGCCCGGCGCGCGGCCGAGCACGGCGTCTCGAGGATCGTGTACCTCGGCGGCCTGCATCCCGAGGGTGTGGAGCTGTCTCCTCACCTCGCGTCGCGCACCGAGGTCGGCGACATCCTGCTCGCGTCGGGAGTGCCGGCCCTCGTGCTGCAGGCGGGCGTGGTGATCGGATCGGGCTCCGCATCATTCGAGATGGTGCGCCACCTGACCGACGTCCTGCCGTACATGCCGGCCCCGAGGTGGGTGCGCAACCGCATCCAGCCAATCGCCGTGCGCGACGTGCTGTACTACCTGCTGGCCGCGGCGCGGGTCGACCCCGAGCTGAGCCGCGCGGTGGACATCGGCGGGCCCGACGTGCTGCGCTACGGGCAGATGATGAACGGCTACGCGGTCGAGGCCGGGCTCCGCCAGCGCGGGATCGCCGCCCTGCCGGTGCTGACCCCGCGCCTCGCCTCGCACTGGGTGGGTCTCGTCACGCCCGTGCCGCGGCAGATCGCGCAGCCCCTCGTCGAGTCACTGCAGCACCCCTGCGTGATGGCCGACCACGCGATCGACGAGATCATCCCGCCGCCGCCGGACGGGCTGACCGGATACCGCGAGTCGGTGCGCCTCGCGCTCGGGCGCATCGAGATCGACCAGGTGGAGACGAGCTGGGTCGACGCGACGGTGTCCCGCGCGCCCAGCGACCCGCTGCCGAGCGACCCCGAGTGGGCCGGCCGCACCGTCTTCACGGACCGTCGGACCCGCAGGACGACGGCCGACCGCGACGCGGTCTGGTCGGTCATCACGCAGATCGGCGGCGCCAACGGGTGGTACTCGGCATCGGCGCTCTGGGCGCTGCGCGGCTGGCTCGACCGCATCGTCGGAGGCGTCGGCCTGCAGCGCGGGCGCCGGACCCGCTCGCGTGTGGTCGCGGGCGACGCGATCGACGTCTGGCGCGTCGAGGCTGTCGACCCGGGGCGGCTGCTGCGCCTGCGGGCGGAGATGTGGACGCCGGGGAGCGCCTGGCTCGAGCTCGGCATCGAGGACGCGCCGGACGGCGTCTCGTACTGGCAGCGGGCGGTGTTCTTCCCGCGCGGTCTCGCGGGCCGGCTCTACTGGCTGGCCATGCTGCCCTTCCACGGCCTGATCTTCAGCGGCATGGTGAGCCGCATCGTCTCGACCGCCGAGAAGGCGGGTACCGAGAACGCAGCGTGATGTGATGTCCAGGGAGACTATGAGAAGCGAGGGCCTCGGGTTGTGAAGTGGAGCTGTCGAGCGCAGCACCTTCACGAACCGGGAGGAACTTACGTTCCACGCTAACGTTATAACTCCACTCGCCAGCCGCTTGGTCCGGTCGCTGCGGGTGCGCCACTCTCTCCGGCGCACCAGGGTGTGCGTCCTACGGTGACCGTAGACGTCATCGTTCTCTGCAGGCAGCAACGCGACTTTCGGTACCAGCGGCGGGATCCTGCGAATGCAGACTGAAAGGCGGCGGACTTGGGGGTAGCGCGATAGCCGCGTGAAGTGAGCAACCCGTGAACTGCCTGTATCAGGACGCGACAAATGAGTCCGACCCTGAAACGACCCCGGTATCTCATTCATGCCCCGGCTCATATCGATCGAGGCGGTCGATTTCCCTCGCGAAGAGATAAACTGGGGCCTTGAGGATCCCATCGGCCTCGCGCAGTCAGACGTTTTCCCTCGGCAGTCGCTTCACCTCCACCGTCGTGTCTGAAACGATGTCGTGGCGGCGCGGCGTCGCCGGTCTCACCCGCAGCAGCCAAGTCACATACGAGGCCCCTGGACAGCATCATCGGTGCGATAGCCCGTCTCGGTGAGTATCCGCAATGCCCACTCACGCACTCTGGCGAGTTCATCCTCGTCGTGGAGTTCTCTCCTTGCTCGAAGATTGGAATGACAGTTCGATTCGTTCGTTCCGTCCGTCCCCGACAATCGTCATCGGCGGGCTGGGCTGACCTGCGACGACGCCCCGGCGGTCAGGCCAGGACGCCGGCCAGGAACGCCGCCTGGCGCTGCCACTGCACGCCGATCCCGCCCTCGTGTCCGTTGAAGGGGTAGTCGACGATCTCGGCGGGGCCGGCCCAGTGGTTGCGGGCGGCGTAGACGGTGGAGGGCGGGCAGGTCTGGTCCATCATCGCCGCGGAGAACAGCGCCGGTGCGGACGCCCGCTTGGCGAAGTTGACGCCGTCGATGTACGACAGCGTCGAGAGCGTCTGCTCGACGGCACCGCGGTGCACGGCGAGGTAGCGGACGATCTCCTGGTACGGCTCGCGGTCGGTCAGGCCGACGGCGCGCTCGAAATGGCAGAGGAACGGCACGTTCGGCATCGCGGCGACGAGTCCCTCGCACAGCCCGGCCGCCGCGATGGCCAGGCCCCCGCCCTGGCTCGTGCCGGCGACGGCGATCCGGGCGGGATCGACCTGGTCGAGCGAGCGGACGGCGTCCACCGCCAGCACCGCGTCGGCGATCACGCGGCGGTAGTAGTAGTCGTCGGGGGAGTGGATGCCCCGCGTCATGAATCCCGGCACGGCCGGCGCCGAGCCGTGCGGGTCGGGCGTGGACCCGCCCGTGCCCCACATCGCCCCCTGGCCGCGGGTGTCCATCAGCAGGTGGGCGTAGCCGGACGCCGCCCAGGCGAGCTGCTCGTGCGGCAGGCCGCGGCCGCCGCCGTAGCCGATGTACTCCACGACCGCGGGCAGCGGCCCCTCTGCGTTCGCCGGCAGGGTCAGCCAGGCGGCGACGGGGTCTCCGCCGAAGCCGGAGAACGTGACGTCGTAGGCCTCGATCACCCGCAGCGGGCCGTCGACCCGCCGCACTCGGACGGGCTCGGCGAGCGCGCGCGACTCGCGCAGCGTGCGCTCCCAGAAGGCGTCGAAGTCCGCTGGCTCCGCGACCTCCGGGCGGTATGCGCGCAGCTCGGCGGGGCTCAGATCGAATCGGGGCATGGCGGCATCCTCTCATCGTCCCGATGGCGAGGCGGGGCCGAGCCCCGCCCGGATCAGCCCTTCAGGCCGGTGTGTGCCAGCCCCTGCACGAACTGCCTCTGCGCCATCAGGAACACGGCGAGCACCGGCACCACGGTGAGCGTCGTCGCCGCCAGCTGAACGTTCCACATCGGGCCCCCATACGCGTCGACGTACTGCGTGAGCGCCTGAGGCAGGGTGAACATGTCCTTGCTGGACAGGTAGACGATCGGCTCCAGGTACAGGTTCCAGGACTTCAGGAAGGTGAAGATCGCGACCGCCGCCAGCGCCGGACGCGAGAGCGGGAAGGCGATCCGCCAGAAGATGCCCCAGCGTCCGAGCCCGTCCATGCGGCCAGCCTCTTCGAGCTCCGTCGGCAGGCCGAGGAAGAACTGGCGCATGATGAACACGGCCAGCACGGCGGGCGCCCCGAAGATCGGGATGACGATCAGCGGCCAGTGCGTGTCGATCAGGCCCAGGCTGTTCACGAAGCGGAACAGCGGCACGATCGTGACCTCGCTCGGCACGAGCAGGCCGACCAGCACGACCAGGAACAGCGTGTTGGCTCCGGGGAAGCGCACGCGCGCGAACGCGTAGCCCGCCATCGCCGCGACGAGCATCGTCCCGACGGTCACGAGGGCGGCGATGTACACGCTGTTCGCGTACTGCTGGGCGAACGGCTGCAGACGGAACACCTCGCCGTAGGCGTCGACGCTGGGGCTCTGCGGCCAGATCGTCGGCACCTTCTGCAGGATCTCGCTCATCGGCTTGAAGCTGCTGGCGAACATCCACAGCGTCGGGAAGACGAAGGGGACGCTGAGCACGGCCATGAGCACGATCAGGCCGGTCTTCACCCAGCGGCGCCTGATCTTCTCGCGGGTCGGCCGCGGGCCGCGGGCGGACCCGGCGGTGACGATCGCGTGCGTCGTGGTCGCGGCTCGATCGGGAGCGTCAGTTCTCATGGAACACCCACCTCTTCCGGGTCTGCCACTGGATGAGCGTGAGCACGAGCACGATGAAGAACAGCAGCACCGCGATCGCGCTGGCGTAGCCGAAATCATTGAAGCGGAACGCCTGCTGGTACAGGTAGTAGACCAGCACGGTCGTGGAGCTGCCCGGCCCGCCTCCGGTCAGTACGGCGATCTGCGCGAACACCTCCAGCGAGCCGACGATCGTGAGGATCATCACCAGAAGGATCGTCGGGCTGATCATCGGCAGCGTGATCGAGCGGAATCGGCGCCAGACTCCGGCGCCGTCGATGCGGGCGGCCTCGCCGATCTCCTCCGGCACGCCCTGGAGGGCGGCGAGGAACAGGATCATGTTGAGGCCGACGTTCTTGAACACCTGCACGACGATCACCGAGAGCATCGCGGTGAACTCCCCGCGCAGCCAGTTCGGGCCCTCGATGCTCAGCAGGCTCAGGAAGCCGTTGATGCCGCCGTCGGCCTGCAGCAGGAAGCTCCAGACGATCGTCCAGGCGACCAGAGACACGATCACCGGCGAGAAGAAGAACGTGCGGAAGGTCGTGGTGCCGGGCAGGCGCTGGTTCAGCAGCACGGCCAGGAACAGCGCGAGCGTGACGTTCAGCACGACCAGACCGATCGAGAACCACAGGCTCACCAGCAGGGAGTTGCGCAGGCCGGGATCGCTCAGCATCCGCTCGTAGTTGTCAGCGCCCGAGAACACGAAGGTGTTCGCCAGCACGTTCCAGTCGTGCAGCGAGAACCAGAACACCGCGATCAGCGGGGCGATGACGAAGGCGATCGAACCGAGGACGACCGGCGCGACCATCGTGTACCCCACGATCCAGTCGCTTCTGGTGGCGGCGGAGCGGCGGGGACGCGAGCCCCGTCGCTCCGCCGCGTCGGCCGTCGGAAGGGCGGAGACGGTCATCCGCTCAGCCCTCCAGCAGCGGCGTGATCGCCTCGCAGGTCGACGTCAGCACGCCTTCGACGTCGGCGTCCGCTGTCCACAGCGCGTCCAGCTCGGCGCGCACCGTCTCCTGCAGCTTGGCGAAGCTGACGTGGGTCGGTTTGGTGACGGCGTCCTGGATGCCCTCGATCACCGTGGCCTCCAGCTGCTCCTCGCTCAGGCGCGGGTTGCCTTCGGCGAGGACCTCGGCGTTCAGCAGCGACTCGCGGGGTGGCGGGAAGTAGGTCGCGAGCTTCTCGGCGTTCTCGGGGCTGGTGAAGTGGGCCAGGAAGTCGGCGGCGACCTCGGGGTTGTCCGAGTTCGCGAACACGCCGATTCCGGCCTGCCCGATCACGTTCTGCCGGCCCTCCGGACCGGCGGGCAGCGGCACGATGTCCCAGCCGAAGGAGTCGTCGAGGGAAGAGGCGCGACTGATCTGGGTGATGGTCATCGCGGCGTCGCCGGCGAAGAAGTCGGCGGTCACGCCCGGGCCGGGCATGGCGCCATCGTCGAACACAGCATCGTGCATCCAGGTCATCGCGTCGACCATCTCCGGGTCTGACAGGGTGCACGTGGCGCCGTCCTCGCTCCACGGCGAGGCGCCCCAGCCGCCCCACACGCTGGCGAGGTTCTCCCAGACCTGGTAGTCGAAGTCGCGCACGACCAGGCCCTCCTTGCCGGAGGCCTCGGCGGCCGCCGCAGAGATGTCTCGGGCCGCGTCGAAGGTCCACTCGTCAGATGCCACGAGATCGGCCGGGTTCGGCTGATCGGCCGCGGCGATCTGGTCGGTGTTGACGAACATCGCGAAGGGGCTGTTCGAGAACGGGTAGGCGTACAGCCCGTCGTCCTTCTGCCACAGGGCGAGCGACGACTCCAGCAGATCGTCGTACTCGTACCCCTCGGCCCCCTCCAGAGCGTCGGAGAGGTCGACGAGCGCGCCGGAGGAGACGAACTCCGGGGCGTAGCTCTCCAGGATCCAGCCCAGATCAGGGGGGTTGCCGCCGGCGATCTGGGTGGTGAGGGTGGTGGTGTAGTCCTCGAAAGGCACCGGCTCGAAGGCGACATCCTTGACGAGATCCGGGTTCTCGGCGATGTACGCGTCGGCGATCTCGTCGAACAGCGCCAGCTGGGTCTCGTCTGCGGTCCAGACGGTCATCCGCAGCGAGACGGGCCCGTCGGGCTTGTCAGTCCCTTCAGGGGAACCGGAGCAGCCGGCGAGGACGAGACCGACGGCGGCGATTCCGGCGCCGACGGCGATCGGCTTGCGCGCGCGGCGCGGCTGAGAGGTGGTCATGCTCACTCCTTTGTGGCGATGCTCGGGTCGTGCGGGATCGGATCAGTACGCATGCACCCGTCCTTCCGGCCAGCGCCTCTGCACGCCAGCCGCATCGAGTTCGCGCTGGTAGTCGGCGAGGAGCCGGTCGTCGGCGTGCACGGAGTGCGGTCTCTCCCCGGTCTCGAGGCAGTACGCGGCCAGGTGGCCCGCGGCCTCGCCGATGTTCCACTCCACGGGGTGCAGGCGGTAGCAGCCGTTCGTGATGTGCGTCGTGCCGATGTTCTTGCAGGCGGCCAGGAGGTTGCCGGTCCGCTGCGGGATCAGCGCGCCGAGCGGGATCTCGAAGGGGGTCGAGGAGACGTCGATGTAGGTGTCGTCGCCGGTGGAGGGGTGGAGATCGATGCGGTACATGCCCACGCCCACCGAGTCGCGGTAGCGCGTCGCTCCCGCGTCGCCGCGGACGGCGTAGGAGACGTCGTTCTCGGTGATCGTGGTCAGGGCGCGGATGCGGCGCGACTCGCGGTGATAGGGGGCCTGAGCGAGCCCGTCTGCGGAGCCCATCACGTCGGGCCGCAGGCGGAGACCGGGGAAGCCGGTGCCGCCGTCGGGGCGCGGCGCCTCGGTCTGCATCCAGTACAGCATCGAGAGGCTCAGCTGCCGGGCGCGCTCATAGTGGGCGAGCTCGTCTTCGCGAGCGGCGTCGAGCACGGGGGCGAGGAAGTAGTCGATGCTGGGCCAGTTCACCAGGCAGATGTCGCTGTCGTAGAAGCCGGGCTCGAAGTGGTCGCGGGCGGCGATGCGGCGGAAGATCCAGAGGTTCGAGTCGCCCGCGTTGCGGGACTGGTCGGCGTCCACCGCGAGCACGTCGTCGCCGGGATTCGGCGAGAAGGCTCGCTCGCTCATCTCGAGAGTGCGCGGGTTCGGCGCGCGCCAGGACAGCATCCGCTCGCCCTGCCACGCGACGGGAGCGTAGTCGCGCCAGAAGCCGTAGTCGGCGGGACGCTCGATGGTGTGGTCTCCTTCGACGTGCTCGATCGCGAAGCAGATGCTGAAGGCCTGCACGTTCTGCGGCTGCGCGACCGGCGGGGCGCTGGGCTCCCCGGTCTCGCCGCGGGACTCGAAGCCTGTCACGTACTCCGTGCCGGTGAGCGGCAGAAGCTCGCCGGTCTCGGTGGCGTCGATCGTGTAGGCGGCGGTGACGGCGGTTCGGACGCCGTCGATCACGGACTCCAGAGTGACCGAGGAGACCCGGTCGCCGTCGACGGACGCCGCGACGGGGCGGACGCGCTCGAGCAGGCGGATGCGGCCGGTCGAGCGGTGCGGGTTGAGCATCTCTTCGAGCACGCCGACGGCGATGCGCGGCTCATGGCACAGCTTCGAGACCCAGCCGGCACCCGGATTCAGGTCGGCGCGGTCTCGGGCGGCGTCGATCAGCGGGTAGCGGCGCCGGTAGACGTCGCGGATGCCATCGCGGAGCGTGCGGTAGCGCGCGGTGACTCCGAACTCCTCGACCCACGGATGCTCGTCCGGGGGAACGGCCTGAGAGGTCAGCTGCCCGCCGATCCAGGGGAACTCCTCGGTGAGCACGACTCGTGCTCCCCGGTCGGCGGCGGCGAGGGCGGCGGCGACGCCGCCGAGACCCGCCCCGACGATGAGGACGTCGGTCGTCAGATGCTGCGTGGTCACGGATGGGTCCTTCCGGGAGTGATGGCTGGGACGGCGGACAGGGAGGCGCCCTCGATGTCGGGACAGGGGAGCACCTGGCGCAGGTCGGCCTCGTCGAGACTCTCGCGCGGCGGCTTCTGCGGGCCGGCCTCCTCGTCGACGATGCGGGAGAGCAGGACGAGCGCTCGCGCCCCCATCTCCTCGCGGGGCACCACGAAGCCCGACCAGGGGCGTCCGCCGCGCCGGGAATGGTGCGGCTGCCCGAGCAGCAGCAGAGACACGTCTTCCGGTATCCGCAGCCCGCGCTCCTCGAGCGCGTCGGCGAGCTCCTCGGGGGAGTGCTCGGGCGCGACCAGAACGCCGGTCAGGCGTCGCTCGACGATCTCGGCGGCGGTGGTCTCCACATCGTGCATGTCGACGAAACGCGGCGGCACACCGTGCTCGCGCATCGCCCGGGTGAAGCCCTCGATGCGGTCGAGGGTCGGCTGGTCGGCGCTCCGCGGGCCGACGTAGCCGATGCGCGTGTGACCGAGGCCGATGAGACGCACGACCTGGCGGGCGGTCGCCTCGACGTAGTCGGCGCCCACGTAGGGGAGGCGGTGTCCCTTGCTGGTGCGCTTGCCGATGAAGACGAAGGGGTAGTTGGTGTCGAGCAGGTGCTGCAGCTCGCCCTGATCCTCCTGCTGGCCGAGCAGCAGGCACCCGTCAGCGATGCCGAGCCGCTTCCAGCCGTCGCGGGTGAGGCGGCGGCGGCCATCGACGACCCGCGCGGAGGTGAACAGCAGCATGTCGACGCCGAGTCGTTCGGCGGCGTGCTCGATGCCGTTCAGGAATCCGCCGTAGAAGTCGCGGTCGCCGCGGGGGAAGGTCTTCTCGTAGGTGAAGACGCCGAGGATCTGGTTGCGGCCCCCGGCGAGGCGCTGGGCGACCGGATTCGCGGAGTAGCCGGTGATCCGGATCGCTTCGAGGACGCGATTGCGGGTCTCCTCCGAGATGCGGACGCCGGAGGGGGCGCTGCCGTTGAGCACGAAGCTGACGGTGGACTGGCTCACGCCGGCCATGGCCGCGACGTCGGCTTGGGTGAAGCGGTGGCGTGGCATCGATCCTCCTCGACCGGTTCGCCAGGCGGGTCCGGGGCGCCCGCTGCTCACCGAGTCTGCGACGCCGTGTCGTGGGCTGGCAAGGTGATAATGCGCATTATTTGCCGGGCGCGATCCTCGCCGAGGCGCCCGAGCTCATCGACCACGTGCCCCGGGTCCCCGCCCCCGACGAGACCCCGGAGGCGTGGAGGCCGTTCTTCGACGGATACGACCGCGAGGAGGCCCTCGCCGGTCACGAGACCGCCCGGCGCCTGACCGCTCGCTCGCCATGGCCCCCGACGGGGAGGAGGACCTCCACGAGGTGCTCATCACGCACACCTCTCCCATCGCCTGGCTCATCCGCGACGCCCTCGGCGCGCCACCCGCGCGGTGGCTCGGCCTCAGCAGCGCCAACGCGGCGCTCACCGTCATCGAGTATCGTCCCGGGATCCCGCCGAGCATCCGCATGTACAACGACATGAGCCACCTCCGCCCCGACCTCCGCTGGACGGGCTTCCCCGCGGGGCCGCGTGTGTGATGCGAGCGCCTGCGCGGGCCGGACCGAATCCGCAGGAGGCCCCGCCGCGCGCGCCCGGCCCCTCCCGCGATGGAGAGGATGGCCCCATGGACCCTCACGCGGATGCCGGTGCGACCGATCCCGTCGACTTCCGCGACGGCGAGGTGAACAGCGCGCGCATGGAGGCCGGGCTGATCTACGACCCGGGTCACCCCGACCTCGCGGAGGCGCAGAACGAGGCGCTCGAACTGCTCTGGGAGTACAACGCGACCCGTCCGTCGCAGTCCGCGGAGCGGCAGGAGCTGATGCGCCGCATGTTCGCTGCGGTGGGCGACGGATGCCATCTCGAGCCGCCGTTCCACGCGAACTGGGGCGGGCGCAACGTCCGCCTGGGCAGCCGCGTCTACGCCAACTTCAACCTGACGCTCGTCGACGACGGCCCGATCCGCATCGGCGACGATGTCATGTTCGGCCCCGGGGTGGTCGTCACGACCGCCGGGCACCCGGTCCTCCCCGAGCTGCGGGTCGGCGGCGCGCAGTTCAACCGCCCCGTGACGATCGAGGACGGCGTGTGGATCGGCTCCGGCGTGCAGATCATGCCGGGCGTCACGATCGGGGCGCGCTCGGTCATCGGCGCGGGCAGCGTCGTGACCCGCGACGTGCCCGCCGACGTCGTCGCGATGGGCGCGCCCTGCCGGGTGGTGCGGGAGATCGGCGACCGCGACCGCGCCTTCTTCTGGCGGGATCGGGAGATCGACTTCCCGATCGCGTCGTGGACCGAGCGATGACGGCGCCCGCCGCCGCGCCCATGCGCGGCTTCGACCGCCCCGCCCTGATCGTGGTCGACGTCCAGCGCGGCTTCGACGACGCCGGCTTCTGGGGCGCGCGCGACAACCCGGCGTGCGAGGAGAACATCGCCGCCCTCATCGCGCTCTGGCGCGAGCGGGCCTGGCCGATCGTGTTCGTGAGGCACGACTCGGACGATCCGGCGTCGCCGCTCGCGGCCGGATCCCCCGGGAACGCCTTCGCGCACGTCCTCACCGGCGAGCCCGACCTGCTGGTCCGCAAGACCGTGAACTCGAGCTTCCACGGCACCCCCGACCTGCACGCCTGGCTTCAGCGCGAGCGCATCGGAGAGGTCGTGATCTGCGGGATCACCACGAACCACTGCTGCGAGACGACCGCTCGCGTCGCCGGGAACCTCGGATACGACACCACCTTCGTCATCGACGCCACGCACACCTTCGACCGTCCCGGCCTCGACGGCACGATGATCCCCGCCGCGCTCCTCTCCGCGGTCACCGCGGCAAACCTGCACGGCGAGTTCGCCGCGGTCGTCACCACCGCGGCGATCGCCGATGCTCGCTAACCTGGGCGGCATGGCGGCCCGGACAGTCCTCATCACCGGCGGCACGCGGGGGATCGGGCGCGCCTGCGCCCGGGATCTCGCGGCCGCGGGATGCGACCTCGTGCTCGGCTACGCGTCGGATGAGGACGCCGCCGCGGAGACGGCCTCGCGCGTGCGCGACCTCGGCGCGCGGTGCCTGACGGTGCGATCCGACCTCACGGACGACGCCGGCATCGATCGGCTCTTCGACGAGGCGATCGCGTGGGCGGGATCGCTCGACGGCGTCGTGAACAACGCGGGCGCCACGATGCACATCGCGCCGCTGGCGGAGACGCCGGTCGAGACGATCCGCCGCGTGATCGATCTCAACCTGACCTCGGCGATCCTCGTGGCGCGTCGCGCCGTTCGCGACCTCCGCGCGGGCGGCGTGCTCGTGAACATCTCCTCGCGGGCGGCGAGGACGGGATCCCCCGGAGAGTACGTGCATTACGCGGCGGCGAAGGCGGGCGTCGACGCGCTCACGACGGGTCTCGCGCGCGAGGTCGCGCCGCGCGGGATCCGCGTGGTCGGCGTCGCCCCCGGCGTCATCGAGACGGACATCCACGCCGACGCAGGCGACCCCGAGCGCCCGCGGCGCGCGGCCAAGAGCCACCCGTCCGGGCGCATCGGGCAGCCGGAGGAGGTCGCGGCGGCCGTCGCGTTCGCTCTGTCGGAGGGCGCGAGCTACGTCTCGGGAACCACGATCCTCGTCGCGGGCGGGGCCTGAACGGGACGCCTCCGAATCGAGTCGTGCGGGGAGATCCCGCCCGCCCTCTCGCTCATCTTCCTCTCGGGGAATATGTTGAGCTCGACGGATCGACGCGCGTCACCCGCGGCCGTCCGGTCGAGATCAGGAAGAGACGATGACCGACACCACCTGCCACATGTCCATCTCGCTCGACGGCTACGTCGCGGGCCCCGAACAGAGCCTCGCCGACGGGCTCGGCATCCGCGGTCGGGAGCTGCACCCCTGGCACATGGGCGACCCGTGCGCGAACGACGCCGATCGCCTCGCCGAATCGTGGCTCATGCGACCCCGCGGCGCCTACGTGATGGGGCGCAACATGTTCGGTCCGATCCGCGGAGAGTGGGAGGAGGACTGGCGCGGCTGGTGGGGCGAGGAGCCCCCGTACCGCGCGCCCGTCTTCGTGCTCACGCACTACCCGCAGGAGCCGATCGAGATGCGCGGCGGCTCGACGTTCCACTTCGTGACCGACGGGTTCGACGCGGCGTATGCGCAGGCCGTCGCCGCTGCGGACGGCCGTGGCGTCGACATCGCCGGCGGGGCATCCACCGTGCGTCAGGCGCTCGCCGCCGACGTGATCGACGAGCTGGTGCTCGATGTCGCCCCGGTGCTCCTCGGCGCCGGCGAGCGCCTCTTCGACGGGGTCGGGAGCTTCGGATTCGAGCCCGTCGAGGCGCTGCACTCGCCGCTGGCGGCCCACATCCGGTACCGCCGCGTCGTGGGCTGACGTGGCGCGGGGATCGATGGGCCGGATCCCTGTCCGCGTGCCCTCCCTGCGACCAGCATGTGCGCCTCGTCGCTTTCCGCCCCCGCACGTCGAGATTGTGCTTACGCTGACACCAGCTCCGGCCGGTCGGCCGGACGCCCTTCTCGAGAAAGGCCCTCATGTCTCACGTCGTCGTCATCGGAGGAACCGGATACGCGGGATCCGCGATCGCCGCGGAAGCCGCCCAGCGCGGCCACGAGGTCACGGCAGTGAGCCGATCGGCGCCCGAGGAGCCCCGCGTCGGCGTGAGCTACGTGCAGGGCGACGTGACCGATGACGCGACGCTGGCCTCCGTCATCGCCGGCGCGGACATCGTGGTGTCCGCCCTCGCCCCGCGCGGGCCGCTGACCGGGCGCTTCCGCGCGGTGACGCGCGCCATCGCCCGCCTCGCGGACGCCGAGCACGCGCGGCTGTTCGTCGTCGGCGGCTTCTCGTCGCTGCGCCCCGCCCCCGGCGAGCCGCGGTTCATCGAGGATCCGAGCGGCGTTCCCGACGCGATCCGCGACGAGGTGCAGGCCGGCGCCGCCCTGATCATCGAGGATCTCCCCGCGACGCCCGAGTCCCTCGACTGGGTGTTCGTCAGCCCCGCGCAGGGGTTCGGATCCTTCGCCCCCGGCGAGACGCTCGGCACGTATCGGCTCGGCGGCGACGTCGCCGTGGATCCGGAGACCGGCGGCGCGATCTCGGCACCCGACTACGCGCAGGGGTTCGTTGACCTCATCGAATCGGGCGACCACCACCGCGCGCAGGTGAACCTCGCGCACTGAGCGCCACCGGCATCGCGCCGAGCGCCTCGAGATCGCCCTCCCTGTGCGCCGCCGTTCGTCATCGAGAGCCCCGCGAGCATCCGCGGCCGCGGTGCGCCGGTGCGTCGGGTCGTGGGAGAGCGGATCCGCTCACGCCCCGCGGGCGCACGCGATCCCCAGGCCGCGCAGGATCGCCTCCCACTGCGCCGCGGGGCGAGGCTCCGCGCGCGCGGCGATGCGGGGGAAGTCGGCGAGATCGGCGTCGGCCCTGATCCGGTCGGTTCCCCTCGTCCACCCCTCCGCCGAGAGCACGGAGCTGCCGTAGAACCAGCCGACGATGAGGTCGTGGGCGTCGCGGGGATCGACGACGGCGTCGGCGGTCAGCGTCATGATCGTCTCGCTGAGGCGGAACGAGTGCGGGCCGAGGATCGGCTGCGCCCGCAGGAGCGACAGCGTGCCGGGGATCTCCGCCATCTCGCGGGCGCGCTCGGAGAGGAGCGTCAGCGCGCAGTGCCGACACGGGAGGTCGACGAGGTCGGCGGGGTGCAGGGCGCCGAGGCGCTCGTCGCCGAGGTCGTGCCAGATCGCCCGCAGCGACGGGAAGTAGGTGTAGATCGCGTTCGCCGCGACGCCCACCTGCGCCGCGACGGCCCGCAGCGCGATCCCGTCGAGGGATCCGCGTTCGCGGAGGAGCGCGTCGGCGGCGCGCAGGATGCGCTCGCGGCTGATGTCGCCGCGCGGCCCCCGGCGCGCGGGCGGGCCCTCCTGCTCGGCAGGGGCGGAGTGCGCGGGAGAGTTCACGCCCCCAGTTTACGAACGCCCCGTCTATTTGTACATTGTATAAATAGACGGGGCGCGGCAGCGAGCCGCGCGACGAGACGACGGGGCGGGAGACATGAACCACACGCGGATGACCGAGACGGAGCCGACGGCATCCGACGGGCGGGCCCGGACAGGCGGCACTTCGCCCCGACGCGTCGGCGAGAGCCTGATCCACCTGCTCCTCGCGACGCTCCTGTGCCTCGGCGTCGCGTCACCCGCGATCCTGACCGGGGCGGATGAGATGGTCGGCCTGCTGGTGCCCGCGGCGCAGCTGACGCCGTTCGTCGCGGCGGCCCTGCTCTTCGCGATCGTCCGCCCCGGAGGATTCTCGGAACAGTTCGCGCTGCGCTGGGGCCGCTCGTGGCGAGCGATCGGCGTCGGCGTCGCCGCGGTCGTGGTGATCGGGCTCGCGCAGCTCGGCGTGGGGCTGGCGAACGGCGCCGTGGCCGCCGCGGGAGGGGCGGTGCGCGCGGCGGCGCTCGCCGTTCCCGTCCTGTGGGCCCTGCAGTGCGTCTTCGCGATCGGGGAGGAGCTCGGCTGGCGAGGCTGGCTGGTCTCGCGGATGCGCGGCTTCGGCTTCTGGGGCATCTCGGCCTTCTCGGCGGGCGCGTGGATGATCTGGCATCTGCCGGCGATCCCGCTCATCGTCGGCGACGGAGGAGCCGAGGTCGGCGTCGCCTACCTCCTCGCGATCGGGTCGTGGGCGCCCTTCCTCGTGGCGCTGCGGCTGTGGTCGGGATCGGTCTGGCCGGCCGTGGTCGTGCACGGCGCGCTCAACAGCGTCCGCGTCTTCCTCACGCAGTCGGTCGCGTCCACCGACGGCGTCGACTGGCTGAGCGAGGCGATCGGCTGGATCCTGTGGCTCGCCGCCGCGGGGCTCGTGTGGCGGCTCGCTCTGCGCGGTCGCCACTGACGCCCGCTCCCCGTGGCCGGGAGCGGCGATCGGATAGCGTGAGCTCCGACGACGGCGACCGCACGGTGAGGGTGAACGTCATGAGCACCGAGTACTTCTGAGGCGCTGTGCTCCGATCCCGGACGGCGCCCGATCCCCCGAATACACCCGCAGGCCGACCCCGGTCATCCTCCGGGCGGATCCGCCCGCCGCCGCGCGTCCGTAGCGTGAAGGGCGATGGATGAGACGACGACCCGGCAGAGCCCGCTCGCGCACGAGCGCTCGACGCACCCGGCACCTCCGCGCCCGCGCATCGCGGGCCTCGACTTCGCCCGCTTCCTCGCGCTGACCGGCATGATGGCCGCCCACGTCTGGGCCACCGGCCCCGACGGCTCGCCGGGGCCCCTCGAACCCCTCGTCGCGGGGAAGGCGTCGGCGCTGTTCGCGCTGCTGGCGGGCGTCGGGATCGTGCTCACGACCCGGGCGGACCTCGCGGCGAGCCGGGTGGGAGCGGCACGGTGGAACGTCTTCGGCCGCGGCGCCGCGCTGATCCTCCTCGGCCTGACGCTCGGGCTGAGCCCCAGCGGCATCGTCGTCATCCTCGTCTACTACGGCGTGATGTTCTGGGTCGCGATCCCCCTCCTGCGCTGGTCGAGCACCGCCCTGCTCGTTACGGCGGGCGCGCTCGCCGTCGCCTGGCCGTTCGCGTCGTCGTGGCTGCGGGCGGGCCTGGAGCAGCCGTTCGAGCTCGGCAGCGCGAACTGGCTCAGCTTCGCGGAGCCCGTCTCGTTCGCCCGCGGCCTGTTCCTCACCGGCGTCTACCCGGTGCCGACGTGGATCGTATATGCCCTCGTCGGCATGGTCGTCGGCCGGCTCGTGATCGCCGCGGCCGACGCGACGGCGCTCCGGCGCCTGGGCGCGCGGCTCGTCGGCGTCGGCGTCGTGCTCGCGGCCGCCGGCTGGGGCGCGAGCGCGCTTCTCGCGGGGCCGTTCGGTGGCCTGGCGGAGATCGACCGCGATCTCGGCATGGGGGATCCGGAGCTCGTGCGCACGCTCTTCTTCGGCAGCGGCATGGGCGCGGCCCCGGCGGGCAGCCTCTGGTGGCTGGCCTCGCCCGGCCCGCACACGGGCACGACCGTCGACCTCGCCATCACGACGGGCACGGCGCTCGCCGTCGTCGGAGCCTGCCTCGCGCTCGCGACCCTCCTCGGCGGATCCGCGCGCCGTCTTCTCGAGCCGATCCGCCGCGCGGGTGCCGCGCCGCTCACGGTCTACGCGGTGCACGTGATCGCGGCGGGCGTCGGCGCCCTCATCGCGTTCGCGACCGCCGACCTCGAGAGCGGATCCCTGCCCTGGTACGTCTCGAGCGGCCCGCTCTGGGCGCTCCACGTCGCCGGCGCGGTGCTCATCGGCGCGATCCTCCTGGCGCTCGACCGGCGCGGCCCCCTCGAGACCCTCGTCAGCTGGTCAGGTCGGATCCTCGCGCGCCGAGCTCAGCGCTGAGCGTCTCGAGAGGCGCCGAGCATCTGGGGATCCCGGGCGATCTGGGTGGCTGTGGCGTGATGTCGAGGGGCTCGGGTGGGGTGCAGTGGATCCCCGCGCCCGCCGCTGAGCGTCTCGAAATCGGTTGAGCGTCTGGGGGTCCTGGGGGATCCGGGCGACTGCGGCGAGATCTCGAGATGCTCGGGGAGGCGTCGTCGGATTCCGTCGAGGGGCTCGCTCTCCTCGGCCGGGCGACCCCGCAGGGTCACCCTTCTCGGATGGTCATCCGCTCGATCCGATCCCCGTCGGTGCGGAAGGCGAAGCGGCTGCGCCCATTGGCGTGGCCGCTTCGCCAGTCGCCGACCACGACCACCTCGCCGCCCTCCGAGGAGACCTCCTCGACGGAGAGCGTGCCGTGCGCGCCGATGAACTCGACGTCGCTCCACGCCTTGATCTGCTCGCGTCCCGTGAAGATCCGGCCCCAGTCGTCGACGGATCCCTCGGGCCCGAAGGCGTCGAGGAACGCGGATTCGTCGTGTCGGTTGACGGCGTCGATGAAGGAGCCGACGGGCTCCGGGGCGGTCGGGTTCGTCATGATCTTCTCCACGGGCTGTACGGGAACGGGATCCGCGGCCGACGATACGCGCGGCGCAGCCGCTCCGGGAGGGCATAGTGGAGAGATCCATCCCGAGGAGAGGGCTTCGCCGTGCCGCACCGCTTCGACCGCATCGTCATCGGGGGAGGGGCGATGGGGCTCGCGGCCGCGTGGCGCCTGGCGAGCCGGGGCGCCTCGGTGCTGCTGCTCGAGCGCTTCGCCTTCGGCCACGCGCGGGGAGCGTCGCACGGCGCCACCCGCAACCTCAACGACGCCTACGCCGACGACGTCCACCTCGACCTCTACGCTCGCTCGGTCGCGCTCTATCGGGAACTCGAGGAGCGGGCCGGGCGGTCGCTGATCGCGCGGCAGGGGCTCGTCACGCACGGCGACCCGACGCGCGTGGGCGAGCGCTATGCCGCCCTCCGCGAGCGGGGCGCGGCCGTCGAGATGCTCTCCGCGTCGGACGCGGAGGCTCGCTGGCCGGGCATGCGGTTCGGCGGCGACGCGATGCTCAGCCGCGACGCCGGGCGAATCGATGCCGAGGGCGTCTTCGAGGTGCTCGCCGCCCAGGCGCGGGCGCACGGCGCGGAGCTGCGCGCGAACGCGCGGGTCACGCGGATCCTCGAGGAGCCCGACGGCGTGACCGTGACGGTCGTCGACGGGGAGGGGCGCGAGCGGACTGTGGTCGCAGACGGCGCGGTCGTGGCCTCGGGCGCGTGGACCGCGTCGCTGGTCGGGGAGCTCGTCGATCTGCCGCGGCTCGTCGTCACCGAGGAGCACCCGGCGCACTTCTCGCCGCTGCCCGCGTTCGCCGGAGCGGAGTGGCCGTCGTTCAATCAGCTGATCGCGCCCGCCGGCGCGCGCGGGGCCGGCGACGTGTACGGCATGTTCGCGCCGGGGGAGGGCGTCAAGGTGGGGTTCCACCGCACGGGACCCGAGGTGGATCCGGATCGGCGCGCGTTCCGAGCGAGCGCGGAGGCGCGCGACGCCCTCCGTCGGCACGTGTCCGAGTGGTTCCCGGGCCTCGATGCGGCGTCGGCGGTCGAGATCAGCTGCACCTACACGACGGCCGTGCACGGCAGGTTCGTCCTCGACCGTCGAGGGCGCATCGCGATCGGCGCCGGATTCGCCGGCGAGGGCTTCAAGTTCGCGCCCGCCGTCGGCGACGTGCTCGCCGACCTCTCCCTCGGCGCTCGCCCCGGCCCGGAGGCGTTCGCGCTGCCGGGGTGAGGGCGCGCAGGGCGCCCGCGGCTCGGGTGGGCGGGCGGATTCTCGTGCTCGGTCCTGAGCGTCTCGGAATGCGCCGAGGGTCTCGGGTTCTTGGGGGAGCTGGGCGATGGCCGGGTGGTTTCGAGATGCTCGGGTGGGGCGGGCGGATCCTCGTGCTCGGTCCTGAGCGTCTCGAAATCGGCTGAGCGTCTCGAGATCCGCGAGGATCCGGGCGACCGTCGCGCGATTCCGAGACGCTCGGGGCCCTCAGATCTTCCCGATGGGCTCGCGCTTCTCGGCTTGGAAGGCGTCCTCTCGGCGGCCGTGAGCCCAGTATGCCGAGAGCGACATATGCGCGCGCTCGACGCCGCGCTCGTCGGTGAAGTAGGGGCGCAGCGCCTTCATCGCGCCGCGCTCGCCGTGCACGAAGACCTGCACGCGGCCGTCGCGCCACGGCGTCTCGCGGACCGCGTCGACGAGGAGCTCGGTCGTGCCGGCCTCGCGGTCGCCGCGGTGCAGCCAGACGACGTCGACCCCCGCGGGGGCGTCGATCCCGATCTCGTCGTCCGCGCCGCCGACCTCGATGAGGGCGGTGCCGCGGGCGTCGCGGGGCAGCGCCTCGAGCGCCGACGAGATCGCCGGCAGCGCCGACTCGTCGCCCGCGAGCAGGTGCCAGTCGGCGTCCGAGTCGGGCGCGTATCCGCCGCCGATGCCCAGCAGCACGATCGGATCCCCCGGCCGTGCTCGGTCCGCCCACGGGCCGGCGACGCCCTCGTCGCCGTGCGTGACGAAGTCGATCCAGATGCGTCCGGCGTCGAGATCGAAACGGCGCACCGTGTAGGTGCGCGTCGAGGGCATCAGCTCCGTGGGCAGCTCGGCGCGCAGCGCCTCCATGTCGTACGGCGGCGTGAGGTCGGTGTCGGGATGCGCGAACAGGATCTTGCTGTACGCGTCGGTGCAGCCGTTGTCCTCGACCGCGTCGATGCCGGGTCCGCCCGCCACGATGCGCACCATGTGCGGTGTCAGCTGCACGCGTTCGAGCACCTCGAGCACGATCTGCGGCCGCCGCGGGTGGCGAGGAGCGGGGGCGTCGGCACCTGCAGGGGTCATGGGTCTCCCGTCGCGCGGAGGGGCGGCCGGCGTGCGCCGGAGCCCCGCGGATGATCCGCTTCAGGCTATCCGGCGGCGGGGGAGGTCGGGCTCGGGTGGGGGGATCCCGCGGGGCCGCGCCCGACCGGAGGCCCGCGCACCTGTCCGTGCAGGACGACGCCGATCCTCCGGCCAGGGCGGGCGGTGCGCCGTGTCTGCGGGTCGGAGCGGTGCGGATCGGCGTCGTCCTGCACCGGGTGCGGTCACGCGACCCCCGTGTGCACCGCCTCGCGGGCCGGGTCGGGATCCGGCGCCCCGGGGCGCGGCGCCCCGTCCACGACCCGCACCCGGCGCGGGTGGCCCGAGGATCCGCCCACGACCACCCAGCGCTCCCGGCGCGCCGGCGGAGCGGCCTCGGCGTCTCCCAACCCGTCCTCCGCGGAAGGCCGAGGATCCGCACCCTCCGCCCTCCCCGCGGAGGGTGCCGGATCCCCGAGCCCCGGCGCCCCCTCGACGATCGCCGTCTCAGACGGATCCGCGCCCGCGGCGGCGCCCATAGGCCCGGCCGCGCCCGCCGGCCCGGCCGCGACAGCCTCGGACGACTCTCCGCCGGCCCCGCCTCCTGCGGCACCGGACGCGCCCCCGGTCCCCGGGGAACCGGAACCGCGCGCGCTCCCGCCCGCCCCGCCGGCCAAGCCGCCCGCCCCGCCCCCGTCCGCCGCGAACGCGTT
The DNA here is from genome assembly GCF_050958665.1 of Microbacterium sp. gxy059. Classification (NCBI taxonomy): domain Bacteria; kingdom Bacillati; phylum Actinomycetota; class Actinomycetes; order Micrococcales; family Microbacteriaceae; genus Microbacterium; species Microbacterium sp. gxy059. The sequence goes on along the minus strand of NZ_JAMXWT010000021.1, from coordinate 28,219 downwards.
CCGCACGATGCGGCGGGGATCGAGCTCCCGCGCGCGGGAGACCCATGCCTCGGCGTCGAGGGGCGCGCCGATCTCGCTCTCGGCGCGCGCCCGCGTGACGTCGAGGACGTCGCGCACCGTGCGCACGAGTCCGGCCAGCTTCTCGGCGTAGAGCGGCAGGCGGTGCGGGCCGAGGATGAGACCGGCGACGATCGCGACGATGATGAGCTTCTCGATGCTCAGACCGAACATGTCAGGCTCCTTCCGGGGCGCGGGATCCGACGGGCTCGGGATCCGCGGATTCGAGATCGAGGGCGGCGAGAGCGCGGGCGACGCGGCGATCGTGCAGCCAGGCGATCAGCCACGACGCGGCGAACAGCGCGGTCATGGGGATCGCGATGAGGAACATCGACAGCAGATCGGCCGCGGGGGTCACGAGCGCGCTGAACACGAGGATGGCGACGACGCTCACGCGCCAGCCGCGGGCGATGGCCGCCGCGGGGAGCGCGCCCATGAGGTTCAGCAGGACGAGGAAGACGGGCAGCGTGAACGCGACGCCCGTGGCGAGCAGGAGCTTCATCACGAAGTCGACGTACCCGGAGGCCTCCAGCAGGGTGCTGTCCTCGGGCGACGCGAAGCCGGCGAGCAGCTCCACCATGCGGGGGAAGACGAACGCGCCGGTCGCGGCGCCGGCCGCGAACAGGGGGATCACGGCGGCGACGAACCCGAATGTCCAGCGCTTCTCCCTGCCGGTGAGCGCCGGGGCGACGTAGGCGAAGAGCTGGTGCAGCCACACGGGGCTCGACAGGGCGATCCCGCCGAACAGCGCGATCCGCAGCTTGAGGTCGAAGGCCCCCGTGACGCTGGAGTAGGCGATCGAGGCGCTGCGCGACTCCGCGAGCGCCAGCACCGGGGCGCGCAGTGTGTCGAGCACCTGGTCGGAGAGCAGGAAGGCGATGACCGCCGCGACCGCGAGGGCCGCCGCCGCGCGGACGAGCCTCCTGCGCGCCTCGCGGAGATGCGCGGAGAGCGGCATGCGGGACGCCCCCGCGGTCGCGGCGGTCATGCGGATCGGCCGATCGGCTCGCCGGAGAGGGGAACGGCGACCGTGACGGGCTCCGGTCCCGCGCCGGGCGCCGGGGCGGTCGCGCCGGCCGGGGCGGGTCGCGCCGCGGGATCCGCGGCGAGGACGTCCGCGCCGGCTCCCGCGGCGGGGGCACCGCTCGGATCGGGTGCCGGGGCCGAGCCGGAGGCCGCGCCCGACGAGGCGGGTGCGGGAGACGGACCCGGTCCGGGATCCGTCGCGGGTGCCGCGTCGGCGGTGCCGTCCGCGGACTCCCTGCGGAGGATCCGGACCGACTGGCCCACGCTCTTCGCGAGGGCGGGCAGCTTCGCGGCTCCGAAGAGGAGCACCACGACGGCGAGGATGACGAGGGCGTGCATCCCGGTGAGGTTCTGCAGCATGACGAACTCCTTGAGGGTGTGGAGAGGGGATCAGGACGCGGGATCGGAGGGCCGGTCGCCGGCCGGAGGCTCGCCCGAGGGCGGCTCGCCACCGGGTGCTCCTTCGCCGCCGGGGCCCCCGCCGCCGTCGGGAGCGCCGCCGCCCGACGGCTCGGTCGTCGTGTCGACCCGGACGACGAGGGAGGCGACGTACCCCGCGTCGGCGTCGCCCGAGACGGTCGCCATCTGCAGCTCGCCCCCGTCCTCGCCGAAAACGTTGTCCGAGTCGAGGGTGATCTGCGAGAGGTTCTCCGACGACCCGTCGTAGGCGGGCAGCGCGTAGACGTCGCCGAGGACGTCCTCCGGGAACGCCAGCTGGGAGGTCGCGATGGCGTTCTCCGCATCGCTGATCGCGTCGATGTCGGGATACACCTCGAAGTGGATGTGGGTCCAGCGCCCCGCGTAGCAGCCCGGCATGACCGAGGTGAACGAGACGCGTCCGTCGGCGTCGGCGACCTGCACGCCGCGCAGCCAGGTCTCGTCCTCGACGCCCTCGGAGTACATCGAGTACCGGCCCTGGGCGTCGCAGTGCCAGGCGTAGACGGCGACGCCCGCGAAGGGCGCGTCGTCGTTCGCCATGTCGGTGATCGCGAGCGAGAACTCGAGCGGCACGCCGTCGACGGGTTCGTCGGATCCGATGCTCGAGCGGATGTCGCTGCGCTCGATCCCCGTCTCCTCCAGCACGTCGGGACCGTTGGATCCGTCGGCGGGGTAGGGGCCGGCGGTCTCGTCGGGGATCTCCCCGGCGGGCAGGTCGGAGCCGGCGCTCCCGGAGGATCCGGAGGACCCGGACGTCGTCGAGGACGAGCCGTCGGCGCCCTGGGTCGTGCAGGCGGCCAGGGCGACGACGCCGGCGCCGACGACGCCCGCGCCGAGGAGCACGCGGCGGCTCAGGAGGGTGCGCATGTCGAAGCTCGCGCCCTGGTCGACGACCTCCTCGTCGGGGCGGTCGAGCAGCCGGCCCTCGTAGGCGGGGCCGTCGGGGGTCGGGGTGGGGTCGGGGATTCCGGTGGCCATGAGGGTCTCCTCGCGTCTCGCGGTGGCCGCGGGGCCGGTTCGGCCTCGCTGCATCGAGTCTTCCGAGGGGGCGCGGGCGGCGGATCCCCCGGACGCGGTCACCGCGTACCGCGATCGCGGTATCCGCGGATACCGCGTGAGGGCGCTGTCGTTCCGCGGCCGGCCCGGCAGACTGGAGCGCATGAGCGACGCACCGCGACCGGCGAGCACCGGCGCCCCGAGAGCCGGCGACCTCGTCTGCGCAGGCATCGTCCTCCTCGGGGGCGGCCTGCTCGGGGGCGCGCTCCTGCCGGGCGTCGAGCTCCTCGCTCCGTCGGGCGGCCCGCCGATCCTCGGCCCCGCGCCGGGCCCGGCCGAGCCGCACGGTCCCTCGACCGGCGGGCAGATCGCGACGATCGTCCTCCTGGTCGGTCCGGCGGCGCTCATGCTGGTGCGCCGGCGCTGGCCGATCCCGGTGTTCGCGCTCGCGCTCGCCGCGTTCGTCGGGTCGGTGCTGGCGGGGCTCCCCTCCTTCGGGCCCGGGATCGCCGCGACGATCGCCGCGTACGCCTTCGCCTTCCGCGTGCCCCGCCGGCCGGTGCTCATCGTGATGAGCGCGGCCGCGGCGCTCGTCGTCGTGCTGGCCTTCGCCGCGACGGGCGGGGAGTCGATCGACGCGCGGGTCTTCCAGATCGGCGCGGCGATCGCGATCGCCGCCGCCCTCGGCGACAGCGCGCGGTCGCGCCACGAGTACCTCCTCCAGGCCGAGGATCGCGCCGAGCGCGCGGAGCGCACCCGCGAGGCGGAGGCCAGGCGCCGCGTCTCGGAGGAGCGCCTGCGCATCGCGCGCGACCTGCACGACACGGTCGCGCACCGCATCTCGGTCATCAACCTGCACGCGGGCGCGGCGTCTGGCGCCCTCCCCGCGCATCCCGAGCGCGCGCAGAGGGCCCTCGGCACGATCCGCGAGGCCGCCCGCGGCGCGCTGAGCGAGATCGGCGATCTTCTCCGCTACCTCCGCGACGACGACGGATCCGAGGCCCCGCCCCCGCAGCAGGGGCTCGAGGCCGCGGGAGCCCTGGTGGAGCGTCTGCGGGGCGCGGGGCTCGACGTGGAGACGGAGATCCGCGGCGACCTCGCCCGTGTGACGGGCGCCGCAGGGGCGGTCGCGTACCGGGTGATCCAGGAGGGCCTCACGAACGCGCACAAGCACGGCACGGGGGCGTCCGCGCGCCTCCTCGTCGACGTGGGCCCCTCCCGTCTGCGCATCGAGATCGACAACCCGGTCGCGGGCTCTGGCGCCGAGACCACCGCGGGCACCGGCCTCGGCCTCATCGGGCTGCGCGAGCGCGTCGCGGTGCTGCAGGGGTCCGTCGAGACCGCGAGGGAGGGCGGCCGCCACGCGCTGCGCGTGGAGATCCCGCTCGCCTCGCGAGAGGGGGAGAGGGCATGATCTCCGTGCTCGTCGTCGACGATCAGGCGCTCATCCGGCAGGCCGTCGTCGGCATCCTCGACATCCATCCCGAGATCTCGGTCGTCGGGGAGGCGGACGACGGCGCGGCCGCCGTCCGGCGCGCCCGCGAGCTGCGGCCCGACGTCGTGCTCATGGACATCCGCATGCCGGAGGTCGACGGCATCGAGGCCACCGCCCGCATCTGCGCGGATCCCGCGCTCGGCGCGACGCGGGTGCTCATCCTCACGACGTTCGAGGAGGACGACTACGTGGTCTCCGCGCTGCGGGCGGGCGCGAGCGGCTTCATCGGCAAGGGCGCCGAGCCCGACGACATCGCGCGGGCCGTCGTCGCCGTGCACCGCGGCGAGGCGCTGCTGTCGCCCGCCGCGACGCGCGGGCTGATCCGCCGCTGCGTGCAGGGCGAGCGTCACGCGGCGCCCGCCGACCCGCGGGCCGCCGCCGCGCTCGGGGCGCTCACGGAGCGGGAGGCCGAGGTGCTGCTGCTCGTGGGGCGCGGCCTGTCCAATCAGGAGATCGCCGAGCGGCTGTTCATCTCGCCGCACACGGCGAAGACCCACGTGAACCGGATCATGAGCAAGGTCCACGCGCACGATCGCGCGCAGCTCGTGATCCTCGCCTACGAGAGCGGCCTCCTCGCTCCGGGGGAGTAGGGCCCGCGAGGTCCCGCGCGCCCGGCCGGATGACTGCGCGCCTGTCCGTGCATGACGACGCCGATCCTCCGGTCAGGTGGGCGATGTGCCGTGTCTGCGGGTCGGAGCGGTGCAGATCGGCGTCGTCATGCACCGGGTGCGGTCACGCGACCCCCGTGCGCCCCGCCGCGCGACCCCGATCGCTTGCGGGAATACCCGAGGGGGGTATACGGTTGTCGAGACGGATACCCCAAGGGGGTATGAGGCGACGGAAGGATCCACCATGGCGGCGAACGAGTACAGCGTGACCGGGATGACCTGCGGGCACTGCGAGATGTCGGTGCGCGAGGAGGTCGGCGAGATCGCCGGCGTGACCGGCACCGACGTGAGCGCGCAGACAGGCAGGCTCGTCGTCACGGCCGACGGCGACATCGACGACGCGGCGATCCTGGCGGCGGTCGAGGAGGCCGGCTACCGGGCGGAGCGCGTCTGATGAACGCCGCGGGGCGGCTCGCGCTCTACGGGGCGGGCCTCGTGGCGGCGTTCGGCGCGGCCTACGGGCTGGCCGGCGTCGTCGTCCCCGACGGCGTCGTGACGAGCTGGCAGGAGCGGAGCGCGGAGAGCGCGCCCCACGAGGGAGCGGACGACATGAGCGCGCACGAGGGCCACGGCGCCCACGACCACCCCGCCGACGGTGGGCCGGCGCCCGAGGGCATCGCCGCCCTGGCCGACCCGACCCACCCGATCGGCAGCACGGTGATCCTCTCCGCCGACCACATGCCGGGCATGGACGGCGCGGAGGCCACGATCTCCGGGGCATTCGCGACGACCGCGTACGCGGTGAGCTACACGCCCACCACGGGCGGGGATCCCGTCTCCGACCACCGCTGGGTGGTCCACGAGGAGCTCGAGGATCCGAGCCCCGCGCCCCTCGCAGACGGCGAGGCGGTCGTGCTCGCGGCCGACCACATGACCGGCATGCGCGGAGCCGCGGCGACGATCGACTCGTCCACGCAGGAGACCGTCTACATGGTCGACATCGACGCCCACGACATGACGATGACCCGCCACAAGTGGGTCGTCGAGAGCGAGATCCGGCCCGCGGGCTGAGCCCGCGCCCCGACACGCACAGAGCAGAGAAGGATCACGATGAGCGCATCCGCACCCGCCTCGGGCGGCGGCATCGAGCTGGAGATCGGCGGCATGACCTGCGCCTCCTGCGCGAACCGCATCGAGCGGAAGCTGAACAGGCTGGAGGGCGTCGAGGCGACGGTCAACTACGCCACCGAGAAGGCGAGGGTCACGGTGCCGGACGGCTACGATCCCGCGCTCCTCGTCGCCGAGGTGGAGAAGACCGGCTACACCGCGCAGCTCCCGGCCCCGCCCGAGGAGACGAGCACAGACTCCGACGACGAGGCTGACCCCGAGCTCGCATCGCTGCGGCAGCGGCTGATCGGATCCATCGTGCTGACGGTCCCCGTGATCGCGATGGCGATGATCCCCGCCCTCCAGTTCACGCACTGGCAGTGGGGATCGCTCGCGCTCGCCGCGCCCGTCATCGTCTGGGGCGCGTGGCCGTTCCACCGGGCGGCGTGGACCAACCTGAAGCACGGCACGGCGACGATGGACACGCTCATCTCGATGGGCACCTCCGTCGCGCTGCTCTGGTCGCTGTACGCCCTGTTCCTCGGCACGGCCGGCGAGCCGGGGATGACGCACCCGTTCGAGTTCACGATCGCCCCCTCCGACGGCGCCGCGAACATCTACCTCGAGGTCGGAGCGGGCGTGACGATGTTCATCCTCGCCGGGCGCTACTTCGAGAAGCGCTCCAAGCGCCAGGCGGGGGCTGCGCTGCGCGCGCTCCTCGAGCTCGGCGCGAAAGAGGTCGCCGTGCTCCGCGACGGCGTCGAGGTGAGGATCCCCACGGCCGACCTGCGGGTGGGCGACGAGTTCGTCGTCCGCCCGGGCGAGAAGATCGCCACCGACGGCGTCGTCGTCTCCGGCACCTCCGCGGTGGACGCCTCCATGCTCACCGGAGAGTCCGTGCCGGTCGAGGTCGGGGAGGGCGACGCCGTCACGGGCGCCACGGTCAACGCCGGCGGGCGCCTGACTGTGCGGGCGACCCGCGTCGGCTCCGACACCCAGCTCGCGCAGATGGCCCAGCTCGTCGAGGACGCGCAGACGGGCAAGGCCGAGGTGCAGCGCCTCGCCGACCGGATCTCCGGCGTGTTCGTGCCGATCGTCATCGCCGTCGCGGTCGCGACGCTCGGCGCCTGGCTCGGCGCGGGCTTCCCCGCGGCGGCCGCCTTCACCGCCGCCGTCGCGGTGCTCGTGATCGCCTGCCCGTGCGCCCTCGGCCTCGCGACGCCCACGGCGCTGCTCGTCGGCACCGGCCGCGGCGCGCAGATGGGCATCCTCATCAAGGGCCCCGAGGTGCTCGAATCCACGCGCACGGTCGACACCGTCGTGCTCGACAAGACCGGAACGGTCACGAGCGGCAGGATGACGCTGACCGACGTGATCGCCGAGCCCGGCGTCGACCGCGCGCAGCTGCTGCGCCTCGCCGGCGCGCTGGAGGACTCCTCGGAGCACCCGATCGCCCAGGCGATCGCACGGGGCGCGACCGAGGAGGTCGGCCCGCTGCCGAGCCCGGAGGACTTCGCCAACGTCGAGGGCAGGGGCGTGCAGGGCGTCGTCGAGGGCGTCGCGGTGGTCGTGGGCCGCGAGTCGCTGCTCGCCGACTGGTCGCAGCGCCTCTCCGCCGAGGTCGCGGAGGCGAAGGCGCGCGCCGAGGGGGAGGGCAGGACCGTTGTCGCGGTCGGCTGGGACGGCCGGGCGCGCGGGATCCTCGTGGTCGCCGACGCCGTCAAGCCCACGAGCGCCGAGGCGATCCGCGGGCTCAGGGAGCTCGGGCTCATGCCGATCCTCCTGACCGGCGACAACGAGGCGGTCGCGACGCGGATCGCGGCGGAGGTCGGCATCGACGAGGTCATCGCCGAGGTCCTGCCGCAGGACAAGGTCGACGTCGTCGCGCGTCTCCAGGGCGAGGGCAGGGTCGTCGCGATGGTCGGCGACGGCGTCAACGACGCGCCCGCGCTCGCGCAGGCCGACCTGGGCCTCGCGATGGGCACCGGCACCGACGTCGCGATCGAGGCGGCCGACATCACCCTGGTGCGCGGCGACCTCCGCAGCGCGGTCGACGCGATCCGCCTCTCGCGGAAGACGCTGTCGACGATCAAGACCAACCTGTTCTGGGCCTTCGCCTACAACACGGCCGCGATCCCCGTCGCGGCGCTGGGCATGCTCAACCCGATGCTCGCCGGCGCGGCGATGGCGCTCTCCAGCGTCTTCGTCGTGGGCAACAGCCTCCGCCTGCGCGGCTTCCGCAGCGTCTCGGCGGAGTGAGCGGGCCGGAAGACGACCATGATGGAGGGGTGCGGGCGCGAGGCTCCGCGCCCCTCCCGGATCGAGAGAGAACGACGATGACCGACGAGCACGCCCCCCACGGGTACATCAGCGACAAGGACGCCTACCTCAAGCGCATGCGCCGCATCGAGGGACAGGCGCGCGGCATCTCGAAGATGATCGACGACGACAAGTACTGCATCGACATCCTCACGCAGATCAGCGCCCTGACCCGCGCCCTGCAGGGGGTGGCGACGGGGCTGCTCGACGATCACCTCCGGCACTGCGTCCTCGACGCCGCGAAGCGCGACGACGAGGAGGCCGCCGCGAAGATCGAGGAGGCCAGCGCCGCGATCGCCCGCCTCGTCCGCTCCTGACGCGCGGCGCGCGCCTCGGGATCGCGAGGATCCGCGGATCCTCGGAGCCGGGCGAGGAGTCTGGCCGGCCCCCGAGGCGCGCGGCGCGGTCGTCAGTCGAGCATCGCCCGATCGTCGAAGGCGGCGCCCTTGATCTTCCCGAACTCCTCGAGGAGCGCGTCGACCGTGAGGCCGCGCTTCGTCTCCTCGTCGGCCTCGAAGACGATGCGGCCCTCGTGCATCATGATGAGCCGGTTGCCGAGCTCGAGCGCCTGCTGCATGTTGTGGGTGACCATGAGCGTCGTGAGCCCGCCCTGCTCCACGATGCGCGCCGTGAGCCGGGTGACGAGCGCCGCGCGCTGCGGATCCAGCGCCGCCGTGTGCTCGTCGAGCAGCAGGATCCGCGGGTGCGTGAAGCCGGCCATGAGCAGCGAGAGCGCCTGGCGCTGACCGCCGGAGAGCAGCCCGACCTTCGCCTTCAGGCGATCCTCGAGGCCGAGCTCGAGCGAGCGCAGCTCCTCGACGAAGCGCTCGCGCCGCTTCCTCGTCACGCCGCGGTGCAGGCCGCGGCCCTTCCCGCGCAGCAGGGCGAGCGAGAGGTTCTGCTCGATCGTGAGGTCGGGCGCCGTGCCGGCCATCGGATCCTGGAACACGCGACCGACGTACTTCGCCCGCCGGTGCTCCGTGAGGCGGTTCACGGTCGTGCCGTCGATCTCGATGCGGCCGGCGTCGACGGGCATCCGCCCGGCGATCGCGTTCAGCAGCGTCGACTTCCCCGCGCCGTTGGAGCCGATGACGGTGACGAAGTCGCGCTCCTCGAGCCGCAGGCTGAGATCGCGGAGAGCGCGGCGCTCGTTCACGGAGCCCGGGAAGAACGTCTTGCTGATGCCGTCGATGGCGAGCATGCTCACACCGCCTCCTTCTCGGCCGAGGCCGGCGCGGGGCGTCGTCCGCCGCGCAGGTCCCGCCACGACGGCAGGCGCTTCAGGACGCCCCAGCGCGGCAGCAGCAGCGCGACCACGACGAGCGCCGCCGTGATGGCCTTCATGTCGTTGGGGTTCAGGCCGACCTGCAGCGCCGCGAAGATGATGATCCGGTAGATCACGGCGCCGACGACCACGGCGAGGCTCGCGAGGAAGATGACCCGCTGGCCGAGCACCGCCTGGCCGAGGATCACCGAGGCGAGCCCGACGAGGATGAGGCCGATGCCCATGCTGATGTCGGCGAACCCCTGGTACTGGGCGACGAGGGCCCCGCAGAGGCCGACGAGCCCGTTCGAGAGCGACAGGGTGAGGATCGTCGTGCCGTCGGTGTTCGCGCCGAGGCTGCCGATCATCTGCCTGTTGTCGCCGGTCGCCTGGATCGCGAGCCCCAGGTCGGTCGACAGGAACCAGTCGACGGCGAGCTTGAGCACGAGCACGGCGGCGAGGAGCACGAGCACGCCGATCCACGTGCGGCCCAGGAGCCCCGCGTCGCGCAGCGGCGTCATGACCGTCTCCTCCCGCAGCAGGGGCACGTTGGCGCCGCCCATGATCCGCAGGTTCACCGACCACAGCGCGATCATCGTGAGGATCCCCGCGAGCAGCCCGTCGATGCGGCCCTTCGTGTGGAGCAGGCCCGTGACGAGCCCCGCGACGAGCCCGGCCGCGCCGCCCGCGAGCGTCGCGAGCACGGGGTTCTGCCCGCTCGTGATCATCGCGGCGGCGACGGCGGCGCCCATCGTGAAGCTGCCGTCGACGGTGAGGTCGGGGAAGTTCAGCACCCGGAACGTCAGGTAGACGCCGAGCGCCATGACCCCGTAGATGAGGCCGAGCTCGATCGCTCCGAACACGGGGCGCTACTCGATCACGCGGTCGGCGCGGTCGACGACCGACCCCGGCAGCTCCACGCCCATGCGCTCGGCCGCGCTCGGGTTGATGATCAGCTCGACGTCGTTCGACGTCTCGACCGCCATCTCGGCCGGATCCGCGCTCTCGAGCAGGATCTTCGCGGCCATCTCGCCCGTCTGGTAGCCGAGCTTCGTGTAGTCGATGCCGATCGTCGCGATGGCGCCGCTCTCGACCGGGCCGCTGTCGCCGCTCACGACGGGGATCTCGTTCTGCTCGGCGACCTGGATGAGCGCCGCGATGCCCGAGACGACGGTGTTGTCGGTGGGCACGTAGATCGCGTCGACGTCGCCGAGCGACTGGGCGGCCTGCTGCACCTCGGCGGAGTTGGAGACGGTCGCCTCCTCGATCGTGAGGCCGAGCTCGGCGGCGGCCTCCTTCGCCAGCTCCACCTGAACGGCCGAGTTGACCTCGCCCGAGCTGTAGACGACGCCGACCGACTCGGCGTCGGGGGCGATCTCGGCGAGCAGCGCGAGCTGGTCGGCGACCGGGTTGAGGTCGCTCGTGCCGGTCACGTTCGCGCCGGGGGCGTCGTCGGAGGCGACGAGCCCGGCCTCCTCGGCGTCGGTGACGGCCGTGAACAGCACGGGCACGTCGACGATCGCCTGGGCGGCGGCCTGCGCGGCGGGGGTGGCGACCGTGAAGACGAGGTCGAGCCCGCCGGAGGCGAAGGTCGTCGCGATGGTGTTCGTGTTGGGCACCTCGCCCTGCGCGTTCTGGTCGTCGTAGGTCGCCTCGATGCCGGCGTCGGCGATGGCCTCCTTGAAGCCCTCCGTCGCGGCGTCGAGGGCGGGGTGCTGCACGAACTGCAGCACGCCGATCTTCGCCTCCGTGCCGCCTCCGTCGCCGTCGGCGGGGGCGTCGTCGCCCGAGGAGGAGCAGGCGGAGAGGGCGAGCAGGGCGGCGGCGCCGAGGCCGGCGACCGCGAGGCCGCGCGAGCGGGGGTGGGACATGCGAGTTCCTCGTGACACGTGGGGAGCAGGGACGATCCTGTGATGGTAGCGGGAATCCCCGGTCGGCGCGGAGACGGGGATCCGCCCCGAGACGCGCGAAGAGCGCCGCCTGCCTGCCTGCCGAGACACCTCCCGGACACCGACACGTCACCGTCCGATCACCCTCGTCGGCTTCGCTGACGCCGTGACGCACCTCCGGATCCCCGCGCTCGGCCTCCTCGCGCTCGTCGCGGCATGCCTCGCCGCTTGCGGCCCCGCGGACGCGCCGGCGGCGTCTCCGGCGCGCGAAGTCGCCCCGGAGCCCGGCCGCACGATCCCCGTGACGCCGCCCGGGGAGCCCCTCGACCTCGCGGGCTGGCGGATCGTCGTGGTCGGCGACGCCGCCGACCTGGTCGACGGCGCACGGGGCGTCGCGGAGGGCGCGGGAGCGGAGCTGTCGGAGATCCCGGCGGGAGACGACCCCGACGGGGCGCTCGCCGCCGCGATCGGCGCGGATCCCGACCTCGTGGTGGGGGTGGGCGAGGGCGTCGTCGACGCCTTCTCGTTCGAGACCGCGCAGCGCCTCGACCGGGACTTCCTCCTCCTCGGCGCGCAGCTCGCCGAGCCCACCGCGAACGTCACGGCCGTGATCTGGGAGGGCGCGACCTCGCGCGGATCCGCCGCCTCCGCGGACGGCGACCTCGATCCGGCGTCGGCGACGCCCGCGCGCGGAGCGGACGCCCTCGCGGCGGGCATCGCGAGCATCCGCGCGGGCGAGACGGGGATCGTCCTGGACCTCGACGACTGACGCGGGGGATCCGATCCGACATCTTCGCGTCACCTGTCGTTCACCGGGACGGCGGGAGCCGGTCACTCCGGGGGAGGAGGGTGGCTCGTCGGGCGCCCCACCGCGCCCGCATCCCCCGAACCTCTCGAGATTGGCGTGTGACACGTGCTCCCAAACGAAGAGACACTGACGCGGCACCCGCGCATGCGGCGCGGCCTGGCCGGAGCGATCCTCGTCGCCCTGACCGCCGGCGCCGTCGGCGCGGCGGCCCTCCCCGCGGCGGCGGACGAGCCGCTCCTCGGCACCGGCGACGTCTGGCGCTTCTCCGACGACGGCACCGACCCGTCCGGCGACGGCTCGCTGTCGTGGACGACGGCCGACTTCGACGACGCGGGCTGGGCGGAGGGCGTCGGCCCGTTCGGCTCCAAGCGCGGCGAGGCCGATCTCGGCGGGGGATTCGTCGCCGAGACGCTCCTCGCGTACACGCTGCCCGGATCCGAGAACACGGTGCCGACCTACCACCTCCGCACCGACCTCGACCTCACCGCCGAGCAGCTCGCGGAGTTCGACGCGCTGGAGGGCACGGTCGTGTACGACGACGCCGTGCGCATCTACGTCAACGGCGAGCAGGTCGCCGGCTTCGAGGACGAGCGCGTCGACGAGGCCGAGAACCCCAACCTCACCTACGCGGGCAGCAGCAAGGGCAACCCGCAGACGAGCACCTTCACGGTGCCGGCGGAGGCGCTCGTCGAGGGCGAGAACACGATCGCCGTCGCCCTCTACCAGGATCGCGAGACGAGCAGCGACATCTTCTTCGACCTCGCCTCCCTCGTGCCGTTCGACTACCCGACCGAGCCGACGATCTCCGACATCGTGCTCGGCGTCGGCGCCACGGAGGCCGACCGCAACGTCGCCTGGTACTCGGACATGGACGTGCCGCAGGTCGCGCAGATCGCGCCGGCCGACGAGGTCGACGGCGAGACGTTCCCCGCCTCGGCCGTCACGGCCGAGACGACCGCGACCGGCGCGACGACGAGCGGCGAGTTCTTCCGCGACGCGACGTTCTCGGGTCTCGAGGAGAACACCGAGTACGCCTACCGCGTGGGCAGCGAGAGCACCGGCTGGTCCGACGTGCACACCTTCCGCACGCAGGACTTCTCGGGCGACTTCTCGTTCCTCTTCTTCGGCGACCCGCAGGTGGGCGCCTCCGGCGACCTCGCGCACGACGAGGCCGGCTGGGTCGACACCGTGGACGTCGCAACGGAGACCTACCCCGACGCCGAGCTGCTGTTCTCCGCCGGCGACCAGGTCGAGCACGCGAACAACGAGGACCAGTACGACGCGTTCCTCGCCCCCGAGCAGCTGCGCAGCGTGCCGCTCGTCGCGACGAACGGCAACCACGACGTGGGATCCAAGGCGTACGAGCAGCACTTCAACCTCCCGAACGAGGATCTCTCGGCGGGCGCCGGCACGGCGACGTCGTCGGGCGGCGACTACTGGTTCCTCTACAAGGACGTGCTGTTCCTCAACATCAACTCGAACAGCCGCGATTACGACTCGCACAACGCGTTCATGGAGAAGGTCGTCGCCGAGCACGGCGACGAGGCGAAGTGGACCGTGCTCGCGTTCCACCACTCGATCTACTCCGTCGCCTCGCACACCGACGACGGCGACATCCTCGACCGCCGCAGCACGATGCCCGAGAAGATCTCGGAGCTCGGCATCGACGTCGTGCTCATGGGCCACGACCACAACTACACGCGCAGCTACCTCGTGCAGGACGGCGAGCTCGCCGACCCGACGGAGCTCGCGGGCCAGGAGCGGGTCGAGAAGAAGGACGGAGAGGTGCTCTACCTCACCGCCAACTCGGCGAGCGGGTCCAAGTACTACGACACGAAGGCGCCCGACGCGTGGTTCGCGTCGGTCATCAACCAGGAGCGGGTGCGCAACTACTCGGCGGTCGAGGTGACCGACGACGCGTTCACGCTGCGCACCCTGCGCAGCGAGGCGAACGGCGACGAAGATCCCGTGAACAGCGTCGTCGACGAGGTCGTCCTCAGCCGCAGCGCGGCCCCCGAGCTGACGACGCCGGGCGACGTCGAGGTCGAGCAGGACGCCGCCTTCGATCCCCTCGAGGGCGTCACGGCGATCGACGACGTCGACGGCGACCTGACCGACGCGATCGAGGTCGCGGGCGAGGTCGACACGACCGCCCTGGGCGCCTACACGCTGACGTACACGGTCGCGGACGCCCGCGGCAACGTCGCGACGGCCGACCGCACCGTGACGGTCGTCGAGCCGGCCGCGGAGCCGGGTGACGACGCCGAGAGCGCCGGCGAGGCGGGCGCCGAGGACGCGGAGGCCGACGCCGACGCGGTCGAGTCCGGCACGGAGGACGCGGGCGACCAGGGCGCCGAGGCCGGGGCTGAGGACGCGGACGCCGACGCGGTCGAGTCGGGTTCCGACGACGCCGGCGAGGCGGGCGCCGAGAACGCCGACGATGCCGAGGCTGGCGCCGATGCGGATGACCAGGGCGCTGAGGACGCGGCCGCCGAGGCCGGATCCGAGGACGCCGGCGTCGACGCGGGCGAGTCGGGCTCGGAGGACGCGACGGACGCCGACGCGGGTGACGCCGGTTCCGAAGGCGGCGCCGACAGCGCCGACCAGACGGGCACCGACGCCGGACGCGACGGATCCCTCCAGGCGACGGGCGGCGACGTGGTCCTCCCGATCGCCGGCATCGTGGCGCTGCTGCTCGCGGGCGGCGCGACCCTGCTGATCCTGCGCCGGCGCGCGCTGCGCTGACGCCATCCCCGAGAGCGCCGTCCCGTCATCCGGCGGGCCGGCGCTCTCGCCGTCCGCGGCGTCAGTCCCGCCAGATGCGGCGGGGGATCCAGCAGCTCACGCGGTCGCGATACGCGCGATAGGGGTCGCCGAAGCGCTCCTCGAGGTCGTGCTCCTCCGAGGGGCGGATCAGCGCGTTCCAGACGAGGGATCCGCACAGCGCCCAGGCGACCACGAGCCACGATCCGAGCATCAGCCCGACCGCGACGCCCTGGGTGATCCCGGCCACGGCCATGGGATTGCGCACGATGCGGTAGGGGCCGGCGATCACGAGCCTCCTGGCCGTCGCGGACGGCAGCGGCGTGCCCTCGCCGCGCGTCGACATCGCCGCGGCCGACCACAGGCCGAGCGCGCTCGCCGCGGCGAAGACCGCGCCGCCGGCGATCCGCACCGTCAGCGGCGCCTCGACGGCGAGGCCCCAGCGGCGCTCGACGAGCGACATCGCGACGGGGATGACCCCGAGGAACAGGCCCCAGAACACGGCGAGCTGGATCCCCGTCCGCCGCACGTGCGCGGTCCGCTCCGCCGGAGGGGCGACCCGGAAGGCGAACGGACCGACGAACATCCACTCGATCGGCGCGCGGCCGCGCAGGATGATCGCCGCGCACGGCGCGGAGCCGACCGCCGCGAGCGCCATCGCGAGCGCGCCCCAGCCCGCCTCGCCCGTCGCGGTGGCGAGGAGCGCCATGCCCGCGGCGACGATCGCCGTCCACACGGTCGCGGCCCAGACGGCGGCCCGCACGCCGCAGGCCGCGACGGCCGACGCGGCGACGAACAGCGGGAGGTCGAGCGCGGCGACGATGACGGGATCCAGCGGGCCGAGCGTCGCCTCGCGCACGGGCGGCGTCGTGAACACGAGGATCCACCAGGCGGCACCCGCCGCGGCCTGCAGCGCGAAGTACGCGCGCGCCGACCCGGGGGAGAGGGGGATGCCGGCGACGCGCACGTCCCTCGCCGCCCCGACGACCGGGGAGGGGGAGAGCGGGGGCATGCGGTCAGTGTAGGGCGGCGCGAGACGCGCTCGACGGATCCCCCGAGGCCATTCCTCTTGAGGTGAGGCTCACCTAAGCTGAGTGCTCATGAGCAACATCGCCGTCACGCATGCCGAGAGCGGGCTGATCGAGGCCGAGGTGATCCGCGCCGAGCGCGTCACGCCGCACATGATGCGCATCACCCTGGGCGGACCCGACGTCGGCCGGTTCGCGTTCCAGGGCTTCGACCAGTGGTTCCGCCTCGCGCTCCCCGTCGCGGGCGGCGGCGAGCTGCGCCGCCTGCCGCAGAAGTTCGGCCTCGGAGGCAGCCTGCGCTGGCTCATGATGCCGAAGGGCGCCCGCCCCGTGATCCGCAACTACACGGTGCGCGACGCGCGGTCGGATCCGCCGGAGATCGACGTCGACTTCGTCGTGCACGGCGACGCCGGCGTGGCGGGTCCCTGGGCGGCGCGCGCGCAGCCCGGCGATCGCGTCGCGCTCATCGACCAGGGGTGCGGCTGGACCGATCCGGTGGCCGGCCGCGTGCTCCTCGTCGCCGACGAGAGCGGCCTGCCCGCCGTCGCGGGCATCCTCCGGGACCTGCCCCGCACCGCGCGGGGCCGCGCGCTCATCGAGCTCTTCGACGCCCGCGACGAGCAGCCGACCGGGGCGCCGGACGGCGTCGAGGTGACCTGGCTCGTGCGCGGCGAAGGGGAGGCGCCCGGATCCCTCGCTCTTCCGGCCCTGCGCGAGCTGGGGGAGGTCGACCCCGCGACGGTCGCGTTCTGCGTCGGGGAGCAGGCGCTCGCGACGGGCGCCCGCCGCCACCTCGTGCGCGAGGCCGGACTGCCCAAGGGCCAGGTGACCTTCTCGGGATACTGGCGCCTCGGCCGCGCCGCCATCTGACGCGCCCGGCGACCCGCCTCGCCTGGCGCCTCGCCAGCGGCGCTCGAGTTCTGCTGTGTGCTGTCTCCGATCCCGCTCGCCTGCACGACGACGCCGTTCTTCGGCTGTGGTCGGGGCTGGCGCGTGTCAGGTGGGGGTTTCAGCGAGGTGCGGCGTCGTCCTGCATCGGCGGGCGCTGTGTTCGACCGTTGGGTCGGCAGCGTCGGGCCCGTGGCCGTCTGGTGTCGTCATCGCCCCGCGTGGATCGGGTGCTGCTGCATCGGCGCTTCCGTCGCTGCGCTCCTCCGGTCAGATCTCCCGGTGCATGACGACGCCATTTCGGGGTCGGGCCCGGGGCTGGCGCGTGTCAGGGGGGCGGTCTCGGCGCGGATTGGCGTCGTCCTGCCCGAGCGAGAGCCGTCGGCCGTGCGGCAGCGTCGTTCTCGGTCGTTCGTTCGTCCGGGATCTGCTCCCTTCCTGCCACCGCCCCTCCCGGTGCATGACGACGCCATTTCGGGGCCGGGCGTGGGGTGGGTGCGTGTCAGGTGGGGGTCTCGGCGCGGATCGGCGTCGTCGTGCACGAGGCGAGAGGGAGAGCCGCCGGCCGCCGGGCCGTCGTGAAGCTCACGTCGGTCGCGGGGGACGCCCGCGTCGACGCGGGGCGGGCCGTGGTCGTCGCCGAGACGACGATCGACGGCGACCTCTCGTGCGATGCGCCGCGCGCCGACGGCGGCGGCAGCTCCGTCGGGGGCTCCTCCCGCGGCGCCTGCGCCGAGCTCGGCTGAGCCGCGCCGCTCAGCAGTACGGCACGTTGACCGCGAGCCCGCCCGTCGCGGTCTCCTTGTAGCGCGACGACATGTCCTCGCCCGTCTGCCGCATCGTCTCGATCGCGACGTCGAGGCTCACGACGTGGGTGCCGTCGCCGAGCAGCGCGATCCGCGCGGCGGTGAGCGCCGTCGATGCGGCGACCGCGTTGCGCTCGATGCAGGGCACCTGCACGAGCCCGCCGACGGGGTCGCACGTGAGCCCGAGGTGGTGCTCCATCGCGATCTCGGCGGCGTTCTCGATCTGGGCGGGCGTGCCGCCCCACGTCGCGCACACGGCGGCGGCCGCCATCGCGCATGCGCTGCCGACCTCGCCCTGGCACCCGGCCTCGGCTCCGGAGATCGACGCGTTCGCCTTGATGAGGGATCCGATGGCGCTGGCGGTGAGCAGGAAGCGGCGCACGGCGTCGGCGTCGGCCCCCTCGTCCACCGCGTAGCGCAGCACGGCGGGGATCACGCCGGCCGCGCCGTTCGTCGGCGCGGTGACGACGCGCCCTCCCGCGGCGTTCTCCTCGTTGACGGCCATCGCGTAGACGGCGACCCGCTCGCCGCTCGTCACCTGCTCGCGCGGCCGCGCGGAGAGGTGGCGCCAGGCGGCCGCGGCGCGACGGGACACCCCGAGGCCGCCCGGCAGGGTGCCGTCGGTCGCGATCCCCCGGTCGATGCACGCGCTCATCGCCGCCCAGATCGCGTCGAGGCCGCGCTGTACGGCGTCCTCGCTCCCGTGGATCGCGATCTCGTCCTCCCAGGCGATCTCCGCGATCCCGCGCTCGCCGCAGAGCTCCAGCAGCTCGGCCATGGTGCCGTAGGCCCTCGTCGCGCGGGGCACGGCGGTGCCGGGCTCCTCGTCGGCGCGGCGGATGAACCCGCCGCCCACCGAGAGGTACGTCTGCGCGAGCAGCTCCTCGCCGTCGTCGCCGTGCGCTTCGAGGGTCAGCGCGTTGGGGTGGGCGTAGTCGCGGGCGAACGGCTCGAAGACCACGTCCGCCCGGTCGAGGCGCACGCCGTCGATGTCGAGCGCGCCCTCGTCGCCCAGCTTCTCCCAGAGCCGCGGCGCCTCCGCGGGGTCGCAGGTGGTCGGATCCGCCCCGCCCAGCCCGGCGATGACGGCTCCGGGTGTGCCGTGGCCGATGCCGGTGGCGCCGAGGGATCCGTGCAGGCGCACGCGCACCCGCCGCACCTCCGCGCGCCTCGGCAGGGCGGCGACCGCCTCGCGGAAGGCGGCGGCCGCGCGCATGGGGCCGACCGTGTGAGAGCTCGACGGCCCGATGCCGATGGAGAACAGCTCCAGGGCGGAGACGTACACGCCGCTCATGCGATCAGCTCTCCAGCGTCACGCGGGTGGCGCCGTCCGGCCGCGCGGCCTGGCGTGCGAGGAGGTCGGCGCGCACCTTCGGAGTCAGGGCGGCGTCGAGCACCGTCCACGCGAGGGCGGTCGCGCCGTCGACGATCGCGTCGTGCGCCGCGGGCGTCGCGGCGCCGGCGGCGAAGTCGGGGTGGTGGGGCACCGCGGTCGCCCCGAGCACCGAGATCATCGGGTGCAGGCCGGGCACGACCTGCGTGACGTTGCCCATGTCGCTCGAGCCGCCGCCCCCGCCCGCGGGCGGCACGGGGGTGCGGCCGAGGCGCTCGAGGTTCGCGTCCCAGAAGGCGGAGAAGTCGGGATCCTGCACGAGCGGCGCGTAGGGGTGCTCCGTGCGCTCGTGGCTCCACGCGCATCCCATCGCGAGGGCGGCCCCCTCGAAGCAGGCGAGGATGCGGCGCTTGAGGTCGCGCCACGTGTCGAGGTCGTCGGCGCGCACCTCCACCTGCACCACGGCGCGCTCGGCGATGACGTTGGTCGCCTGGCCGCCGTCGGAGACGAACGCGTTGACGTTGGTCCCTCCGGGGAGCTGCTGGCGGAGGAGCCCGATCGCCGTGAGGGCGAGGGTGGCGGCGGCTCCGGCGTTGATCGCCCTGTCGGGTGCGGCCGCCGCGTGGGCCGCGCGCCCGGTGAAGACCACCTCGAAGCGCTCGACGGCCGTGAGCGCGACCTTCGCGGCCTGCACGTCGTCGCCGGTTCCGCCGTGCACCATGAGCGAGCAGGTGGCGTCCTCGAACGCGCCGGCCGCGAGGAGCGACACCTTGCCCCCGCCGTGCTCCTCGGCGGGGGTGCCGAGGAGCTTCACGCGCAGCCCCGCCTCTTCCGCGACGTCTGCGAGGGCGATCGCGGCGCCGACGCCGATCGCGGCGATCACGTTGTGCCCGCAGGCGTGCCCGACGCGGGGCAGCGCGTCGTACTCGGCGCAGATCGTCACGGTCATGTCGCCGTCGCCGCGCACCGCCTCCACCGCCGTGTCGACGCCGTACGCGCCGACCTCGGGGTCGAACCCCGCGTCGCGGAGCGTCTCCGCGACGGCCGCGGCGGCGCGGTGCTCCTCCCAGGAGAGCTCGGGATCGGCGTGGATGCGGTGGCTCAGGGCGACGAGCCCGTCGCGCTCGGCGCGGGTCCGCGCGCCGACGCGCTCCTTGAGGGCTTCAGGGGAAGGGGAGGTCGTCATGGTGCGTGCCTTTCTTCTGGGCGGTGGTGCTTGTGGCGGACCGCGAGCGATAGTCTGCGCGAACGAGACGCGCGGTCCGGGATCCGCGCCGCTGATCTGCGCGGAGGGAATGAGAAGTGCAGGAAAACCGGCTGTCGGAGCTGGATGCGCGCCTTCTGCACGCCTTGCAGATCGAGCCGCGGGCGAGCTGGATCGACCTCGCTCCGGTCGTCGGCGCGGACGCCGGCACCCTGGCGCGCCACTGGGAGGCGCTCCGGCGCCGAGGCGACGCGTGGATCACGGGCCATCCGCGGCACGGTCAGCTCGCGCTCGTCGAGCTGGAGTGCGAGCCGTCGAGGCTGTCGGCGGTCATGGCCTCGCTCGAGCACGACCCGCAGGTGTGGGTGCTCGATCTCACGTCGGGATCGAGGGATCTGCTCGTCACGGTCTTCGCGCGCGACCTCCCGTCGCTCTCGGCCTACGTGATCCCGCGCATCGGCGACCTCCCCGGCGTGCGCTCCGCGCGCACGCACATCGTGGGCGAGGTGCTCGTCGAGGGGTCGAGCTGGCGGCTGCGCGCCCTCGCGAAGGACGAGGCGGCTCGGGTTCCCGCGCCCGCGGCTCCCCGTCCGCGGGCGGCGCGTCGGATCCCCGACGAGGTCCGCCGTGCGGTGGAGACCGAGCTCTGGCGCGACGGCCGCGCGACCGTCGCGGAGATCGCGCGCCGCCATGACGTCGCCCCGCAGCGGGTGTCCGACGCGATCGCGACGATGCGCCAGCGCGGCGAGCTGATGATGCGCACCGACCTCGCGCGCGGGGCGACGGGGTGGCCCGTCTACACCTGGTACTTCGTCGAGGCGCCCGCCCGCACCGTCGAGGCGGCGCGCACGACCATCGCGGGGGTGCCGGAGGTGCGGCTCGCCGTCACGACCTCGAGCCGCTACAACCTCGTGCTCGCGGTGTGGTTGAGGCGCCTGTCCGACGTCAACCGCTTCGAGATCGCCCTCGAGCGCGCCCTGCCCGGGGCGCGGATCGCGGATCGGTCCGTGGTGCTGCGGATCGCGTCGCTCATGGGGCGCCCGCTCGACGAGGACGGCCGGGTCCGGCCCTCGGCCTGAGTGGGTCTCAGGCCGCATCGGCGCGGTCCGGGCGCCCCGGGAGGAACAGGGCGCCGAGGATCGTGGCGATCACCGCGATCGCGACGGTGAAGAACGCCGCCCCCGGCACGAGGGGAGTGAGCACGAAGACGATGAGCGCGCCGACGACGCCCGCGATGGCGAGGATCCGGTAGTTGGGGTCGTCGGAGATCATCTGCACGATGGCCGCGCCGAGGATCACCGGCAGGATGTACGTCTGCACGGTCGTGATGAGCTCGGGCGGGAGCAGCCGCACGAGCGCCCCGCCGAACACGCCCACGATGACGAGCAGGCAGACGAGGTGGGTCGTGGCGGCGCCGCAGATCGCGAGCACCGCGGCGAGCTGGCCGCGGCGGGTGGTGCCCTTCGCGCCGATGGTCGACTGCGCGGCGATCGCCGAGGGGATGAGCTTGTTCGAGTTGTTGCCGATGAGGAACGCCTGGTACATGCTCGCGGCTCCCAGGATCGGGAAGTAGGCGAGCGGCTCGACGAACCACACGACGCCGAAGATCGCGCCGACGGCGAGCACGCCGACGAGCACGGCGCCCGGGTCGACGCCGAGCTGGACGGCCAGCACCGTGGGGCCGCCGAGCATGACGAGGAGCGCGCCGAGCATGGTGAGACGGCCCCAGCGGGAGGTCGTCCGGTCGAAGGAGCTCCACGCGGCCGCGGCGGCGGGGGTCTCGACGGAAGGGTGCGATGCGGTCGTGATGCTCTCCGGGTGTGCGGGCTCAGGCGAGGCCGAGGGTCGTGAGGACGTGGATGAACGCGATGCCGACGACGATCGCGATGCCGAGGCCCCACTGCTTGAGCCAGACGCGGCCCGTGAGGCGGCTGATGAGCAGGCGCGCGCCCATCACGAGCGCGCCGCTGAGGATGGCGAGGGTCGGGAGGAGGCCGTGGGAGATCTCCTGCGGGCCGAAGGTGATGAAGGCGCCGAGGAGGGCGGCGGTCGAGATGATCGCCATCGTCGCGGCGCCCCTGCCGCCCTCGAGCCTCGCCCCTCCGCGCTTGAGCAGCGGGGTGGCGATGAGGGTCACGACCATCCACATCGCGCCCGCGTTGCCGATGGACAGCAGGACGGTCGCGAACACCTCCTGGGTGAATCCGGCGCCGCCCAGGGAGGTGCCGAGGGTGCCGGCGACGGCGCCCGAGGCGGCGACCTCGTACGGCGCGGATCCGACGAGGCCGATGCGGATCAGCACGCCGGGGGTGCCGAAGACGCTGATGAGGGTGATGGCGATGAGGCAGATGGCGAGGGAGGGGTCGAGGGACGCGGTGATGCCGGTGCGGTACGACCGCTTCACGTCGTCGGCGGACATCCCGACCGCCGGGGCGGTGCGGCGCACGGCGCGGTAGTAGATGAGGGTCTGGACGCCGATGATGAGGAACACCCCGATGGCGGACACCCAGATGGCGGGGGAGTTCGCGGCGGCGAGCACGTCCAGCGAGTCGGGGTCGAGGGACAGCGCGTGAGGGGGCATGGGGATCCTTTCGCCTGTGGCGCGGTTGCGCCCTGACAGCGTCCGCTCGCGAATGCGTCCGCCGGTTCACGTGCCCCCTGTTCTGCGGAGAAGCTCTGCCGCATGCGGGAAATCTGCGGAGAGCGGCGTGCGCGGACGACCCGGATCGGGGATCCGCCGTCCAGGGCGGCTCGCTACACTCGGGCTCGGCGGCGTGAGCCGCCGACGAAGAAGGCTGTGCATCTACCGGCCGCCGAACCCGGCGGACAGCGGCGGCACCCACCGCTCGCCGTGGAGGCGTCCATGACCCCGTCCGATGCGCGCGCTGTCGCCGAGCAGCGCCCCGTCTCGCTCCTGGGGACCGTCGGTCCCTGGTACTTCATCATCGCGTTCGTCGCGCGCGTGCCCTACGCCATGATGGTCGTCGGCGTGCTGACGCTCGTGTCGTCCGGCCGCGGATCCATCTCGTACGGCGGCCTCGCGTCGGCCGCCGTCGGCATCGGCACGGCGTGCTTCGGGGCGCTCCTCGGCGCCGCGGCCGATCGATTCGGGCAGCGGCTCGTCCTGCTGCTCATCGCGGGGGCGAACGCCGCCCTCATGGTCGTGTTCGCGGCCGTCGTCTACAGCGATCTGCCGATCGGGGTCGTGCTGGCCGTCGCGTTCGGCATCGGGTCGACGGCCCCCCAGGTCGCCCCGATGTCGCGGGCGCGGCTCGTCGGCGTCATCGCCGACCGGATCGCGCCGGATCGTCGGTCGCGCACGGTGTCGTCGACGATGGCCTACGAGTCGGCCGCCGACGAGACCGTGTTCGTCCTCGGGCCGTTCGTCGTCGGCATCCTCGCCTCCGCGATCGCGCCGTGGGCGCCGCTCGTCGGCGCCGCTGTGCTGACGGTGGGCTTCGTCGGCGCGTTCGCGCTGCACCCGTCGGGGCGCCGCGTCGATGCGGGGCGCACGCACGACGGCCGCCCGGCCTCTCCCGTCCGCGACCTGTTCCGGGCGCGGATCCTCGTCATCGTGGTCGGCATGGCGGGCGTCGGAGCGTTCTTCGGCACGTCGCTCACGTCGCTCACCTCGTTCATGACCGACCTCGGCGACGGCGAGAGCGCGGGTGTGATGTACGGGATCATGGGCATCGGATCCGCCATCCTCGCGCTGGCGGTGTCTGCGCTCCCCGCTCGCTTCACGCCGCGTGCGCGGTGGATCGCGTTCGGCGCCGTGATGGTCGGGGGCAGCGTGCTCGTCGGCCTCGCCCACGATCTCGCGTCGATGGCGATCGCCCTGGGTCTCGTGGGCATCGGGGTGGGCCCGACGCTCGTCACGCAGTACAGCTTCGGAGCCGCGCACAGCCCCGCGGGTCGGTCGACGACGGTGATGACGATGCTCGGATCGAGCCTCATCGTCGGGCAGTCGCTCGGCGCGGCGGTCGCGGGCGAGGTCGCCGAGGGCGCCGGCACGGCGGTCGCGCTGTGGCTGCCTCTCGTCGCGGCGGGCGTCGTGTGCGCGGCGGGCCTCGCCAACGCGGCGCTCAACCGCCCCGTCCGCTGAGGCCGCCCGCGCCCCTGATTCAGGCCTGGCGCATGCGCTGCAGCAGCCAGAGGAAGTAGGGCGTGCCGACGAGCGCGACGACGAGGCCCGCGGGCAGCTGGGCGGGGGCGATCGCCGCGCGCCCCACGACATCGCTCACGACGACGAGCAGCGCCCCGAGCAGCCCCGTGAGCGGCCACAGGGCCGCGTGGCGTTTCCCGACGATCATGCGGGCGGCGTGGGGAGCGACGAGGCCGACGAACGAGATCACCCCGATCGACGCGGTCGCGGCGGCCGTGAGCGCTACGGCGAGGCCGATGTGCAGGAGGCGCGATCGTCCGACGTCGGCGCCCCAGACCCGAGGCGACGTCTCGTCGAACTGCAGCACGTCGAGGTCGCGGTGCGTGCGGGTGAGCAGCACGGCCGTCGCCGCGAGCAGCAGAGCCATGGGCGCGAGCTGAGGGAGAGACGCTCCGTACGTGGATCCGCCCATCCAGGTGATCGCCTTCGACTGGTTCCAGGGATCCGTGCCGACGATGAGCAGCGTGGTCAGGGCGCTCGCGCCGGCGCCCACGCCGATGCCGACGAGCACGAGCCGCAGCTGGTCGGCGCGCCCGAGCCAGGTGAGCAGCACGGCCGCGACAGCGGCCGCGAGGAGCGCGGCGATGAGCACGAGGCCGTCCGACGGCGCGGGGACGGTGGTGATGACGATGATCGCCCCGAGCCCGGCGCTCGCGGAGATGCCGAGGATGCCGGGGTCGGCGAGCGGGTTGCGGGTGACGCCCTGCACCATGAGGCCCGCGATGCCCAGGCACGCGCCGGCGAGCAGGGCCCCGGCGACGCGCGGGGTGCGGGAGTCGAGGATGATCTCGATGCGCACGACGGCGGCCTGGCGGATCCAGTTCCACACGTCTCCGAGCAGCACGAGGCTGTCTCCGAGCAGCACGGCGGCGACGAGGGCGGCGGCGAGCAGCGCGCCCGCGCCGCCGATGACGAGCCAGGGGCGGCGGCGGCCGATGCGCGTGCCGGCGCGCAGAGTCACGAGCGACTCCCCGTCGCCGGAGCCGGACGGCAGGCGCTGGGCGAGCGCGATGAGGAACAGCGCGCCGAGGAGGCTCGTGACGACGCCGGTCGGGATCGTCACCCCGGAGACGGGACCGAAGAGCATCCTCAGCGCGACGTCGGCGGTGAGCACGAGCGCGATGCCCGCGACGCCGCTCAGGGCGAGGAAGGCGCGCTGCCGGCGCAGGGCCGGGATCCGCCGCGCCGCGAGACGCATGAGAGCGGGGGCGCAGAGGCCCACGAATCCGATGGGCCCGGCGATCGTCACCGCTCCCGCGGCGAGGGCGACCGCGCAGAGGATGGCCCAGATGCGGGTCGAAGCGACGGGCACGCCGAAGGCGGTCGCGGCGTCATCGCCGAGCTGCAGCAGGTCGAGGCGTCTGCCGAGGAGGAGGGCCGCGACGACGGCGACGAGGAGCACGGGCGCCACGGCGAGGATCGCGTCTGATCCGTTCTGGGAGAGGGAGCCCGCCCCCCAGGCGAACAGCCCCTGGGTCTCCCACGGGAACAGCAGGAGCAGCACGCTCGTCACCGCGGACAGGCCGAGGGTCAGCACGGACCCCGCCAGCACGAGCCGGATGGGCGACAGCCCGGCTCCCGAGGACAGGCCGATGACGGCCGCGGCCGCTCCGATGCCGCCGGCGAAGGCGACGACGAGCGCTGGGAGGGGAGGGAGCCCGACGCCGAGCGCCGCCGCGAGGGTCACGGCGAAGTGCGCGCCCGCTCCGACTCCGGTGGTCTCCGGGGACGCGAGGGGGTTGCGCGAGACCGACTGCATGATGGCGCCGGAGATGCCGAGAGCGGCTCCGACGACGAGGGCGGCGGCGAGGCGGGGCAGGCGCGACTCGATGAGCACGGCGCTCGCCTGCGGCACGTCGCCGCCGGAGAGCGCGGACCACAGCGTGGCGAGGCCGATGTCGGCGGTGCCCTGCGTGAGATGCACGGCTGCGGCGACGACGAGCCAGAGGACGGTCGCGATCGCCACGAGAGCGGCCCCCGTCCGCCGCGCCGGACGCGCGGGGGACGAGGACCGCGGGGCGGAGGGTGCGGTCATTCGGCGCCGAGGATGCCGGCGACGTCGTCGCTGAACGCCATGAGCGAGTCGGGTCCGCCGTAGACCCAGATGCCGTCGGCGGCTCCGGCCACCCGGCCGGCCTCGACGAGGGGGAGGCTCTTCCACACGGCGTTGTCTCCGAGGTACGTCTCGACGGGATCCTCGCTGTCGGCGTTGGCCCAGTAGAGGAACCAGGCGTCGTCGGGCAGCGCCGTGAGGCCCTCGATGTCGGAGGACGAGAGCGCGTACGCCGCGTCGCCTTCGTCGGTCCAGGCGGGCTCGAGGCCCATGGCGGTGAGCACGGCCTGCGGTGCGGAGCCCGGTCCGTGCATGCGGATCGTCACGTTGCCGCCGTCGGCGTAGGGCGAGGTGAATACGACGGGGGTGCCGTCGAGGCCGACGTCGGCGATGCGCTCCGCGTTCTCCTCGAGCTTCGCGTCGAGCTCGGCGTTCAGGGCCTCTCCCTCGTCCTCGCGTCCGGTGGCGGAGGCGAGGGTGGTCACGGCCTCCTGCACGGCGCCCAGCGGATCGGCGGCGTTCGCGGGCTCGAGCAGCAGGATCGGGGCGACGCGCTCCAGCTGCTCCCGCACCTCGTCGGGCACGGATCCGGGGACGCCGACGATGAGGTCGGGCTCGAGCTCGGCGATGGCCTCGACGCTCGGCTCGTTGCGCACGCCCACATCGGCGGGGTCGCCGAGCGTCGGCACGGCGTCGCCGACCCAGCTCTCGTAGCCGCTCGCGTCGGCGATGCCGGTGAGCTCGATGCCGAGCGACTGCACGATCTCGGCCTGCGCCCATTCGAGGGCGACGACCTTCTCGGCGGGTCCGTTCTCGAGGACGACGTCCTCGCCCTCCGCGTCCTGCAGCGTGATGGCGTCGGCGGGCGCCGCGTCGTCCGCGGGGGCGTCGGCGGCGTCGCTGGTCGTGCCGCAGCCGGCGAGGAGCGCGACGATCGCGAGGGAGCCGAGCGAGAGCGCGGCGGTGCGGGTGGGGGACATGGAAGATCCTTTCGGTGCGCGGCTGCGCCGCGGAGGGGTGGGGCGGAGGTCGGTCAGGCGGCGGCCGAGGGGCGTCCTCGGCGGGCGCGACGCACGCGGACGTCGATCGCACCGGTCCGAGGGTCCTCTGCCACCTGCACGGGGATGCCGTACACGTCGCTGAGGAGCGCGGGATCGAGAGCTTCGAGCGGAGCCCCGTCGGCGACGATGCGGCCCTCGCTGAGGACGAGGATGCGGTCGGCGACGTCCGCCGCGTGCCCCAGGTCGTGCAGCACGACGCCGACCGCGACGTCGTGCTCGTCGGAGAGCTCGCGCATGAGGTCGAGGATCTCGACCTGGTAGCGCAGGTCGAGGTGGTTCGTGGGCTCGTCCAGGAGGAGCACGGCGGTGTCCTGGGCGAGGGCGCTCGCGAACCAGGCTCGCTGGAGCTGCCCGCCGGACAGGGTCTCGAGGGGCGCATCGCGCAGGTCGTCGAGGCCGGTGAGCGTCAGAGCCCGCGCGATGGCGGCGGCGCCCTCGGGATCGCGGCCCCTCCACCCGCTGCGGTGGGCGTGCCGGCCGAAGCCCACGATGTCCGAGACGGTGATCCCCACGGGGGTGGGGCGCTGCTGCGCGAGCAGGGTGATCCGCTGGGCGAACTCCCGAGGGGAGAGGGCACGGGTGTCCTCCACGTCCGGGAGCGAGACGGATCCCCCGCTGGCGCGGACGAGACGGCACAGGGCGCGGAGCGTCGTGGACTTGCCGGAGCCGTTGGGACCGACGAGCGCGGTCACGCGACCCGGCTCGAGGGCGAGGGAGGCGTCGCGCACGACGGCGGTGCGTCCGAAGGACACGGAGAGCTCGGTGGCGCGCAGAGCCCAGCCGGGGGAGGAGGTGCGAGAGGTCACGAGAGAAGGTTAGCCACACCTAACCCCAGAATCCACACTGCGGCGCCGGAGGGCCGACACGCCCGGCGGGGGCGAGGAGTTGGTGCGCGGCGCGGACCTGCGTAG